>CAXIBI010000203.1:0-1554 GCA_964022305.1 uncultured Hyphomicrobiales bacterium | reverse complement strand
GCTCCCGGGCAATAGCTTCTAAAACCTCAATCCCTGTCGCATCAAGTCCATCATCATTTGTCACAAGAATTCGCATGGGAGTAACCAATCTGTTTGGAAATTACTGTTTTAAAGAGAGATTAACTTGAGCTAATCACCTCTATCCCCCCCATATAGGGTTTTAGAGCCTCGGGTACAACCACGCTACCATCAGCTTGTTGATAATTTTCCATCACAGCAATAAGTGTCCTACCCACAGCCAAACCAGAGCCATTTAGCGTGTGTACAAATTGAAGCGCCTTTTCACCCTCTTTTCTAAAGCGTGCATTCATGCGCCGCGCCTGGAAATCACCACAAACAGAACAGCTAGAAATCTCCCGGTACATATTCTGCCCTGGCAACCAAACTTCAATATCATAGGTGCGCCGTGCGCCAAAGCCCATATCGCCAGTGCAAAGTTTCATCACTCGGTAAGAAAGGCCAAGCTGCTTCAACACTTCTTCAGCGCATCCTGTCATGCGCTCAAGCTCTTCGTCAGAGTGTTCAGGCTTTGTGATAGAGACCATCTCAACTTTTAAAAATTGATGCTGCCTGATCATCCCGCGTGTATCACGCCCAGCTGAGCCAGCTTCAGAACGATAGCACGGTGTAAAGGCAGTATAACGGCGCGGCAAATAGCTCTCTTCAATAATGCTATCTGCAACAATGTTCGTTAGAGGCACTTCAGCCGTTGGGATGAGATAATGATCACCGGTTGTTTTAAAGAGATCCTCTTCAAACTTTGGCAATTGCCCCGTACCATAAAGCGCATTGTCTTTCACCAATGTTGGCGGTGAAACCTCTGTGTACCCATGCTCTCCTGTTTGCAAATCGAGCATAAATTGCGCCAGTGCCCGCTCGAGGCGTGCAAGTGGACCAGAGAGTAAAACAAATCGGCTACCTGACATTTTGGCAGCCGTTTCAAAATCCATCAACCCCAGCGCTTCGCCAATATCAAAATGCTCTTTTGGCTCAAAATCAAATGAAGGTGTCTCACCAACCGTGCGAACAAGCTCATTGCTCTCTTCATCAGCACCTTCAGGCACATCATCATGCGGTAGGTTCGGAATAGCTGATAATAGCGCGTTTAAACGCTCATTGATCTCGCGCTCAACATCCTCGCCTTTTTGAATAAAGTCTTTTATTTTAGCAACTTCTGCAATCGCAGCAGCGGCGGCCTCTTCATCACCAGAGGCTTTCGCCTTACCAATTTCTTTCGACGCCGTATTGCGCTTGGCTTGTGCATCTTGCAAGGCTTTTAGGTGATCCCGGCGCTCTTCATCGATCTTTAAAATCTCAGCCGATAGAGGAGCGCTCCCACGTTTAGCAAGCCCCGCATCAAATGCATCACTATTTTCACGGATCCATTTCAGATCAAACATAATTCACCCCTTAAAATTCGGCATCTAAAAATCGGTACGTTTGCTATAATCTGAGAAGGATAACAAAGCTAAACCGCATAACACTTGATCATGCTCAAAGATGATTGAACAAGAAAAACATTCATTATCACAAGGAAATTCATTAGGAAAGCTG
>CAXIBI010000202.1:0-1878 GCA_964022305.1 uncultured Hyphomicrobiales bacterium | reverse complement strand
GACCTTCTATGGGATTTGGGTTCCAGATGTTTGACTATGGCGGTGCTGCTGGGCGATAAATTGGCCCAAGAAAATATTTCCTAGATAAAACCCCATTAACTTCTGATGAGTTAATGGGGTTTTTGTTTTAAACGTCCAGATTAATCCAGATGGGAACGTGATCTGATGGTTTTTCCCAGCCTCTTGTGTAACGGTCAATCTCGCAAGCCCCAAGCTTGTCGACCGCTTGGGGTGAGAGAAGCAGGTGGTCAATTCTGATGCCGTTATCTTTGTTCCAAGCGCCGGCTTGGTAATCCCAAAATGTATATTTATGTGCCCTATTGATTGTGGCTTCAAAAGCGCTGGTTAGCCCAAGATTGAGGATGGCATGGTAAGCGGCCCTTGATTGAGGAAGATAGAGCGCATCCTCGAGCCATTTAGAGGCGTCGTAGACATCTTTTTCTGTTGGGATGATGTTATAGTCACCTGCAAGTACCCGCGGCTCTTCGTATTTCAATAAAGTTTCAGCGTGATTTTTTAAGTGCTGCATCCAGTCTAATTTGTAGGGATATTTGGGTGTATCAACCGGGTTGCCATTGGGGAGATAAATTGAAGCGACACGAATGGCACCGGTTTCTGTTGAGATGACAGCTTCTAAATATCTGGCTTGTTCATCAGCTTCATTGCCGGGTAAGCCTTTTGAAATTTCGTCAAAGGGAAGCTTAGAGAGAATGGCGACGCCATTAAAGCTCTTTTGGCCGTGAACGGCGACGTTATAGCCCATGGCTTCAAACACTTCGACAGGGAAGTTTTCATCGATTGATTTTATTTCTTGCAGGCAGGCAATGTCAGGCTCAGCTTCTTTAAGCCATTTCTCTAAATTGGGTAATCTGGCTTTGATGCCATTTATGTTCCAGGTGGCGATTTTCATTGGTTGCTTAAATCTCTTTAGGTTTTTAGCCTCTTTATATTGGTGGTAGAGGGCTAGAAGGGGACTGTCAATCTTTGCAAGAGGAGATGGGGCTGTCCATTGACAGTTTTTTGATTAGGGAAGGTGTTTAAAGAGTGAAAAGATTTTGGCTGGAATTAAGCAGAGTTAATTTGACCTTTCTTATTCTCGCTATAATTTAGGGCTTATAGTTTTGATATAAATTATTCAGTGTTTATTTTTTTATTCATTAATTTGGGCTGGTTGATGATGCGTTTTTTATTTTCCTTCATAATTTGTTCTTTCTTCAGTTTTGTTCTTCCTTCCGCTCTATGGGCTGAGAGCCGAATTGCCTTGGTGATTGGTAATGGGGATTATGAAACTGGGGCTAAACTTGATAACCCAGCCAATGACGCAGAGCTTATGGCAAAGACACTTTCTGGCGCTGGGTTTGAAGTGACGAAGGTCATTGATGCGAGCCGGTTTGAAATGCGTAAAGCGATGATTGATTATAGTCGCCGGCTGAGTGGGGCTAAAACGATTGGTGTGTTCTATTATGCAGGGCACGGTATTCAAGTTGATGGTCAGAATTATCTCTTACCGATTGATGCGTCGCCTGCTCGCAAAGATGAGCTTTCATTGCATGGTGTTGCGCTGAGTGAGTTTTTGCGCACGCTTAATTCAGTCAGTGGCTCTGACGGGCGGCTCAATGTTGTTATTTTAGATGCGTGTCGGAACAACCCTTTTGCAAGAGGGTGGCGCTCTGTAAGCCGAGGGCTGGCTACGATTGATGCGCCAAGCGGAACATTGATTGCGTTTGCAACCTCGCCTGGTGATGTGGCGGCTGACGGTGAAGGGGCGAATAGTCCTTATACATTGGCGCTCTCTCAAATGATCAAAAAGCCAGGGCTTGCTATTGAGCAAACTTTTAAAGGGGCTCGGAATTTGGTTTGGGAGTGGACGAAAGGTTC
>CAXIBI010000201.1:0-2017 GCA_964022305.1 uncultured Hyphomicrobiales bacterium | reverse complement strand
TGTCACAGTGCCAACTTTCGGGTTAGGCATCATACCGCGCGGACCAAGCACCTTACCAAGGCGGCCAACAAGCGGCATCATGTCTGGCGTTGCAATACAACGATCAAAGTTGATATTGCCTTTTAAAACTTCTTCCAAAAGATCTTCAGCACCAACAACATCAGCGCCAGCAGCTTTTGCTTCATCAGCCTTCGCATCACGCGCAAAAACACCAACACGAACAGTCCGGCCAGATCCTTTAGGCAGATCACAAACACCACGAACCATTTGGTCAGCGTGACGCGGATCAACACCCAAATTCATCGCAATTTCGACAGTTTCATCAAACTTAGCTGTTGCTGTTTCTTTAATAATTTTCACAGCTTCATCTAGCTCATACAATTTTGTACGATCTACTTTTTCAGCATTTGCTTTATATTTTTTTCCACGAGCCATGTCGATTACCCCTTCACTTCCAAGCCCATAGAACGGGCAGAACCTGCAATAATCTTAGCAGCTTGATCGATGTCATTCGCATTCAGATCAACCATTTTCTTTTCAGCGATCTCACGAACTTGATCCATAGTCACTGAGCCAGCAACAGCACGACCAGGCTCACCACCACCTTTTTTAAGCTTAGCAGCTTTCTTGAGGAAGAAAGACGCAGGCGGCGTTTTCATTTCAAATGTGAAAGACTTGTCATTATATACAGTGATATTCACAGGAATTGGAGAACCAGGCTCAGCATCACCAGATGCAGCGTTAAACGCCTTACAGAATTCCATAATATTAATACCGCGCTGACCCAAAGCAGGACCAATCGGCGGTGAAGGATTAGCCTGACCAGCAGGCACTTGTAGCTTTAAATAGCCTTCAATCTTTTTTGCCATTTTATTTCCCTTTTAAGCCCTAAGATTTCAAAGAGCTCACTTAAAATTAAAACATTCAAATTACTGATTTTTCAGCAATTCAAACAACTAGGGCGATGTGGTCCAAACTGCACTAACCGGCAAAGCCAGCCAATTCTCCCACATCAATTCACAATCAAGCGTCGACTTTTTTCTTCACTTGATTGAATTCCAACTCAACCGGGGTTGCCCGGCCAAAAATCTCAACAGCGGCCTTCATACGTTGGCGCTCATCATCAACTTCTTCAATCTGCCCATGGAACCCTTCAAACGGCCCATCAAGCACGGTCACCTCTTCGCCCACTTCATAAATGATAGAAGAACGAGGACGCTCCACACCTTCTTTAACTTGATGCAAAATAGACTGAGCCTCTTTTTCCGAAATCGGAATAGGCTTACTCTCAGACCCTAAAAACCCTGTAACCTTCGGAGTATCTTTAATGAGATGATACGCCTCATCGGTCATATCCATCTTCACCAAAACGTAGCCAGGGAAAAATTTGCGCTCAGAAGCAACCTTGCGCCCACGGCGCACCTCAATCACTTCTTCTGTCGGAACGAGAATCTCATCAAACTGATCCTCAAGCCCTTCGCTCACACTGCGCTCGCGAATAGCCTCAGCCACCTTCTTCTCAAAATTAGAATATGCGTGAACGATATACCATCTCTTCGCCATGAACGTCACCAACCCCTGAAAATCAAATCAAAATTAAGCCAAATCACATTAAAAACTTAAGACTGACTTGAGCCGATTAACAACTGCACCAGCACATTCAAAACTTGATCCGCTGCAAAGAAAAAGATCGCGGCCAAAACAACCAAAATCAAAACCATGATGGTTGTCACCACAGTCTCTTTTTGCGTCGGCCAGGTAACCTTTGCCACCTCAGCACGAACTTCTTGAATAAACTCAAATGGGTTTGCCATTAATCTAAATTCCTCATGACACCTAGCCTACACATAAGATCAATAGGCATCATTCCAACCAATTCTTTGTAACGAACAGCCTGCCGCTTCATACACCTAGCAATTCCAGAAACAATTCACTTCACCCTATCGCCACTCTCTAAAAATGGCAGGAGTGGAGGGACTCGAACCCACAACCCCCGGTTTTGGAGACCGGTGCTCTA
>CAXIBI010000200.1:0-2085 GCA_964022305.1 uncultured Hyphomicrobiales bacterium | reverse complement strand
AGCGCTGACATTTGAACCAATTGTTTTACACCGGCTTCTCTTGACGCAATGGCGATTAAACGTGCCCCTTGCACATGAAGTGAATTAAAATTTTGCCGTCCTGATTGAGCTAGAATGCCCACAAGATTGACAACATAATCAGCCCCTTCAACGGCCTCTTTTATGGAATTTTCATTGCGGATATTGGCTTTAACAAATTCGATTTGGTTAAGCCCACCAAGCGGTTGAAGAAAGCCTGCCAATTGTGGATGGCGAACAGCAACACGAATACGGTAGCCTGCTTTTGCTAACTGACCGACAAGGTGACGCCCAACAAAGCCTGACCCACCAAAAATTGTTACTATCCCTTTAGAATTCATAAGACCGCTCTCCTTTGCGTATATCAGCCAAAATAAAGTGAGTTGAGTGATTTGTGAAGCGGTTCTAGTGCCGCAAATATGGGTTTATTCATAGATTTGTGGCTTTCTGAGCTGGCATTAGGGCTGATTTGTGCTAGGAATTTGACTAAAGAGTTCAATTAACGACATTACGGGATAATTCATGACTATAAGTTTGCACAAAAATGATCTGCCTGATGGCCTTCACTTTGAAGGAGCCCTTGCGATTGATAGCGAGACACTTGGGCTTAACCCGCTTCGTGACAGGCTTTGTGTTGTGCAACTTTCTTCAGGTGATGGGACTGCGCATCTAGTGCAATTTGATGGCACTGACTATTCAGCCCCTAATTTAAAGGCCGTTTTATCTGACCCAAATTTGGTAAAAATCTTTCATTTTGCTCGCTTTGATCTGGCTGCCATTTATCATTATTTAGGTGTTTGGGCGACACCCGTTTTCTGCACGAAGATCGCTTCTAAATTAACACGTACATACACTGACAGACATGGTTTGAAAGACCTAACACGTGAGCTGATTTCTGTTGATCTTTCTAAGCAACAACAAAGCTCTGACTGGGGTGCTGAGACTTTAAGTGAAGCGCAGATGGCTTATGCGGCTTCTGATGTATTACATCTCCATCAGTTGATGGAGATTTTGATTGTTCGGCTTAAACGCGAGGATCGCTTCGAGATCGCACAGAAAACATTTGACTATTTACCAACGAGAGCTGAACTGGATTTATCTGGTTGGGAAGAGAGCGATATTTTTGCTCATTCTTAAAGGCATCTAAGCCGCGCTAATATGAATCACAAATGCTTTAACTGAAAGGGATGTTCTTTTCGTTAAAGCCCAAATGTGATCATATTGTTTTGTAAGTTTATCCTAGGTTCAAGACCTAAGGACTTAAAACTCGCATTTTTGTTTTTTGTGCACTGTATAAATAGATTGGAAACACTCTTAAGATCTTCTTTTAATTGATTTTAAACGCTCTCATGAGCGAATGAGCTGGGCAACGTTATGACGTCTCAAACATTTTCTAACCAATTGATGCCACCCCAATCTTCAACTGGCAGTGCTGCCAGACTTTCAGGAGATGAAAGCGCTGAGATTTCAACAAGGCGGCAGCAAGCTTTTAAGAGAGCTCGGCAACACAGCCGCACTGTCTATTGGTTGCGCCGGACCTTGCCGGTTTTAGCTGTGGTTTGTTGTTTTGCTTATTTTTTTACAGGGAAATTTTCTTTTCAATTTAAAGACCATAAAGTCAGTGTTGAAAAGATTGATGTTAGTAAAAACGAATTGAAAATGACAAACCCGCGCCTTGAGGGGCATGACAAAAAAGCTGGTTCTTATTTGGTGACAGCCGACACGGCCACTCAAAAAGCTAATTCACCTTATGTGATCAATTTAAACCAAATTAGTGGTAAGCTTGATCACCCTAAAAATGGTGCCATTCATTTGAGGGCAAAAACAGGGGTTTTTAATACCAAGCAAGAAGTGCTTAATTTATCTGGCGATTTGGTTATTAACGCACCTAATGGTATGCAAGCCAGGTTAGATCGGGCTGAAATTATTTTTAAGAAACAAACGATCAGTTCTGATCGACCGGTTTATGTTCAAATGGAATCAGGTACAATTAGGGCTGAAAGAGTGTTTATTGATGGAGCAACGAAGACCATCACCTTTCAAGACCGGGTAAAAGTGAGACTTATT
>CAXIBI010000199.1:0-2113 GCA_964022305.1 uncultured Hyphomicrobiales bacterium | reverse complement strand
ATTTTCTAGAAAAATAATAAATGATAAAAAAGTTCCTGCAACTTGGTTCCCCTCTCTAATAATTAACCACCTAACTTAACTCATCGAATTCAAATCGGCCATTCTCGAACAACGAAATATAATCTAAATGAAACCATAACAAACACAAAATTATCTCAAACACTTGTCATCCACACCCCTCCGGCACGCGCATTCACAATGCCCTACAGATGTTAGTAAGCATCTGAAACAAAAAAACGACTGAAGCAAAAATATTGTACAACAGAAAATTATAATCAAAAGATGCAGAGCCCGGTGATTCTCCGCATCACCATAGCACGTGAGACAAAACTAAGATGCCATCTTCATCTCTCTGCTCAGCTTCTCAGCAAAAATAATCAAGCCAATGCGGCTTTCAACAAACAGCTCCCAGGTGCCATAGCCCGTTACCATTTCAGCAATCACCGGGTCAGCGATTTTCGAGCGGGTTTCATCCACTGAGTCCACCCAAACATAAAGGGCAGGTCCGTGCTTGAAAGAAGGGAGAACCTCTGGCGGCATGGTTCGTTTGGCATGGGCTTCGTCCACCAATAAAATTTGCGTTTGCCCAGCGCTCATCCCAACACACCCGTCGCTCAAGACTTCACAAAACTCGCTTCTCTCCGTTGCTGGTTGCAATGTTGTCATCTCAAAGCCCATCGCGCCAAAGCGGCGTTTGGCTGAAGCCATGTCATCAACGATATATAGTGGTGTTGCTTTAAGCGGGTTTGGTGTTTCACGCCCATTAAGCCAAGCTTGGTCAAAAGTTGCCATTAGATTTACTCCTCATTCATGCTTTCTAACTCACCCCCCTCATCTCGAAAGACAAGGAACATAATGAGAACATAACCTGATTCGCACAAAAAGAACAGAGGAAGAACAAAATTATTTTTATCCCCATATTTTTGCTTATTCAGTCTAAAAAAACGATGATTAATCAATTAATTGGCTAATCGAACAAGCCTGAACGGCCTCTTTAAGCACACTTGAATATGAATAAAGAAAATCAAAAACTTGCTAAAAGCACCCATCTCCAAACTAACAATACGAAGAAGGAGCATTGCCCTTTTCGGGCAATGGGACATGGCGAAGCACGAGCGCAGCCCGGCGCGTTGCGCCGCCCCTCGGAGGCCTAAGCGCCTTTAGCGCTTAGAATAGCCGTGAGAGAAAAAAACTATAGCCCGTGACAAAAACTAAGAACCAACAACCATCTTTTAAAAACCTTCAACACTTGACACAACTAACCCTAATGCTAAACACATCCATTACCTTTAAAAACTTATCTTATCAGGGGACAAACCATGAGCGCTGAGCGTTATAACGCACCAGAAACCGAGCAAATCTGGCAAAAGCAGTGGGAGACAGAAAAAATCTTTGAAACTGAGACAGGCTCAGACAAAGAAAAATACTATGTCCTCGAGATGTTCCCCTACCCCTCTGGCCGCATCCATATGGGCCATGTGCGCAACTATGCCATGGGCGATGTGATCGCAAGATATAAACGCGCCAAGGGTTTTAATGTGCTGCACCCGATGGGGTGGGACGCGTTCGGCATGCCAGCTGAAAATGCGGCCATGAAAAATGGCGGTCATCCTTCTGAATATACCTATGGCAATATCGCCGTGATGCGCGACCAGCTCAAGTCCATCGGTTTGTCACTTGATTGGTCTAGAGAGTTCGCCACCTGCGATGTTGACTATTACCATCAGCAACAAAAGCTGTTTTTAGACTTTTTAGAAAACAATCTGGTTTACAGAAAATCCGCCCGCGTGAATTGGGACCCGGTAGACCACACCGTTCTTGCTAATGAGCAAGTGATTGACGGCAAAGGCTGGCGCTCAGGCGCGTTGGTTGAGCAACGCGAGCTAACACAATGGTTCTTCCGCATCACAGATTTCGCTGATGAACTATTAGAAGATTTAGAAACACTAAAAGACTGGCCAGAAAAAGTCCGCATTATGCAAGCCAACTGGATTGGTAAATCCCACGGCGCTTTGATGCGTTTTGAGCTTGAAGGCGATACAGTGCCTGAAGACGTTGAGCAATTGGAAGTCTACACCACCCGACCAGACACCATCTTTGGCGCAAGCTTTTG
>CAXIBI010000198.1:0-2342 GCA_964022305.1 uncultured Hyphomicrobiales bacterium | reverse complement strand
CGAGGCGGCAAAGACCCAAGGTTTTGTTGCCATTGATACAGAGACGACAGGGCTTGATGCGATGTCTGTTGATTTGGTTGGTGTCTCGTTAGCTCTCACACCGGGGAAAGCGGCTTATATTCCCTTGGCGCATCGCTCATCTGATGGGCTTGATTTGTTAGGGGATGGGGCTGTTGAGCAAGTGGATATGCAAAAGGCTCTCTCGATGCTAAAGCCATTGCTTGAAGACGCTTCCGTTTTAAAAATTGGTCAAAATATTAAATATGATTGGGTGATCATGGAGCGCCAAGGCATCTCTATGGCACCGATTGATGATACGATGTTGATGTCGTATGCGCTTGATGCTGGTGTGCATGGTCATGGGATGGATGAGCTCTCAAAACATTATTTTGATCATGAGCCGATTGAATTTAAAGAGATTGTCGGAACAGGGAAATCGCAGATTAGTTTTGATCTTGTGCCGGTGCCTGAGGCAACCAAATATGCCGCTGAAGATGCTGATGTGACACTTCGGCTTTGGCATGTTTTAAAGGCGCGGTTGGCCGCAGCCAAGCGTATGACAGTGTATCAAACTTTAGAGCGCCCACTTGTTTCAGTATTAGCTTCGATGGAAATGGCTGGTGTGCATCTTGATCGCTCTATTTTAGCGGGCTTAAGTAAAGACTTTGCAGAAAAGCTAACGGAGCTTGAGGCGCAAATTCATAAACTGACGGATGAGACTTTTAATATCGCCAGCCCAAAGCAGTTGGGTGAAGTTTTGTTTGAGAAGCTGAATTATAAAGGCGGTAAAAAAACCAAGACAGGAGCTTGGGCCACAGGGGCTGGCGTTTTGGAGGGGTTGGCTGTTGATGAAGCTTTAAGTGAAGAAGAGCGGCTTTTACCTCAGACGATTTTAGAGTGGCGGCAGCTTTCTAAACTGAAATCAACTTATTCTGATGCTTTGCCGAAGTTCATAAATGAGACTACGGGACGTGTGCACACATCTTATTCTCTAGCGGCGACGACGACAGGACGGCTTGCTTCAACTGATCCGAATATTCAAAATATTCCTGTGCGCACAGCTGAGGGGCGTGAGATTAGAAAGGCGTTTATAGCAGAGCCGGGGAATGTGTTGCTCTCGGCCGACTATAGCCAGATTGAACTGCGCATTTTGGCGCATATGGCGAATATTCCGCAATTAATCGAGGCCTTTCATGAGGGACAAGATATCCATGCGCTTACGGCTTCTGAGATGTTTGATGTGCCACTTGAAAATATGGATCCGATGACGCGGCGCCGGGCAAAGGCGATTAACTTTGGCATTATCTATGGGATTTCAGCTTTTGGTTTAGCCAATCAACTGGGTATCTCTCGTGGTGAAGCGAGTGATTATATCAAGACTTATTTCAAGCGCTTTCCTGGTATTCAAACTTATATGAATGAGATGAAGGAACAGGTGGCTGATCAAGGGTTTGTTGAGACTTTGTTTGGTCGCCGGGTTCATTATCCTGGTATCAATTCGAAAAATAGGCAGCAAAAAGCTTTTTTTGAGCGTGCTGCTATTAATGCGCCCATTCAAGGGACAGCTGCTGATATCATTAGGAGAGCCATGGTAAGAATTGCACCGGCGCTCGAGGTTGAAAAGACACCCGTTTTGATGTTGTTGCAGGTGCATGATGAATTGATCTTTGAGGTCAGTGAAAAAGAGGCAAAACGGGTGACACCTCTCATTGTTGAGATCATGGAAAAAGCAAATCATCCTGTGATTGATTTGAAAGTGCCACTTAAGGTTGATGCGCGTTTTGCAAGGAATTGGGATGAAGCGCATTGAGAATTTTATGAGAAAAATGGCTTATTTGGCGCATTTTTTGCTCTAAATTTCGTATAATTTTATATTCAAATTGACACAATTTAAATTTATGGTACTTCTTGGTACTCATCTTTTTGTACTTATTCGGTATTAGGTGATTGTGTAACTAAGTTACACATTTACATATGGTGGATCAGATTGCGGAGAGGGGCTGCTATGGATTCTGACTTGTACCACTGGACCGGGGCTTCTGGCCGAGAGCATGAATTCTGGGTTTATGGCTTAGACCAAGAGTTTGATGCTATTGGCGCGCTTTTCCTTTATGTAAAAAACACGTCGCCTAATGAGGCGAGTATTGTTTATGTCAACCAAACAAACCGGATGGATTTGGTTGCTAAGAACCCTCTAGCTGAAGAGATTATCAAAGAATTCCAACCAACGAGCCTGCATATTATTTTTAATAATCAAGTTGGAGAGCGCAAGGCGATTATGGCTGATTTGATTTTGAAGCATAATCCACCTGGCAATAGGGAATAAAAAACTTTTACATAAA
>CAXIBI010000197.1:0-2374 GCA_964022305.1 uncultured Hyphomicrobiales bacterium | reverse complement strand
TCAGTTATAAAACTAAAAAGTTAGCTTTCAAATGAATGCCTCAGCTCCAGCTCGAATATCATCTCTTTTAAACGTCAAGCAAAGTTTAGCGAATTCGTCTACACCGCTTGCCCTTGGATTGGGGCGAATTGTTGAGGGCCAAGAGCCTTTGGTGCTAGCTGAATTGCTTGAGCTTCTCGCAAAAGTCAAAGATGGTGGACATGATGTCATTCATATTTGCCGTGATGATCAACGGCTTGCTTCCCTCAAGGAAGGGCTTGCGTTTTTTGCGCCGAATTTAAAAGTGCTGAGTTTTCCTGCTTGGGATTGTGTGCCTTATGATCGCACGGGGCCGCGGCCAGATATTATTGCAGAGCGAATTTCCACACTAGCTCATTTAGAGAAGGGAAAACGGCGTGGTCCGCGGTTGATCTTAACGACACCGCGCTCAATTTTACAGAGAGTGCCACCGCGCTCTTATATTCGTAGTCACATTAAAATATTAAGCCCGGGCAAGCGGATTGATCGAAGCCGTTTATTATCCCGTCTCTCAGCTATGGGATATATGCGCTCTGAGATGGTGATTGATAAGGGTGAATTTGCGGTTCGTGGTGGCATCGTTGATTTGTTTTTATCTGGCTATAAGCAACCGATACGCCTGGATTTTTGGGGAGATGAGCTTGAGAGTATTCGCCAATTTGATGCAGGCTCTCAGCGTACAACGAATAAATTAAACCGTGTAACCCTTTTACCGGTTAATGAAGTCGATTTTAGCGATGATGCGCGGGCGCTTTTTCGCAAACGCTATCTTGAGCATTTTGGAGCGCCACAAGGAAGCGATGCGCTTTATGATGCAATTAGTGAAGGGCAGAGTTTTCAGGGGCAAGAACATTGGCTTAGTTTTTTTCATGAAACGCTTGATACGTTGTTTGATTATGTTGCTAATCCGATCATTTCTGAAGAGGCTGATATTCGCTCAGCGTTACAAGCACAATTTGACCAGGTTGATGAGCATTTCGAGGCGCGCAAGCAAGCGCTTGAAGTGCAGAATTTTGGCGCTCCTCCGTTTAATCCGGTTCCGATTGAGCAACTGTTTTTAAGCCGTGAAGAATGGGCTGGCTTTGAACAGAAAACACATAAGTTACAACTCACGCCATTTGATTTAGACAATGATGAACAGTTTGATGAAACCTTTTCTATTGAAGGAAAGGCAGGGATTAATTTTGTTGTTGAGCGCCGCGATGAGCGCTCTGAATTGTTCAACTCTGTTATCAGAAAGATTAAAGACCGTCAGGATAAAGGACTTTCCGTACTAATTGCTGCCTGGTCGAAAGGCTCTCGTGAGCGTTTGATTAACCTCTTATCTGAGGCTGGACTAGAAGCGTTTGAGAAATGTGAGAACTGGCAAGAGGTTTTAGACCTACCGCAGCGGGTTGTTGGCTTTATTGTGCTTGGGGTTGAGAGCGGTTTTCAAACGGATGATCATTTGATCATTGGTGAGCAGGATATCTTAGGCGATCGTCTGGTGCGCCGTAAACGCCGGGCTAAAAGTGATGCAGATGTCTTAAAAGAAGCGTCAACGCTCTCTATTGGTGATCTTATTGTTCATAATGAACATGGGATCGGTAAGTTTTTAGGGCTTAAGACGATTGAGGCTGTTGGGGCGCCGCATGATTGTTTGGAACTTGCTTATCACGGGGGTGATAAGCTTTATCTCCCGGTTGAGAATATTGAGTTACTTACTCGCTTTGGGGCTGAGGGAAGCACGGCTGTTTTAGATAAGCTTGGTGGAACGGCCTGGCAATCTCGTAAGGCAAAAATCAAGAAAAAGCTGCTTGATATGGCTGGCAAGCTCATTGATATCGCAGCGAAACGTGCGCTTCGTAAAGCGGATGTTTTTGAAGTGCCAAACGATCAATGGGATGAATTTTCTTCTCGTTTTCCGTTTGATGAAACAGATGACCAGCTTTCTAGCATTGAGGCTGTGCGTGAGGACCTTGCCTCTGGTAAGCCGATGGATCGGTTGATTTGCGGTGATGTTGGTTTTGGTAAGACGGAAGTTGCCATGAGAGCCGCTTTTATTGCGGCTATGAGCGGGGCGCAAGTGGCTATCGTTGCGCCGACCACTCTTTTAGCACGCCAGCATTATAAAGGCTTTACTGAGCGCTTTGAGGGGTTGCCTTTAAAGATCGCCCACGCTTCTCGGCTTGTTTCCCATAAGGAATTAAAAGAGACAAAAGAGGGCTTGAAAGACGGTCAGGTTGATATTGTTATTGGCACTCACGCGCTGCTTGGTAAATCAATCGAGTTTCATAATCTTGGGCTTCTTATCATTGATGAAGAGCAGCATTTTGGTGTGCAACATAAAGAGCGATTAAAAGAGCTTAAAGAGAAT
>CAXIBI010000196.1:0-2386 GCA_964022305.1 uncultured Hyphomicrobiales bacterium | reverse complement strand
TTACCCAGAGAGTTTCGATAATGTTCATGGTATTCAATATCCTGAAACTTTCGATAATGCTCACGGCATTAGCTACCCTGAGCTTCCATAAGCTTAAGGCACAGAAAATGAACTCAAGTAATATAGAATAGGTTCAAATCCCTCCCCCTCCCCCGACTTTTGCCTATTCTATATTCTCCAGAGCGTCAGATCATAATAAGCTTGAGTGCTAAAAATGATCTGGCGTTTTTGGTATTTGAGGTGAGGTTTGAATTGAGGGCGAGAGGTAGAAATTTATTCTTCTAGAGTATTTCTCTTAGTTTAAGCGTTCCTTTTTTTCTTAAAACCGGTACCCACTTTTAAGCGGAACGCTCTAGTTCTTTGAAAAGTTCTTTCGCAACTTTTATGGCATGTATTGCTCTTGGAAAACCGGCATAGAGGCTCATTTGCAAGATGATCTCAATAAGTTCCTCTTTGGTCAGGCCTACATTTAAACCAGCTCTCATATGAACTTTTAATTCTGTTTCAGCATCACCTAAGGTGATGAGAGACGAGATGGTTGCGATTTGTCTTTCTCGCAAGCCCAGGGCTTCTCTTGAGTAAATATCGCCAAAGGCATATTCGGTGATGAACTTGCTCAGATCTGGTGAGACTTCGCTAATCCCTTTCAATACATTTTGGCCTGTTGTGCCGTGGATTTTATTTAAAAGAGCATGGCCTCTTTCAAAACGATCATTGTCAGTTTCATCTGTCATTTTCATTCAGCCTATTACTATATTTTTCTCTCTAGAGCATTCCTCTTTTTGATGAATTCAAAGAAATGCTCTAGTTCTTTTTTTTAGCGTTCCTTTTATTTGCTTCAGATGCCCACAAAGCACCCGCATACCCTAAAACCGGTACCCACTTTTAGGCGGAACGCTCTAACATTATCTTATTCGGTCACAAGAAAAAACTCGGCGCAAGAAAAAACCGGGCTCTATTTCTAGAACCCGGTTTAAAATTTCAAAATCAGAAAACACAAAGATTAGTTCATGCGGTCTTTCAGCTCAGCAATTGATTTGTTGATCAATTCATCAGCCTTAGCACCTGTTGCTTGACCTGCTAGTAAGTTCTCTGAAGCTTTTACCGCTGCGTCAATCGCTGCTGTTCTTACTTCTTCTACAGCTTTTGATTCAGCTTGAACGATTTTTAGATCAGCTGCTTTTGAGCGACGCTCTAGGGTTTCTTCTAGTTTTTCGCGTGTTTCTTTTGCAAAGTTTTCAGCTTCTTTTTTCGCTTGAGCAACGATGCTTTCAGCTTCTTCTTCTGCTTCTCTGGCTTTTCTTTGATATTCAGCCAAGATGTGTTGAGCTTCTTCACGAAGTTTGCGCGCTTCATCCAATTCTTTTTGGATATCTGCTGAGCGTTTGTCTAATGCATCACCAATTAAGTCTGGCACTTTTTTCCAAATGAGAAGTGCAACGAAGGTGAAGAAAAATATAGACACCCAAGTGGATGCATCTGCGAAAATACTCATTATTTGCGACCTTTCTTAAGATCTTTCTTAATTGAACTCAAACTGAGATGATCAAATGACCACTCTCGTTTTTGGCTTATTTTAAAGCTTGTTCAATATCTTGTTCTGAAGGTTTTGTTCCGACTAGCTTTTCAACAATGGTTGCTGTTGTTGCTTCTGCGATTTTGCTGACTTCACCAAAGGCTTCTTCTTTTGCTTTGGCGATGCGACTTTCTGCATCAGCTGCTTTTTTATTGATTTTGTCTTCAACAGCTTGCTGCTCTGCGTCGATTTCAGCTTTTAATTTTGCTCTGGTTTCATCAGCAATACCATTTGCTTTTGAGCGAGCTGACGCCAAAGCTTCTTCATAATTTGCAATCGCTTTATCAGTTTCTTCTTTTAAGCGGTTTGCTTCATCCATATCTCTTTGGATACGATCTTGGCGCTCTTCTAAAACTTCACCAATACGCGGCAATGCCATGCGTGAAATTACAACATATAAAATGATGAAGGTAATGGCGAGCCAAACAAGTTGTGCTTCAAATTTTGAGCTATCAAACGGTGGGAAAACCGCTTTGTGGCCATCTGCCGGGACTTCAGTGTGAGTAATATTGCTTTGTTCTGCCACGGTCACTTATCCTAAGCTTGTCACTGGACACCATCATGGCTCTTAAATGGCCTGATGGTTCATTATATTTTTTGAACTGACACGTTTTTTGTGTCTTTCAGCCTCTTTAAAAGTTCTTAATTTGAAACCTTAAGAGGGCTTTTTAAAATTCTGTATCTTTGTTTTTTATTACAGCACAAAGTTGCTGTCTTGATTTTTTTAAAAATCAAGAAAAGATAAAACTGGAGCTTTAAAAAATTCTCTCAAAGCTCCAGTTTTATTTAATCGTATTAGCCGTATAGCGC
>CAXIBI010000195.1:0-2416 GCA_964022305.1 uncultured Hyphomicrobiales bacterium | reverse complement strand
AAACTTTAAAACTTAACCAACAGCAAGCCTAAGCGGCGCATCCTCTTGCCGTTTATCATGAAATGAAAGCTCTCTATCTCTGGCTAAATAAATCATTGCCCTCTCAGCCATAGCTGTAATCGTTAAAAGTGGGTTAGATCCAATAGAGGTCGGCATAACAGAACCATCACAAACATAAAGCCCATCATGAACCTCTCTACCATCACTGCCCGTCCCTTCAGCACTTTTAAAAACCTGGCATTTATGATTGACAACACCGCTTAAGGAACTCTCACCAATACCACACCCCCCAAGTGGATGAGCCGTCACTTTTCTCCCGCCCATTTCAGAAAGAGGACTTTCTTTATATTCACCACCAAGCCCTTCAATCATCTGCCGCATGACATCTTCATATTTTTCATAAAACTTTTGATCATGAATATCCGGCCATTGCACTTCCAATCGATCATTCTTTAAAACCAGCTCTCCATCAGAGCTATCATGGCTTACAAGATAATGCGTTTGTGTATGCGCTCGAAGTCCTTTGAAAGGTCCATCAAAAAGCATCTTTATGGCACGTTTAGGCTTACCAGCTGTCAGCGCTTTAAGCGGGGCCAATGCAGACATCGCCGGGATCATAGCACCATCCTCAATTAAGAAAGCACCCCCTTCTAACTCATCATCTTCATATCGAATATACCCCATACAATTTGGTCCAACAGGATCAATTCGATTTCGTTTTTTATTGAGTTTTTCAGGCCTTTCGCAAGCATTGCCATTAACAAGGGTTTTCTGGTTTACACCCAAAACAATATCATCACCATTTGAAGAAAACCCCTTGCCTAATCGATCAGAGAGCTTAAGTCCCTTCTCTCGAGAGCGAAGCAAGATCTCAGTTGAACCAAGAGAACCAGCGGCCACAACAACAATACCTGCCGTCACCTGTTCTAACTGGTCATCAGTGGTCCCTAACTTATCGCGAGAGGCAAAACCTTTAACTCTCTCTTTTAATTTTTTGGCTTTATTCAGCTTAAAGCGCACAGTCCATTGAGCGCTCCCCTCCCGCTCATTGGCTTTTTCCAGATGGCTAACTTCAAGAGTGGTGAAAATATCGGCGCCATGATTAAGAGCATCAGTTAAATAAGTAAGTCCAACTGTATTCTTAGCCCCCACCTTACAGCCAGACCAGCAATCGCCGCATAGGGTGCAAGCACGTTGTGCAACATTGGCCCTGTTAACACCATCTTCGAAGTGTATGGCATTATTTTTTACCTGAGCATGACACCCAAGCAATTGCGCACCTTCCTCAAGAGCCCTAAATTTTTGAATATTAAAAGGATTAGGATATGGCTTAACACCAAGCATACGCTCAGCCCGAACAAAACCAGTTTCTAACTCATTCCCTTGAAAGATCTCTTCTGGCCAATCACGCCGTTTTAAGCTGTCTAGTTCTGGTCTAAGCGCCAAAGCCGAATTAATAAGAGATCCACCACCAAGTCCACAAGCAAGCAAAACATGCAAATCATCGCCAGTGCGAAAATCATAAAGACTAGCCGGATCACCCAATTGTATTTTACGGCCATTAATCTGAGTAGCTTTTAAATTTGAAAGTGCCCCAGCTTTAAAGTCACTTGGTTTGATTTCTCGGCCACGCTCCAGCACACAAACAGACAAACCCGCGCGGCACAGCCTGGATGCCGCAACACCGCCGCCATAACCAGAGCCAATAACAACAACATCATAATGAGGCTTCATCATCGCCTTAGGTTTAGATAAAGCCCAATCAACTACTTTACGCATATTACTCTGTCCCATTCATTATATTAACTAAACCGAGACAGAGAAAATAAATCAAGGCAACTTTATTAAATTCAACCGCAATAAGCATTATTATTTCTAATTGTTTTCTTTAAGTAACGCATAGAAAGCACCAAAACAGCTGATTTGAATAAATAAAACCACCAGTTCAAAACTCAATGCCAGACTTGACAAATTGTCGCACCTAATGGCAATGTGCCCTCAAGCTGAACGTAAAATTTAAACAGTTTTTACGAGATGAAGAAATCTCGCAAAATGAATGTCTTATAGCCGGTTTATAGGTAAGTAAAACCGAGTAAGGGATCTTTGTATGCTTAGATCAAATATCTTCAAGAGTTAAGAAATGTCATTAGGCTAAATCTTGGGCCAAGCCCCATATTAAGATGATACCCTCCCAGCACAGAAGATGATTGATTTTCATTGCAACCTACCCTGCTAAAGTCGAAAAATACCTTGCAACTTAATCTCGGCTGAAATACTGATACGCACAGCTAGCTTTAGCCAGCCGCTAAGGCGTTTCACTCAAAAACGAATCCGGTTTTGGGAGAGCACAATTGCTTATTATTGAAACGCTAAAAAATTTTTGAAGCGATCCGGCGTTCAAGCTTAATCTATAAAA
>CAXIBI010000194.1:0-2437 GCA_964022305.1 uncultured Hyphomicrobiales bacterium | reverse complement strand
CGCAGGTGCATAAAAATTGTAAGTTTTAGCGCTTGATAACCCGCGCCGAGAACAGCGCGCAAACTCTTATCCTGCGCGACTCTCACCAAAAAAAAATCTTAAAATTTTGGTAGAAAGATTTTGATTGACTAGAAGAGCTTAGCATGGAGAAGAAAATTTTAAATTGATTAAAAAACACAGGGCCGATTGTTGTGAAAAAAAGACTTTAATCGTCTGCTTGAAAAAATCGAAAACTTCTCAGCGCACAGGGCGACATGAAAACCCTTTTTAGAACCTGTAACAAAACACTGTTTACCCAATAAGATTGGAACATATTAGATCAATACCCAGTGGCATATTACATGCTCTGCAAGGCGGCCTCTCTATCTTTTATTAAAGCATTATTTGGAAAAGGCGCTTAATAATTATTCTGTCACACCACATCCCAAATCTCTTTCAGCCCAGCCAGCAAATAATCTTTAATGATAGTGGGGGCAACTTCTTCGTAATCCTGAAGCGTCTTTAATTCCGGCCGCGCTGCTTTAAACGTTTTCAAATAGGCTTTTGCCGCATCTTTGTTATTCAAATGCACATTAATCGCCGCCCGAAACCCATCATAGCGGTTATGCTGCGACCTGTCATAAAGCGTGTTTGACCATTTCAGCGCCTGTTCCGACTGGTTCATTGCCATATAGAGAAACGGAAAAAAACCTTCATAGGATTTGCGCTGAACAGGATCCAATTCAATGGCCCGTAAAAAGAACTTTTCTGCCTCGGCAAAACGCCCCTCGTTACAAATCGCCATCCCATATTGAGAATTTGATCTTGGATGGCTCGGGTTGAGGTCCAAAGCTTCTTTGGCATATTTCACCCGTTGCTCATAATCTCCTTTCATATTGAAAGAATTGCTATAATTTGACACCGCATCTGGGTTTTTAGGATCAAGCCGATAGGCAAGCTCGGACAGCTCGTGAAAGCTTGCCTCCATCTCGTTCCGGCGTGATTTATACTTGGATTCTAAGCGCACCGAAAAAAGACATTTACATTTTAAAACATAAGCATCAACCAATTCTGGATCTTTTTCAATTGCTTCATCGCACAGCTCGATCACCTGTATATTGCGCTCATCCCCAAACGTGTTGAACTGGTTGAAAATGGACAAAGCCTGTAAATAACTATCCCAGGCCGAAAACGAGGCTTTGGGCCGCCTCTTGGCTCTTTCATGTTCTTTGCTTTTCAAAGCCGGCGTGATTAATGCCGCCACTTCTTGAGAGACTTCATCTTGAACTTCAAAAATATCATCAAGCATGCGATCCCATCGCTTTGACCAAATTTGCTGATCGTCTTTTACGTCGATTAGATTGGCGGTGATCCGCACTTTGTTGCCGCCCTTCCGGATACTACCTTCAACGATGTAATTGGCCGCCAATTCTTGCGCGATCTCGCTGGTTTTTAAATCTTGGCCTTTAAAACTAAAGCTGGAGTTGCGCGAAATCACCGGAAATGATTTCCAAGACGATAAATTGGCAATGATATCTTCGGTCACACCATCCGCGAAATATTCTTGCTCCTCATCATTGCTCATATTTTTGAACGGTAACACGGCAATCGTGGGAGGTTTGCTTTCAAACGCTTCCTCGTCTGGAATCGGTTTAGCCGCTGCCTTACGCTGTTCGACACCCTCTAGAGTGATATCAAAAGCATGCACCAAAGTGTTTTTGACCTGTTGATTGCCCAGATCTGAAAAAGACATATCAACCTTTTCGCTCACAAAATCATGTATCGATTTTGATAAAGAGACCCCGCCAGGCTGGCAAAATGCCTCAAGCCGCGCGGCTACATTTACGCCATCCCCGTAGAGATTACTGCCCTCAACGATCACATCCCCCATGTTAAGCCCAACCCTAAAGTTCATTTGCTCTGAAGGGTCCAGCGTGGCGTTACGCTGTTTGATCAGCTTTTGGAACTCGCTGGCGCACACAACCGCTGAAACAGCACTTTGAAACTCGGCCAGCACAGAATCCCCAGCCGTATTGAATATCCGCCCTCCATGTTCTTGAAAAAGATTGTCCAAAATTTCACGGCAAGATCTAAGCGTGCGCAGCGTCAAATCTTCATTATGGGCCATCATTTTGGTAAAACCCACAACATCAGTCACAAAAATAACTGCTATTTTTCGGACTATCTTCGCCTCGGACATATCAAACTCCTAGAACAGGCAAAGCAGCCGCAACCCCAGCCTATAAAATATTTATAAGAGAGTTTATCAGCTTTAAAGGCAAAAGAAACACCACATTTGCGCGACCTGGGCGCGGCAAAGTAAACAAATCCGCTGGAAAAAGGCTATCGACGCCTCTTTACATGACCAATCTAATAGGTTGCGCGACCGCCGCTTAGGTCAAAGGTAGATCCCGTGCTGAATGAGTTTTCCGAGGTGCTCAGCCAAGTGATCATTTGG
>CAXIBI010000193.1:0-2696 GCA_964022305.1 uncultured Hyphomicrobiales bacterium | reverse complement strand
ACCAGAAAGATTACCAACCTTCTTTTGTTGATCACCCTTCTTGAAGTTAAACCAACTCACATAAGCGCGAGATGGAACTTCTCGGTTACCAAGAAGCAGTTGATCAAGACCATCTGAGATCTCTTCCCAAACATTTTTATTGTCATCCAATGTGTCACGAGATTGATCAACATAACCAAGCTCAACCGTATCACCTAAGCGGATCGAGCCACCATCTGGCTGTTCCTCACCGGTAATCATTTTAAAGGTTGTAGTTTTACCAGCGCCGTTAGGCCCGATGACGCCCACAATACCACCAGGCGGTAGACGGAAAGAAAGGTTATCAATCAGCAAGCGATCTTCAAAACCTTTGGTCAGGTTCTCAGCTTCAATCACAACGCCGCCAAGACGCTCACCCACAGGAATAGAGATTTGCGTTGGCGCCAACTTCACGTGATCAGCTTTGTTCGCCAATTCTTCATAAGATTTAATCCGCGCTTTTGATTTAGCCTGACGCGCTTTCGGGCTAGATCTAATCCAATCAAGTTCACGAGACAACGCCCGCTTCTTGCTGTCATCCTCGCGCGCTTCTTGCTCCAAGCGTTTTTGTTTTTGCTCAAGCCAAGAAGAATAATTCCCCTCATAAGGAATACCGCGACCACGATCGATCTCTAAGGTCCATGTTGTCATCTGATCAAGGAAGTAACGATCGTGCGTAATCATGATCACTGTACCAGGATAGTCCTGCAAATATTTCTGCAACCAGGCAACAGTTTCAGCATCAAGGTGGTTGGTCGGTTCGTCAAGCAGCAGCATATCAGGCTTAGAGAGCAAGAGTTTACAAAGTGCAACCCGGCGGCGCTCACCACCAGAAAGAGTGCTTACATCAGCATCATCTTCAGGGCAATGAAGCGCACCCATAGCCTGGCTCACCTGGGCATCCAAATCCCACAAGTTCTGAGCATCAATCTCATCTTGCAAGCGCGCCATCTCGTCAGCAGTTTCTTCAGAATATTCAAGCGCCAACTCATTGTAGCGATCAAGTATAGCTTGCTTAGCAGCCACACCATCCATCACATTGCCGCGCACATCCTTGCTTTCATCAAGTTCAGGTTCCTGAGCTAGATACCCAACTTTAATACCCTCTGCAGGTTTCGCCTCACCAGAAAATTCTTTATCAACGCCGGCTAAAATCTTTAGAAACGTCGATTTACCAGCACCGTTCACACCAACGACACCAATTTTCACGCCAGGTAAGAAAGAGAGTGTAATATTGTCAAATAATGGCTTACCCCCAGCAAATGCCTTGGATAGCTTATAACAAGTAAACACATATTGCGGAGTGCTCATAAAATAAACCTCGATGAAAGAGTGTGTGAAAATAAGAATAAGAGTGTTTAGACCAATGCATCTAAGGCGTAAAGCCCAAAAGACATGAATCGAGACATTAAGAAAACGTCACAGTACTTGGCTGTCATATAAACAATAATGCACTATGTTAAAGGCCCCAAAAATGTTTATAGATAAAAATATTCAAAAATCAGGTCTATTAACGAAAAACTTTGAATTAACCTCTATGGTATCGAACTTGCTAAAAACTAGTTAAATGAGTTTTTTAGGGAATGAGGGGAAGTTGTTTTGTCTTAAAAAAGTACAAAACAACAGGTCAAAGCTATAGATGCAAAGTGATTTTGTGTCATTTTTGAATAAAGTTGTGTTTTATAAAGTGCGAGTAAAAAAATGAACCTCAGATCTATCCTAGAAAAAGTTGCCCTTTTAGCCGGTTCACTTCTCTTCTGTTTTGTGATTTTTGAATTTATTGTTTTTAAATATATTTTGAACACATCAGACAATCTCGCCAATACATCTATAAATAATATCGTTCGCTTTGAGCCAAACACCAATGCACGCCTCTATGAACCCGATGGCACCTCACATACCATTGAGATAAATGAACAAGGCTGGAACTCAACAAAGAAAAGCTACCAAGAAGAAAAAACTGAAGGTGCCCTACGCATCGCAGTCATTGGCGATTCATATGTGCAAGCCTCGGCTGTAAATACATCTGAAGCCTTTGCAGAAGTCATAGAACAAGAGCTGAATAAGCAGGGCCATAAAAGCGAAGTTTATCGCTTTGGTATTGATGGCGCCCCTCACACGCAATATTTATACATGCTGCGCAATGAGGTTTTAAAATATAACCCCGATATAGTTGTTGTTCAGCTCATTCATAATGATTTTGATGAAAGTTACCGCTTCCTCTATGGCCGCTATTCTTCAAGTTTTATGAAAGTGAACTTAGAAGGCGACAAAATAAAAGAAGTTAATCCAGAACCTTACATTCCGGGCTGGGTTGATACATTTAAAAACTACCGCACCTTTAGATTTATCTATTACCAAACAGGTCTATCTCTTTATGTACGCCGCCTCATCAACCTCACCAAAGATGAGGAAGTGAAAGAAACAAAAGCACCAAAACACGGCTTCATTCAGTCCGCCATTGATGTGCGTAATATAACAGAGTTAGAAAAAATAAAGAAAGCAACAAATTATACTCTCAATGAGATAAAAAAGCTCTCTGCAAAACATGGATTTAAACTTCTTGTCACAATGGACCCTGTTCGAGAAGCTGTTTATTCAGGAAGCCCAGCCGAAGAATATGAAGCCAATCAACTGAACATCATTGCAAAAGAGGCAACAGATAAATACAACATCTC
>CAXIBI010000192.1:0-2753 GCA_964022305.1 uncultured Hyphomicrobiales bacterium | reverse complement strand
TAACCGAACGGGACGCAGCTCTTCCCTGGTCATGAATTCGCGGTCATCAAAGGCCAAACTATAGGCTTTTGACATGGTTTGCGGCGTCTCTGGCACTTGTTGAACCAGTTTCATATCTTCTTTGGAAGATCTGAATTGACCTAACCTGCGTGAATGATGGGGAGTTTCGTTACGTTTTTTGATGTGTTTTGGTGATTTTTCAGGACTTGTTGTGTTTTTAGAATTTTTACTCAAGTGTCTCTCCGCATCAAATAGATTTTCTAGCTTTATATATAGAGTAAATAGCCAATGATTAACAAAGGTTATTTTTTGCCCTATTGACTTGAACTTCATGATGAATATGGTCTATCAAAAATTAATAATTGAAACCCTTATAGAGAGCAACAAAATGAGCCATGCTAGTTTAGAAGCTACAATTAACACTGCTTTTGACAATCGTGACGACGTCAATAGCGAAACCACTGGTGAGATCCGCGACGCGGTTGAGACAGCACTTAACCTTCTTGATAGCGGTGAATGCCGTGTGGCTTCGCCTGGAGATGATGGTAACTGGACTGTTCACCAGTGGCTGAAAAAGGCTGTCTTACTTTCTTTCCGTCTTAATGACATGTCTGTTATCTCTGGTGGCCCTGATGGCTCTACTTGGTGGGATAAGGTTGACAGCAAGTTCAAAGGCTGGGGCGAGGAAGAGTTTAGCAAAGCTGGTTTTAGAGCGGTGCCTAACTGTGTGGTTCGTAAATCTGCTTATGTGGCGCCGGGTGTGGTGCTTATGCCGTCTTTTCTTAACCTTGGTGCTCACGTTGCCTCTGGTGCGATGATTGATACATGGGCCACTGTTGGTTCTTGCGCGCAAATTGGTAAGAATGTGCACCTTTCTGGTGGTGCTGGTATTGGCGGTGTTTTAGAGCCGCTACAAGCTGGCCCCGTGATCATTGAAGATAATTGTTTTATTGGTGCGCGCGCTGAAGTGGCTGAAGGTGTGATTGTTCGTGAAGGATCTGTGCTTTCTATGGGTGTTTATATCGGCGCATCAACGAAAATTGTTGATCGGGCAACGGGTGAAGTTTTCTATGGTGAAGTGCCGCCTTACTCTGTTGTGGTCTCTGGTACAATGCCTGGTAAGCCGTTGCCTTCTGGTGAGCCTGGCCCGAACCTTTATTGCGCGGTGATTGTGAAGCGTGTTGATGAGAGGACCCGCTCTAAAACTTCAATTAATGAATTGTTGCGTTCTTAAAGCTCTGAATTCAATTAAGAGCTGAACTCTTTTCGTGAGGATAAATGTTGAAGTTTATCCTCACGTTCTTATATTAAACCTTCACTATTAGAGCTTTTTTACTAAGGACTTTCCTTATGACCATTCCTCACCTGTTTTGGGAATTTGATGGCCGTATCTCGCGCAAGCTATTTATCTTAGGCTCACTCTTTCTCTTATTTTTAGGTGGTGGTCTTTCGCTCCTGCTTATCCCCGTATTTGGTCTCACTGTTGAAGACTTTAAGGGAGCCCCAAATATAAAGTTGCTTAGCCTTAGCATGATGATTAACGCTCTGTTTTTCTGGCCGACAATAGCACTTGGTTATAAGCGCATGCATGATCTTGGTGTATCTGGTAAATTCTATGGCTTCTTAAACCTGGTCATATTGCTGCTTTATGTTTTCGCTTCTTTTGGCGTGTTTTCTGAAAATCCCGTGCAAGATAAGAGCTTTGTTGGCTGGAGTAATATTTTAAATCTTATCTTTACTGTTGTGTTTCTTGTACTTGTATTTGATATGGACCTGACATGACAGATGCCTATTGAGGCCTTTTCATCAACTTTCTCTCTTTATTTTCTATAAATTAAAGCGACCTTTTCAGATCTTACTTTTCTGGTTATGGTGGATTTTAATAAGGTCGTCTTATGGGAGATGTTTCTTTTATTGATTTTCCCCCAATCATGGCCCGTTATTTTCATTGCTAAGTTTTTTGAGAGTTCTTATGCCACTCATATCCCCGTTTATCAGTTTTCAAGGGCGCATCACCCGCCGGACATTTTGGATCGGCTTGTTGGTTTTAGCTTTTGCCAGTCCGTTTGCTTTTTCTACCATTGTTTCTGCAGACCCTTTTGGAGAGCTGGTTCAAACAGCGCAAAAACTTGGTGTCGTTGGGCTTATCTGGTCAGTTGTTTTAATTTTCTCGCTTGCCGCCTTGTTAACAAAGCGCCTACATGATCGTAATAAAACCGGACTTTATGCCTTTCTCTTTTATGGCCCAGCGCTTTTAAAAGCTGTACAATTTTATACCGGCCTTGAGTTTGGTGGCGGTGCGCTCTCCTGGGTTCAGGATTGGGGATGGCTTATCGGACTAGAACTTGGTGCTGTTGGCATTTGGTTTTTAATCGAGCTTGGCCTTTATGGCCCTGTTGACCCGAATAAATATGGCCCTGACCCGCGTGATGACTAATCAACACCCGGCTTAAAAAACGTTTTACACCTAACAAGAAGAATAAATTATATGTCTGAATTTGCCATTAAATATGCCCAAGATCTTATTGCTTGTGAGAGCGTTACTCCGATTGAAGGTGGTGCTCTTGATTATCTTGAAAAGGTTCTAGGGCAAGCTGGATTTGAGTGTACGCGGCTTCCCTTTTCTGAAGAGCAAACACCAGATGTCGATAATTTATATGCGCAATATGGAACAGGTACTCCTCATCTGATGTTTGCTGGCCATACGGATGTAGTGGACCCTGGTGATTTATCTCTTTGGACACATCCTCCTT
>CAXIBI010000191.1:0-2861 GCA_964022305.1 uncultured Hyphomicrobiales bacterium | reverse complement strand
CTCAGAAAGAATGTGACTGCTAAATGTTACGGCGGTGACATCACCCGAAAAAGAAAGCTACTTGAAAAGCAGAAGAAAGGTAAGAAGAGAATGCGCTCAATTGGAAGGGTGGATATTCCGCAAGAAGCGTTTCTTGCCGTCCTTCATATCGACTAAAGCATCTCCTCCAGCTTTTTGAACCAGTCGGTGTGATCTTTTGCGCAGACGAGTGTTGGCTCAATCTCAGGCGACTCCATAGTGCTTCCTAGTGGCGCCATCATCCAGCCCCTTGCAGGAGAGAATCTTGGCGACCTTGAGCCACACTTTTTACAAAAGGCGTTCCCAAAAGTATTGGGCTCTTCCATCACATACTCATCCACCATCTCTTTGCCCGAAAGCCATTTAAACTGCTCAGCCTTCACAAACAAATTGGTCGCAAATGCTGCGCCAGTTGCCTTTCTGCAGCGTGAGCACTGACACATACCAAAAAATTCATAGGGACCTGATAGCTGCCAGGAGACCTCACCACATAGACACTCACCCTTTAATATTTTGTGCGTTTTCATAAGGCTAACATTATGCTGCTAAAACCTCTATAAAGAACTTCGTACCAAAATAAGATAAGACGAGAACCGCGAAGGCAACCTGGGTCGATAAGACAATGAGCTTGCCTCTCCATCCAAAGATCATGTGGCCAAATAAAATGACAGCAAAACCGATCCAAGCCATGACTGATAAGATTGTTTTGTAGGTCAGCTGCTGGGTGAAGAAATCAGAAATATAAAAGTAACCCGATATTAGTGAGAGCGTGAGCAGTAAAAAACCCATCTTTAGCGTCTGATAGAGAAAGTCTTCCATGGTTTGAAGTGCTGGAAGTTTGTCTACAAAGGTGTTGAAGTTATGTTCGTGCAGCAGGCGCTCCTGAATACTCAAAAGGATTGATTGACCAACCGCAAGAGCGAGAAGGGCATAGGCTCCGATTGATAAAAAAACATGCGCAGCAATCGAGATGGAAAGGAGCTTTCCTTCACTTCCAGGAAACAAAAAGGAGACAATCACAGCTATAGCGCTGAGCGGGTATACCAGCATCCCCAAAGAGTGAATCGGTTTTGTGAAGGAGGTTAAAAATAATAACGTTGCTACAACCCATGCCACAAAAGAAACACTCACAGTGAGCCCAAAAAAAACGCCGTTATGCTGCCACATTTCAAACAGTATGTATCCGTGCGAGGAGACAGCGACTAAGAGCATTAAATTGACGACTAATCGATGTTGGCTTGTCACTGTGTCTAGTAAAAAATAGCGAGTCAGAAGAAGCCCAGCGAGCAAATAAGCAATAAATGGTAGAGTGTGTAGTAAAGGCATCTCTAGCTTTGTCTTTGCAAAAGATTATATAATACGATATTTCAATGAGCTAGAAAGCAATGTTTGATAATTTAACAGATCGTCTATCCAATAGTTTTAAGGCCCTTCAAGGCAAAAATAAATTATCTGAAGGCAACATTAAAGAGGCTATTCGTGAAGTCAGACGATCCCTTCTTGAGGCCGATGTAGCGCTTGATGTCATTAAGTATTTCATTGAACGCGTTCAAACCAAAGCGGTGGGCCTTAAGGTAGGTGAAGGACTCAGCCCATCCCAAGCCTTTGTCAAGCTAGTCGAGTCGGAGTTAACTGAGGTTATTGGTGGTCAAAACGAATCCTTAAACCTCTCAACTCAGCCACCAGCCGTAGTCATGGTTGCGGGTCTTCAGGGTTCTGGTAAGACAACGTCCATTGCAAAGCTTGCCAGGTTCCTTAAAGAGGAGCAAAAAAAGAAAGTACTTGTTGTAAGTGCAGATGTCTACAGGCCTGCAGCGATAGAACAGTTGAAAGTTCTTGCAGAGCAGATCGATGTTGATTTTTTCCCATCAACGATTGATGACAAGCCTGAAAAAATAGTCAGTGATGCTAAAAAGCAAGCACAATCTCAGTTTCACGATGTGCTCTTAGTCGATACCGCAGGCAGACTTGCGATTGATGAGCAGATGATGTCAGAGATCCAATTGCTTCAAAAGAAAGTCAATCCGATTGAAACACTATTCGTTGTTGATTCAATGACCGGTCAAGATGCAGCTCATACTGCAAAAGCATTCTCAGATAAACTCCCATTGACGGGCGTCATCCTCACGAAGACGGATGGTGATGCCAGAGGTGGTGCGGCGCTTTCAGTGAGACACATCACCGGCAAGCCTATTAAATTTATGGGTGTGGGTGAGAAAACGGATGCTCTAGAACCTTTTCATCCAGATAGGATTGTTTCTCGAATACTTGGAATGGGAGATGTCCTTTCTCTTGTTGATGAAATTTCTAAGAAGGTTGATCACAAGAAAGCCCAAAAAAATGTCCAAAAAATGGCAAAAGGCCGATTTGATCTTGATGATATGAGAGATCAGTTGATGCAGATGCAGGAGATGGGCGGAATGGGCGCTTTGATGGATAAACTCCCTGGAATGGGGCAAATTCCGCAAAGCGTTAAAAATCAGGTGATTGGTGACTCTGAGAGCTCCAGAATGATTGCTATTATTAATTCAATGACGCCTAAAGAAAGAAACCACGTCAATTTAATTAAAGGTTCCCGCAAAAAGAGAATTGCGAACGGCTCTGGGACCGATGTTCAGCATGTCAATAAATGATTGAAGCAGTTCGAAAAGATGCAAAAAACAATGAAAAAGGTGAAGGGCGGTAAGATGAAAAAGATGATGCAGCAGATGGGCGATATGCAGGGGCAGGGCGGTATGCCTGATATGTCAAAGATGCCTGGCTTTGGTAATAAGAAATTTCCTTTCTAGCTCAAAGTTATTCTGAAAATAAGAGCGCATAGAGAATAGAAAATGAAAGATTTA
>CAXIBI010000190.1:0-2942 GCA_964022305.1 uncultured Hyphomicrobiales bacterium | reverse complement strand
AAATAATAAGATCAATTTGGCCAATAGCGCGAAGCCAACGCACAAGCTCAACCCCAATAACAGAGCCAAGAATACCACCAATCAGCAATATGGTACCAAGCTTAACATCAACATTCCCACGTCTCCATTGAGCAAGGGCTCCAGAAATAGAAGACGCAACAATTTGATTTGCCCCCGTTGCAACGGCAACGGTTGGCGGAATGCCTGTAAAGATTAAAAGAGGCGTCATAAGAAAGCCCCCTCCAACTCCAAATAAGCCAGAGAGAAAGCCAACGGCACCACCCATTGCAAAAATGGCAAAAATATTGACGGAGATTTCAGCTATCGGCAAATATATTTGCATCGGCGAACAAACCCAACAAGCTCGAACATGTTTTTTACAAAATTAAATAAACAAACATGCACAGGTAACTCTCTAAACTCTTCATTTCAAATCAATGCAAATTCGCAAATTGAAAGCCCAAAAGCGCCATAGAAAATAATGACAGAAAAGATAATAAAAATGATAATAGCAAAAAAGACATTCAACTTTCTTAATATATGAAAAAAGAAAGAGAATAAATTTTAATTTTGATAGCTTATTGTGAGCCCCATTCTTTTGCCCGTCAATGAGTAAGATGGATAAGAAATCTCTTCAAACAACAAGAAACTTTGAGGTTCAATCTAGACCATAAGTTCTAAAGCGAAGCTTTATTTAAAGCCTGAATCAACTCAGGATTAATTTTACCCGTAATAGGAAGGCCTCTATCTTTTTCAAATTTCTTTACAGCACGAATGGTTTCTTCATTCATTGACCCATCAGCATTGCCTAAGACATAACCAAGCTTTCGGAGTAAAATCTGTGCTGTTAGCGTTCGTGAACGAGAAATGGTTTCATCAGCATGAGACATAGTACTCGTAATATGCGTAGAGATCCGCCCAACATCATTGGCTTGTCGATCAATCGCTAAAGGTTTCCATTTTTGCAAAAGTTGGCTGGCAAGCAAAAGCTCTTCTTTTTTCAAGCTTTTCTCTATTTTATCCCGACGAGCTGCTGCATCAATATCTCCTTGCCTCGCAGCAAGTGAAAACCATTTATAAGATGAGACTAAATTCTTTTCTAAGCCGACACCATTTTGATAAAGAATCGCTAAATTAAATTGGCTATCAGCCAAATTTCTATTAGCCGCATGTTTGAACCAATAAATCGCTGTCTTATAATCAGTATCTTCCCTTTCAAGGGTTGTGCTGATAACAGCTAAATTATGCATCGCTTTCACATTACCAAGCATCGCCGCACGTTGATACCAAACTTTGGCCCGACCAAGATTTTTCTCAACCCCGCGCCCCCGCTCATAATAGGTTGCCAAACGATATTGCGAAGGAGCGAACCCTTTAGACGCACCTTGCATATACCATTTTATTGCTTGTTCAGGATCTTTGGGGACCCCAAGCCCATAACTAAACCGCCGCGCCACCTCATATCCAGCTCGGACATCACCATTGGCGGCAGCATGCCGAAGCGAATAAGGACCGATTAACGCAGGTGGCAAGCCAAGTTTCTCACCACCTCCAAGATTAGTTAAATCTATTACATCACTTTCCTTGCCTTGCTTAACAGCAGTAATATTGCCTGTAATGTCAGGATCTTGAACACTCCCATTATGAGTTTTCTTCTTGCCCTGATTTAAAGAGCCAAGCCGATCATTAGATTTATTCTCCTTAAGTGGCTGATCCTTTTTATTCGGATTTTCAACCTCTGATTTCGGACCATCAGAAGATACAGTCTTATCCCCTTGTCCTATACCAACCTGCCCAGCAACACCTTTGATCGTCGCCACAATATTAAGAAGTGTGGCCTGAAAACCTTTTACATTATCTCTATAAGCAATTCCTGTGGCAGCCAATAGCAACGTGACAACAATGATCCCAATGATTATTTTCAAACCACGTGGTTGAACACGCTCGAGATCGCTATCATTAGAAACAAAATCCGAATTATTAAATTGATCCCTTAAAGATGCACTTTTTGCTAAAAAATCATCTCCAGTAACAACTGACCCTACTCCTGGTTGAAGTGCAGACATTTTATTTGTCGATAGCTTCAAATCATCTTGAGTTTGTGATTTCCCAAACGAACGTTCCGATGCTGATGAGTTCATAGCTTGCCTCAATTTCGAAATAGCATCAGCTTCTTCATCACCTGTCTGTATTTGTTGAGAAGATGGCTGGGTTAATTTTTCACTTTCAGAACCCCCTTGCAATTCAGATAAAGAAGAAGGTTTATGATCTTTCGGCTCAGATCCAGCTCCTTCTTTAGGAGGAGTACCTTTCGGCACCTGAATTTCATCAACGCGGTAATTACTTGCCTTAGAAGCTGTTTCTTCCTTTCCAGCATCTTCTTTCAACTGCTGCCCCAAAGTAACTTTAGGAGGTTCCTTCTTAGACGGATCCACCTTAGAGACTGTGATCTTTGGAAGAGGTGGTTGCTTTGAAGGAGTAACCGGTTCAGTTTTTTCCTGTATTAATTTTGGCAAATCACTAGCTTGGTTGCCAAGCTGCGAAACAGATTCCATCTGCTTCAAGGCCTTACCTAAACTTTCGATGGAAGCTTTCGTTTCCTTATTTTTCTGAGCTTGATTTTTTTGATACTGAACAAAAGCACCTTCAATATCAGCAAGGCGTCTCCCAAGAGACGTGTCATCAAGATTGTTCAAAGCAAGCTTCATTGCAGCCTGAGCGGCTTCATTCGCAATCTCTTTACGATCACCAAAATGATGCCCAATCACCTGTTCAAGTTGAGCAATCCGATCAACCAATTCATGCCGCAATTCCTTGAACTGCCCAGAATGATCTTGAGGCCCAAGCACATCAACTGCATTTTGTGAACGATCAAATGGGTTTTCAAATTTGATAGGCGTAAAAATCTGAGAAGCATCATCAACAACATGACCACTCACCTC
>CAXIBI010000189.1:0-2969 GCA_964022305.1 uncultured Hyphomicrobiales bacterium | reverse complement strand
AAGAGAAGCGCTGTGACGTGGAAGCGGGTATGGCGAAACTTCTTGGCGCTCGTGTTGCTTGGAGCTCAGCTGATAATGCGCTGCAAATTCACGGTGGTAACGGTTTTGCGCTTGAGTATCCAGTCTCGCGCGTTCTTTGCGACGCGCGGATTTTGAACATCTTCGAGGGCGCTGCTGAAATTCAAGCACAAGTAATTGCGAGAAGAATTTTGAGTTCTTAGTTATGTCTCACGGGCTATTCCGCGGCTGCAAGGCAGCGCGGGCCCTCCGACGGGGCGCACAATATTTTTTACGCCCTAATGGGGCGTAAAATGCGCGGGCTTCACTGGCGTTTCGCCATGTCCTAACGCCGAAAAGGCGTTACTCCTTCTTCGTGTCTAGGGGATTGAGTTGGGACAGATTTAGTGGTTTGTTCTTCGTATATTTCGTTTTGAGAAAGGCTGGCATTGAGCTGGCCTTTTTTATTGCGCTGGGTGGTACATGCAAAGTGAGCCTTAAATTTTATGGTTGCTCTTTTGCATATCTATGTGCTCTGTCAAGGGTTTACCGTGTAGCGGCACTTTGTGTCCTTGATAGAGCGCATAGATATGCTTTTTTAAACCATGGAATTTAAGGCGTGATGTGATTTTCTATTTTTCAACTATCCCTATTTCAGTTTGAAGTTATTACGAATTCCAAGAAGGGTTAGGAAGATTAAAATAGCTGAAAAGAGCGTGTGGAACAGCTCTATCCAGAAAATAGAATTCGGAATTTTGGGAGTTGTGTTGTCGTTATATGTGCCATAGAGGCAGGTGTAGTCTCTCACGAATGTGCTGCGCTTGGCGGGGTTTTGCAAGAGGCCGATGGCGCCGTTCTTTGCTGCTACGCGAAAGGCTGAGGATCTGATGTCGCAATCTTTCAGGTTAGATTGTTTGGTTATGTGTGTTTTGGTTCTTGAGCTTAATGATGGTTCTTTGTTTAGAGTGTGATGAGCATAGATGTGAATGTTTGTCATTATGCAGAGTAAGATGAACAATGAGATAAGTGGCTTGACGATTGAGTAGCCATAGTCTGAGAAACACCCATAGGCGATATTTCCCCACCAAAAGGCAGAGACGAGGGGGCGGAGGTTCCAGCCACCATCTTCGGTTCGTAGCGACCGGTCAGAACGGAGCTCACCAGCCCAGAAGCGTTGTTCGTTTTCATGATCGTGGGCTTGAACTGCTATACGTTTTAACGCTTGGTAACGGGCTTTTAAATCAGAAGCAATAGGATTTAAAATTGAATTGATAAAACCTTTTGGTTCTATGTATCTACTAAAATTGATATCATCTAAGTGTGGTGCTTCTTGGAAATTAGCTTGCTTGAAATAGGGAATTTCATTTACAAAGCTTGCGCCAGATAAACTAAAACCTCTTTTTGCTTGAATTGCACTGAATGTTGTTAAGCCTTCAAACGTTGACATGATGAATAGGGTCGTTTTGCAAAATGTTGAGTGAGCAAACCAGGCTTCGTCTGAAAAAGTTACGCCAGTAAAATCAGCCATTTCGTGAAAATTTGAATTTTCAAATTTTGCATTAGATTCAAATATTGTTTCATTAAAATGTACTGATCCTATAAATACTGAATTATCGAAATTGGCCTCTCCCAAAAAATGCATTTCATTCAGTGTGCAATCTTTTTCGAACACAGCACTTTCTATCATAGCAATTGAGGGAAATATAAAACTTGATAAGTCTATGCTTTTTGAAAAGCGGTAAGGGTTTTCCTTGGTAGAAAAATTAGCTTCAGACTTTTTATACCAGTTTCTAGTTTTCTCATTAAAAGGTATTCCCTGAAAATTGAGGAATAGAGGACCTACTAAAGAAGGTATATAATTTATAGTATCCCACTCTCCAGCCTCCTCCAGCTGCTTCCGTTCCTCAAGCATCTCATTGGCCCATTTGTTCCAGGCGTCGGCGCCTTGTTCGTAGAGGGCGAGGGTTTCTTCTCTGTTCATGGGAGATCCTTGAGGTAGGTAATAAGTTGCGGCCATCAAAGCCTAAGAGTTTAGCAGCTGAGTGCCAGATGGGAAGTTATCAACTTTCAAGACGACTGTTTTTGTTATGGAAAACCACAATTTAAGACCGTGCTCCCCCCTAAAAATAGTTTTTGTTAAGGGTTTTTCAGGTACGATTCTTAGAATTGATTCGGTTTTAAAGCCATAGAAAGATGCGGGGGCTTTTCATGGGTGAGTTTAACAAAGAACAGACCATTGCTGAGATTAAGCTGGCCTTTAAGCGGCTAAAGCTTTCTCATATCGTCTCGCTCCTAGATAAATATGGCGTGCCGCAGGTTTTAAAAGTTGGCTCCTTTCATGACATTTATCTGCCCAAACGTTTAAGCGAAGCCTCTCAACATCAGCTAGCTGCCCTTAACGCTGCGCTTCAGTCACAATATCTCATTGGCGGGGCGTTGGATGAGAAATATGGCACGCAATCAGAGGAAGATAGCTTCAAGCTGTTCATTTCGCACTCTGTTGACCAAGAAGAAGAAGCGGCAGGTTTAAAAGAGCAATTTGCTTATGGCGGGATTGAGTGTTTCGTCGCCGGCGAAGATATCGCCGCTAACACCGCTTGGTTGGTTGAGATTATCACTGAGCTTGAAGGCATGGATGGGCTGCTTAGCCTTGTTACCGATCGCTCGATTGAAAGTGTGACCTGCAACCAGGAAGTTGGCTTTGCGCTGGGCGCTGGTAAGCCAGTTGTCAGTGTGATGAGCGAACAAGCGCCACAGGGTTTAATCGGTGCTATGCAAGCGGTTGAGCGCAAAGAGGGGATGTCAGATAAAGACGTTGCCCTTGAAGTCATCGGCGCTTTGATGAACTTACCGCAATGGGGACCACGCCTCACAAACCTTTTCGTGCGCCGCCTTGTGAGCTATGAAAGCCCGAATGATAGCTTTAAAGTCATCGGTTTTTGCCGTAAAGCGCTTGCGCTCTCCAACGATCT
>CAXIBI010000188.1:0-3046 GCA_964022305.1 uncultured Hyphomicrobiales bacterium | reverse complement strand
CACTCTCACAAATAGTCACCGGCATATTTTTCACTGTTTTTGGATATTCACTGTGTCGCACTAACCTTTTAGAAGACACACTCACACCCAACTTATTCGTCGGATTAGCTATGGGCACATTTGGCGGCTTCAACATTGCAAAAGCACTCATAAAACCAAAAGGATCAGCCAAACTTATTTTTGAGGAAAAACAGGTCAAGATTGTTGAAGAATACTGGTTCACAAAAAGAAAAAGAGAAATCCCTTACACAGAATATAAAGGCGTGAGAACCAGAGAAGGCAAACGACCTAAAAACAATGCCCTTGGGCCATACCAAATTATTGAACTCATACATGAAGACAGCTCAAAAACTCTCCCACTCTATGCAAAGAGAGGAAGCAAAAGACAAACTAACAGATTAGAAGACTACGCAGAAAAGCTTGGCGTCCCCATCATTGATTAAATTGAATTTTGAAAATGAAAAGAATTCTACTGTAAAAGCGCTTTTACAACTTTATTGGCAGCACCGAAATCCATCTGCCCAGCATATTTTTCTTTCAAGGCAGCCATGGTGCGCCCCATATCCTTTAGACTGGTGGCCTCAATTTCAGCAACAACATCTTTCACAGCTTGCTCAACAGCAGCTTCATCCATTTGTTGCGGCATAAAATCTTTAATAACTTCAATTTCTTGCAATTCTTGTGTCGCAAGCTCATCCCGGCCCGCGTCTTTATAAGTCACAGCCGCTTCCTGGCGTTGCTTCACCATCTTAGCTAAAATTTCAAGAATTTCAGTGTCAGAGACTGCATCATTTCCAGATGTCCGCCCAGCTATGTCACGATCCTTGATCGCAGCATTAATCAAGCGAAGCGTCCCAACTCGAAGTTTATCTTTTGCTTTCACAGCATCTTTCAGAGCTTCATTAATCTTATCGCGCATAAAAAATCCTATATAGAGCAAATCAAAAAGTTAACTGATTGCAACACCATCAAGTTAGCAAACTATTAACGAACAAAGAATGTGTACTGACGACACTCCCGTACCGTAATTTTTCCAATCGGTAAGGGTGAAAACAGCCTAAATCATTCGCCCCCAACTTGGCAATCATTTTTGTGACTTTAAGGCACTGATTTTATTAGATATTTTATTATTTTTTTTGTTGACTAAAAAGAAACATTCACCTAGTGTCGGGCCGTTTATCAATCTCCACGTTTAATTTCATGTCAAAAGAGACAATTGAAATCAAACATGGTATCCATGATAACAAGTGACGTACATTCTAAAAAATTGAAATGTTTTTAAATTCCATTGCTGCCAAACAAATGGATATGAAAACCATGCGGAATGATATCAACTGAGCGCTAAAGCCATTAAAAACAAAAGCTAAAAAGAATTGAAGAAAGCCAATTAAATGCCTGAGACGACATCAACAGAGCCAGCTGCAACAAATAATTCTCCAGAAAACTGGGAGGCCGTTCAACAAACTGCTGTCGTTGTTCTAGCAGATGGGACCGTCATCAAAGGCATAGGCGCAGGGTTAGAAGGTAGTGCCGTAGGCGAAGTTTGCTTCAATACAGCTATGACAGGTTATCAGGAAATTCTAACAGACCCTTCTTATGCTGGCCAAATCATCACCTTCACATTCCCTCATATTGGCAATGTTGGCACCAATGATGAAGATATTGAAACAACAAACACAAAGGCCACAAATGCGGTCCGCGGGTGCATCTTAAGAAGCCCAATTACAAATCCATCTAACTACCGCTCAAACGAGCATTTTCAAAATTGGCTTAAAACCAACAATATAATCGCCATCACAGGCATCGATACCCGTGCTTTAACCAGCATCATCCGCGAAAAAGGCATGCAACACGCCGTTATCGCACACAGTGCTGATGGTGTCTTTGATATTGAAGACTTAAAGAAACAAGCCGCCGGCTGGAATGGTATTGAAGGCGCTGACCTTGCCAAAGACGTCACCATCAGTGAGCCCTATGAATGGACAGAAACAAAATGGCAATGGAATGAAGGCTATGGTGAGCAAGAAACACCTGACTTTCATGTAATAGCTCTAGATTGCGGTACAAAGCGCAACATCTTCCGCTGCCTAGCCTCAGAAGGCTGTAAAGTCACCGTTATGCCAGCGTCATCAAAAGCTGAAGACATCCTCGCCCAAAATCCAGATGGAATTTTCATCTCAAACGGACCAGGCGACCCTGCAGCCACCGGCGAATACGCTGCCCCAGAAATTAAAAAGCTTGTTGAAAGCGGCAAACCAATTTTTGGCATTTGCTTAGGCCATCAAATTCTGGCCCGTGCACTCGGCGCTGAAACCACCAAAATGGGGCAAGGTCATCACGGCGCAAACCACCCAGTAAAAGACCACACAACAGGCAAAGTTGAAATCACCTCAATGAACCACGGCTTTACTGTTAACAGAGATAACCTGCCAGAAAGCCTGGAAGAGACCCATATTTCTCTATTTGATGGCACAAATTGCGGCATAAGGCTAAAAGACAAACCTGTTTTTTCAGTCCAATATCATCCAGAAGCCAGCCCAGGCCCTCAAGATAGCCACTATCTTTTCCGCCGTTTTACAAACTTCATGCGCGCAGAAAAGAACATGGAATTAATTGAGGAGTAGGCTTAAAAAAAGAAAAGAAAAGCTAAGCTCTTATTTTCGCCAATTCTTTTATGTCTATTAAGCCGTAAAAGGCTATTTTTGCACGCTTACACGGGATGATAAAATATGAAATTTGTATCTATCTTAAAAGTTCTTATCACCAGCTTGTTTCTAATCGTTAGTAGCTCACCACTATCGGCAGAAGGCACAAGCAAACAAAATACTTTGTCAAACCCAACAACCTGGCAATTTAACGAGCTTAAAGACAACGAATTAGTTGGCAAAATTTGGTCAAAAGAAAAACAAGCCTTTATCACACCAGCAGAACTTATCGAAGCTATCAAAGACAAACGTTACGTTCTCTTAGGCGAAATTCATGACAATGCTGATCACCACTTTTTACAAGCTGCCATCATTAATAAGCTCAGCAAAAAACAAGAAAA
>CAXIBI010000187.1:0-3098 GCA_964022305.1 uncultured Hyphomicrobiales bacterium | reverse complement strand
GGCAAAGTCAGGACGCCACATCAGTGATCCATAAGCAAAAACCCATAACCCATCTGAAGAAAAAGATGCACTCTTTGTTTTTTCAAGATCAGAACTTTGAGTCATAAAATATTTCCAATAGAAAAACCTAAGCCGGAAGCGGCCGCACTTGAATGGGCGCCGTCTTCATGCGGCTCACCTTAATGCCTTTAGGACGTATAGGCTGCGCCACTTCTTTAATGGCATCAACCAATAACATACCAGAAAAGCGCGGCCAAACTTTAGCGCCAATCCGCTCAATGGCCGGACTGGTCGCTAATTTCAATTTCGTCTCAAACGGCGCGAAATGAACAAGCGGTTCAATAGAAAGCGGACGGAACCAAGAACGAATAAGCAAATCCCGCAATTGCTCTCGGCTAAAGGGCTGCCCATTCCCAAAAGGGGTCGTGTCGACCCTGGCCCATAAACCTGAACGGTTCGGAACAATAAGCAATAACCGCCCCTCCGGTTTCATAACCCGCCAAACTTCTTTAAGGTGCATCTCAACATCAGAAAAAAACTCTAGCCCATGAATTTCAATCACCCGATCAAAACACTCATCTGCAACCGGCAGCATATCCTCATCAATCATAGCCGAGCGAAGCGGGCCTTCTGCAGGCCAAATAAGCCCCCCTTGCCCCGCCGGGCTAAAGGCTGCCACTTGATAAGATGTTTCCAGAAAAGGACGTAAATACGGAGACGGATAACCAATACCAGCCAGAGAAAGACGGTCCCCTCCCGGCCAGTGGTCTTGTATTTTTTGTGTTATTTGCTGGCGAACCCGCAAACCAAGTGCACTCGCATAAAAATCCCGGATTTCAACAACATCTAAATGCATTTACGAGGTACCGTTTATTAAGCACATGAAACTATTCGTTTAAACTCAACTGTAGTTTAGCATTTTGCCATCACGCAAACATCATTAATTTTGTGGATAGCAAATGATAGATTACTCCAAAAACCTTAAATGAGCCTTATCTTGAAAGTGTCAATACATGACAAACTTTTAAAACCACACTACACTTGCCGAAAACAAAACTAAGAGAGATCCCACTCATGAGCCTCGAGACAATCCTAATCCCTTGTTATACAGACAATTACGCAGTCCTGCTGCACGATGATAAAACAAACAAAACCATCTGTATTGACGCACCAGAGGCCCGCCCCATCCTCTCAGCCCTTTCTGAACGCGATTGGTCATTGGATACACTTCTAATCACCCATCACCACAATGATCATATCTCTGGCATAGAGCAACTCAAGGAAATTACGGGCACAAAAACTTACGGACCTGAAGCTGAAAAGCTAAAAATCCCTAACCTCGATGAACTCGTTAAAGAAGGCACAGAATTGAATTGGTCCGGTAGAGACATTGACGTGATTGAAACTCCTGGCCACACATTGGGCCATGTCTGCTATCATTTTAAAGAAGATAACATCGTCTTTACCGGAGATACTCTCTTTGCTCTTGGCTGTGGCCGTTTGTTTGAAGGCACACCAGCCCAAATGTGGCATTCCCTAACAAAACTAATGGGGCTACCCAAAAAGACACAAGTCTATTGCGGGCACGAATACACCCTTTCAAACGCAGAATTTGCCCTAAAATATGAACCCAATAACATTGACTTACAAACCAGAATTATTGAGATTAGAGCAGCAAGAGCAAAAAACCAGCCAACACTACCAACAACAATAGAGAAAGAACTCCTGACAAACCCATTTTTAAGAGCATCAAGCACTGAGCTTCGAGAAAACTTAAATCTGACCAATGCCTCAGACGAAGAAGTCTTCACAGAAATACGCGAAAGAAAAAATCAAAGCTAAAGTGTACAAACTAAACTACTAAATAAGTTATATCACAACATTTTATACGAAGAAGGAGCATTGCCCTTGTTCAGTTGCTGAAGGGTAGCTGAAGGATATAAAAGGGCAATGGGACATGGCGTAGCGCCAGCGTAGCCCGTCGCGTTGCGACGCCCCTCGGAGGCCCTCTGCGGCAGCAGAGGAATAGCCGTGAGAGAAAAAAATGAACCAACAAAATTTACTTTTCAATGAAACCGCCAGAGACACTCTTTATGAAATCATTTTTAATCGAAGAGACGTGAGAGGTGAATTTTTAAGCGATCCTATTGATGATGCGGTCTTAGCTAGAATATTAATCGCCGCCCATCACGCCCCTTCTGTTGGCTTCATGCAACCTTGGAACTTTCTTCTCATTGATGACAATCAAGTCCAGAAAAACATTCATGATCTATTTGTCAAAGCCAATGAAGAAGCCGCGAAAATGTTTGATGGCGAAAAACAAACTCTCTATCAATCATTAAAGCTAGAAGGCTTGCTCACCGCACCACTTCATGTCTGCATTACCTGTGATCGAGACAGAGCAGGCCCCGTTGTCCTTGGGCGAACCCATATGAGCGATATGGATTTATACTCTACCGTTTGTGCAGTTCAAAATTTCTGGCTTGCTGCCAGAGCGGAAAATATTGGTGTAGGCTGGGTCAGCATTTTCCATGAAGAAGAGGTGAAAAAATGCCTTGGCATCCCAGAAGATATCCACCTTATTGCCTATCTAACCGTTGGTCATGTTAGCACCTTCCATCAAGAACCTGATCTCTCAAGAAAAGGCTGGCGCAAACGTTTAAATCTCAATGAATTAATCATGAAAAACCAATGGGATAACAAAGACCTCAAAGAAGGGGATCATAAAACAAATTTAAATGATCATATCACCCTCGAGTTAAACCGCCTAAATCCAATTGAAGAAAAAACAAGCGAATCAGAAGAGTAATCTCACCACTCAAGAGTCAAGCAAAAAGGAAGCCATAGCGGTCATTAAAAGTGATTCGTTTTTTGGGAGGTAAAAAGCCCAAATTCAAAAGAAAATAAGTGTTTCTGAAACCAGTTTTGGTGCATTTCTGTCGCAACGAACCAAAACTCGCACGCAATTATGCCAAAAACTGTGCATCTCTCCTAGCTTCCCCCCTCAATCCCTTGAGTAAACAATCAGCATCCACCTATTATGGCGAAGGCATGTCAAAATGAAGGCCATTTGACATGCGCAATTTCTAATGGGGGAA
>CAXIBI010000186.1:0-3235 GCA_964022305.1 uncultured Hyphomicrobiales bacterium | reverse complement strand
TTAACACTAAATTGCTGTAGGATAGACATGAGTTTGTACACAGACTACTTAAACGAGATTGAAACCCGCAAAACCCAAGGTTTGAACCCAAAACCCATCGATGATGGCGCTTTAACAAGCGAGATTATTGCACAAATCAAAGAAAGCAATAATGAACACAGAGAAAACTCGCTTAAATTCTTCATTTACAACACTCTACCAGGCACAACCAGTGCCGCTGGCGAAAAAGCAAAATTCCTAAAAGAAATTATTTTAGGTGATGCAGTCCTTGAAGAAATTTCACCAAGCTTTGCCTTTGAACTTTTATCACACATGAAAGGCGGCCCATCAGTCGAGGTTCTTCTCGATCTTGCCCTTGGAGACAATGCAGATATTGCAAACCAAGCCTCTGATGTCCTTAAAACACAAGTTTTCCTCTATGAAGCTGATACAGAGCGTTTAAAAGCCGCCTTTAAAGATGGCAGCCAAATCGCCAAAGATATCTTAGAGAGTTATGCAAAAGCTGAGTTCTTTACAAAGCTCCCAGAAATTGACGAAGAAATCAAAGTCGTCACTTACATCGCAGCTGAAGGCGATATCTCAACTGACCTCTTGTCACCTGGCAACCAAGCCCACTCACGCTCAGACCGTGAGCTGCACGGCAAATGCTTAATCTCAGAGAAAGCTCAAAGCGAAATCCAAGACCTTCAAAAACAACACCCTGAAGCAAGAGTGATGCTCATTGCTGAAAAAGGAACCATGGGCGTTGGCTCCTCTCGTATGTCTGGCGTGAACAACGTCGCTCTATGGACAGGTAAACAAGCAAGTCCTTACGTTCCCTTTGTAAACATCGCGCCAATCGTAGCCGGTACAAATGGTATCTCACCAATCTTTCTAACAACAGTTGGCGTGACAGGGGGCATCGGTATCGACCTGAAAAACTGGGTAAAAAAATTAGATGCGGACGGAAACCCTGTCCTCGATGAAAATGAAGATCCAGTGCTTGAGCAAACCTACTCAGTAGAGACAGGCACAGTCCTCACCATCAACACGAAGACTAAGAAACTCTATAATGGTGACAAAGAGCTTGTTGATATCTCATCATCTCTCACACCACAAAAGCAAGAGTTCATTAAAGCCGGCGGCTCTTACGCTGTTGTCTTTGGTAAAAAACTTCAAAACTTTGCAGCTGAAACACTCGGCGTCGCACTAGAGCCAGTCTTTGCAGCATCAAAAGAAATCTCAAATGAGGGCCAAGGCCTCACAGCCGTTGAAAAAATCTTCAACAAAAACGCTGTGGGTGTAACGGACGGAAAAACACTTCACGCAGGTTCTGACGTTCGCGTCAAAGTGAACATCGTTGGCTCACAAGACACAACTGGCCTCATGACTTCACAAGAGCTCGAAGCTATGGCTGCCACTGTGATTTCACCAACGGTTGATGGCGCTTATCAATCTGGCTGTCACACAGCCTCTGTTTGGGATATTAAAGCACAAGAGAATATCCCTAAGCTCATGAAATTCATGAACAAGTTCGGCCTCATCACTGCAAGAGACCCGAAAGGTGAATATCATGCAATGACGGACGTTATTCATAAAGTATTGAATGACATCACAGTTGATGACTGGGCGATTATCATCGGCGGCGATAGCCACACACGCATGTCAAAAGGCGTTGCCTTTGGTGCAGACTCAGGCACAGTTGCCTTGGCTCTGGCGACAGGTGAAGCAACCATGCCAATCCCAGAATCTGTAAAAGTCACCTTTAAAGGCGAACTTAAAGATCACATGGACTTCCGTGATGTAGTACATGCAACGCAATCTCAAATGCTAAAACAATTCGGTGACAACGTCTTCCAAGGCCGCATCATCGAAGTGCATATCGGCACATTGCTCGCTGACCAAGCCTTTACCTTCACTGACTGGACAGCAGAGATGAAAGCAAAAGCGTCTATCTGTATCTCTGAAGATGACACACTCATCAAATCTCTAGAGATCGCAAAAAGCCGCATTCAAATCATGATCGATAAAGGCATGGACAATGAAGCCAAAACACTTCAAGGCCTCATTGACATTGCTGATAAACGCATTGCAGAAATCAAGTCTGGCGAAAAGCCTGCTCTGACACCAGATAACAATGCCAAATATTTCGCTGAAGTGGTCGTCGACCTAGATCAAATCATTGAGCCAATGATCGCTGACCCTGATGTGAATAATGATGATGTCTCAAAACGCTATACACACGACACCATCAGACCAATCTCTTATTACAATGCAGAGAAAAATGTTGACCTTGGCTTTGTGGGCTCTTGTATGGTTCACAAAGGCGATATGAAAATCGTCGCGCAAATGCTGCGTAATTTAGAAAAAGACGATGGCAAGGTTGAATTTAACGCCCCACTCGTTGTGGCAGCACCGACCTATAACATCATCGACGAATTGAAAGAGGAAGGTGATTGGGAAGTTCTGCAGAAATACTCTGGTTTTGAGTTTGATGATGCAGCCCCTAAAAACACTGCGCGTACAGAATATGAAAACATTCTCTACCTAGAGCGCCCAGGCTGTAACCTCTGCATGGGCAACCAGGAAAAAGCGGCCAAAGGTGACACTGTGCTGGCCACCTCAACACGCTTATTCCAAGGCCGCGTCGTAGAAGACTCAGCTGAGAAAAAAGGCGAGTCGCTCCTGGCTTCAACACCAGTTGTTGTCCTATCAGCCATTCTTGGTAGAACGCCAACTTTGGATGAATATATCGATGCAGTAGAAGGGATCGACCTAACCAAGTTCGCCCCACCTCTACAAAAACCACTTGATGCCAAATCAGTTCATTTTTAATCGATTACAGATTGTCTGAAAAATTAAAAAATCCGCGATGGGCGACCATCGCGGATTTTTTTAGTTTCTAACAATTATCCTTAGATATGAATTCAATAAACTGCCTCCCCAAAGTAGAAGCCCCCCCCCAGCAATGCAAAATCATTCTTAAAGCTTAAAGAAACGAATATTGAAAAAAGCTGATATTTTTAGGGCGTTGTTGTGATGATGAGATTACCTCACCAACTCACAACGACGTCCTTGGAATTTGATGCTAGAATTACGCAAAGGAAAATTCTCAAAAGCACCCCGAAAACCATGCTGATCTTAATAAAAAACCTCAAATCAATATCACTGATTTAGATAACCAACTCTAAAATGGTACCATACAGGATAATCTCCTTTGAATTCAATAAAGTCATCCCAATATTCAAAACCTAAT
>CAXIBI010000185.1:0-3303 GCA_964022305.1 uncultured Hyphomicrobiales bacterium | reverse complement strand
GCGAGTGCGCTGACGATCATTGTTTTTAAAGTGTTCATTGGTTTTCTCCATTTTTAGTGGCGCTTTAGATGCCTTTTCTGTGCTTCAGATGCCCACTAAGCATCCGCAAGAAGCATCCGCGTTATTTTGTTTTCATCTCTTTACTACTGCGCTTCGCTTTATTGCCCCGCGCTGTTGATGATTTGAATTTAGGAGATCCGAGAAATAATAGATGTGTGAAATGTCACATGGCAGTTTTGCCGTAGATATTCCTACTATGCCAGAGGCTGGCGGTGAGGAGGATGACGGCGCCACCTTGGTGATAAAGCGCTAAATCCAGAGGCACGAACTGCAAGAGTGTCACGATGCCAAGTGTGATTTGGAAAAGTGTGAAGACCAGTAAAATCACTGCGCCTTTGATCGCAAGACCGTTTTTTGAGAGCAAGCATTGGATGAAGTGCAAGAACACAACGATGGCGATTACATAAGCGATCATGCGGTGGTTGAACTGAACGGTGAGCACATTCTCAAACAGGTTTTTCCAGAAAGGTGTCATAGCATCCAAACCATTGGGGATGAAACGACCATCCATCAGAGGCCAGGTGTTGTGGGCTTTGCCCGCCTTGAGGCCTGCCACGAATGCGCCTGCGATAATTTGGAAAAAGATCAACCCTGTGATGAAGTATGCCGGGCTCGCTAGCGAGTTTTGATCTTTGCTTTTTTGATGCGCCTTCAGTTGTCCACTCGCAACCGGCGCAGCCTCATCTCGCCTTAAACCGATGGCGACCCAGTAGATGTATGAAAACAGCAAGACGGCGAGCCCTAAGTGAGCGGCGAGGCGATATTGGCTGACATCGACGCGCTCGGTTAGGCCGCTTGCGACCATGTACCATCCGACAAAGCCTTGCAGGCCGCCGCCTAGAAACATCAGCCAGAATTTTGGTTTCAATGAGCTTTCGACCCGTTTGGTGACTAAAAAGAACAAGAACGGCAGAAAGAACGCTAGGCCGATGAAACGCCCTAGAAAACGATGCGCCCATTCCCACCAGAAGATCGACTTGAATTCGCCCAGGCTCATACCTGCATTGATTTCTTTATATTGAGGGATTTGTTTGTATTTCTCAAACGCCTCGTTCCAATCCTGCAAGTTCAAAGGCGGGATGGCGCCGACGATTGGTTTCCACTCCGTGATTGAAAGCCCTGAACCTGTGAGGCGTGTGGCACCGCCGACAATCACCATTGCGAAAATGAGCGCACAGATAAAAAATAACCACAGCTGAATGGCTGGGCGTGCGTTGATTTGTTTTTCTGTTGGTGTGTTGGTTACAGAACTTACCATCGAGTGCTATATCCTCTTTTGATGCCCCTTCAGGTTGCCCACCAGCAACCGGGGCGATTTGAGAGCGTTTCAGATGCCTACTTGCATTTGAACAGCGACGGAGGGGTTATAGCGCAGGGGATTTGGAGAGTATAGTGTATTTTAGGGTTAAGACAGTAAGTCGCGGTTATTTTGCCCTTGTCTTGCTTATAGCTTGTTTGATATGAGCTAGGCTCAGGGCCTATTAATTTCATGGATTTTAAGCGCGTGTAGATTTTTTGATGAATGTTTGTGAAATCCACGCAGAGCATAGCCTAAGCTATGGTCAAGTGGGTTTTGCAAACAGGCGCAAAAAAGAACCGCGCAGAAACCGTGAAATTCATAGGTCCTGAGCCTAGGCTTTCGTGGCTGCATCCGCTAAACTGAGTGCAGATCTTTGTATTTTTAAGGTATTCCTTTTCATGAACCCAAAACTGAAACGTCTTATCGGCTCGCTATTATTTGCCCTCTATCTCATCTTTCACATCACGCTCGTGATTGCGCTAGCTTATGGCATTTTGCCGGGCACTTCGCAGGCTGTGCAGATTTTATATATGGCCGTGGCCGGGACCATTTGGGTGATCCCTGGTGCAATGATCATTAAGTGGATGAACTCTTAATTCTGTTTCACGGGCGATGGCAGCAAAGCTGCCGCCCTGCGACGGCGCGGCGCAACGCGCCGACGGCCATTCGGCCTACGTTTTTCGCTCTCAGCTGATTGAGTGTTTTATTCTTCTCTCCTGAAAAACATAATCAGATTTATGGGACGTCACTCCTTCTTCGTATAGCACCATCTAGTTGTGACTTTTTTGCGCTTCAGATGCCCACATAGCATCCGCGATTACTTAATCTTGAACTGGTTTCTAATTGCTAGGAGTAGCAGGAAGATGAAGAGCAGGCTCAAGAGTGAGTGGGCTATGCCTTGGACGGCGGCTTTGAAGGGGATGTCTGTTTTTGTAGCCTCAACCTTCGTTGACTTTGCCTGATAACTTCTTTTGATTTTTGGGTCGTATGGTTTTGGGTTCCTAGCAACTTCTCCGTTTTTGTTAGCGCCATAGAGGCAGAGCTCGGCTTGTTTGACGATGTTTGTTTTGGTGAGCCCTAGAATAAGCAGCGAGTTTTTCAGGCCGATTGTGGTGGCAGCTTCTTTTGGAGTGAGCTGGCTGTTGTGGCATTTGGTTTCATCCAGAAGCCCAGCGCCAGAGAGGGTTAGGTTTGCAAAGAGCCAAAGGCAGGCAAACCACCAGAGGGTTGGACGGATGAAAGAGCGGCCGAAGTCTGAGAAAAGCTCGTAAGCTACCCCCGCCCAATAGCGCATTGAGCTTGCGAAGTCATGAGTTAGGAAGTTTGCAAAGTCTGTGACATGTCTTCGCGCGCGGATTTCCCCAGCGAAGAACTTCATTTCATTTTCATGATCATGCGCCTGAATGGCGAGGCGCTTGAGAGCGCGGTAGTGGGCCTCTTCATCTGGATTACGGCGGGTGTTGAAAAATTGAATGCAGCTATGCCGAACTATTTTGTAAATGTGATGCAAGGGAAAATAAATTAGATACGATAGTTTGAGAGGTAACCTTCTAACTATTCTTAATAGATAAGAGGTAAACTTCTTTGGCCAAAAATATCGTTGCCACTGTAATGCCCCGGAAATCTTGGGTGCTAATTTGTATTTTGGAGCAGGAAGAACTTTAACGTGATCTAAACGTGGACTTTCTGCAAAATTGGCTTGAATAAAGTTGGGAATGTTTGAAGTGAAAATTGTATCTCTCAAGCTAAATGCTCGTTTAGATAAAATTGCTTGAAAATCAGCACTGCATTTAAATTTAGCTTCTGAAAAGTTCGCATGTCGCTCAAAGTCGACTTGTCTAAAATTTACCCAATGAAAAAAACTGCTTAGATAGAAATTTGCATCTTTCTGAAAAATAGAATTATGAAATTGGGCTGACCAATGGAATTCAGTATCAAAAAAT
>CAXIBI010000184.1:0-3347 GCA_964022305.1 uncultured Hyphomicrobiales bacterium | reverse complement strand
CTAGAGAAAACGCTTCACGTGCTGGTAACCGACCATAAAAATGAACTTGGGAGGTGAGTGATAACTCTTGAGTTAAAGTTTGAAAAGCCTTCATGTCAGGGCCATCACCAACAATCGCTAAGCGAAGCGAAGGGGTTTCCTTTAAAAGCCGAGCAAAAGCTTTGAGCAAAAGATCCACCCCTTTTAACTGACGGAGCTCACCGATGAATAGAAAGTCAGCAGCGTCTGGATGCAGCGGCACAGGAATAAACTCATCTGCTTTCAAACCATTAGGAATGACTTTCATCGGGCAAAACCCACGCCCAACCACTTCATGATATATATGAGAAGAATAGGCACTCTCAAAAATCAAGCCATTCGTCATTTTTGCCAAAGTGCGCTCTAACCCTAAAAACAATTTCCCCTTAAGGCTATTAGGAGAATAGTGAAGACTGCCACCATGAGGAGTGTAGAAACTAAGAGTTGAGTTCTGTCCTTTACTTAAAGCCCGTGATGCTAGCCGCGCATAAGCGCCCCCTTTTGCACCATGCCCATGTAAAATCTGAGCGTCTGTTTCAGATGCAAATTTCTTCAAAGCTCTATAAGCTGTGTAATCATGTAAATGGATTAAGCGTGGCATTTTAGTCGAGCGCACACCAAGAGAGCAACGTTGCCTCAACAAATCTAGTTGGGGTTGAACGGCTGGACTTTCAGTTGAACTGTCATAGATCACCCCAACTTCATGTCCAACAAGCGATTGCTCAACAGCTAAATCAACAACATGGCGAAACAATCCACCAACAGGGGCACGCAAACAATGGATTATTCGCAAATTCCGGCTCATGTGATGTCTCGCTTTAGGATGGCTGGTGATAAGTGTTATAATCCCACTCTAAGGCAGGATTATAACTATCTCATAACATTGATGAAAATAAAAACAATATATGATGATGCGATAAGAGACTTATCCGTATGATTTAAAAGAATCTCTCACGCACATACACCGTATCACCTGGGAAAATTGGAAAGTTTTTGGAAACCAATAAAGTATAACGGCGTCCATTAAAAACTCTGCTAATACGGAATTTGCGCTCATCAGCACGGCTGGTAAACCCACCAGCAATCGCCGCTGCCACTTCAGCTGTCATCCCCACAACATAAGGATACTGTCCAGCTGTTTGCACTTGACCAAGCACGAAAAACGGACGGTAAGTTGCAACTTCAACAGAGACTTTCGGGTCGCGAAGATATTTTGCTCTCAAACGTGAGGCAATACGGTTTTGAACCTGTTTAGTATTAAGCCCACGCGCTTTCACCTGCCCAACAAGCGGAACAGAGATGTAACCACTATCATCAACAGTATAGGTGCGAGTAAGTGTCCGTTGGCTATAAACAATAACCCGCACACGATCACCAGTATCAAGGCTATATCTAAGAGGCCATTGGCCAGTGCGGCGATAGACCTCAACCGGGTTATATGAAGAAGAAACGGAGGTAAATTCATCACGAGTGGCATGGGTATAAGTCGTGTCCCACTTATCATCAGACCTTGTTGGGCGAATAGCATGAGCAACTTTTGTACGCCAACCAAGAGTTTCTTGTGAGCCAAAGCTCTCGCTCAAACCAAAACGAAATCCAGAATCTTTTAAGGAACTAATCTCTGAACTGTGATCAACCGGTTCCGGGATCACATCTTGATCACCAATCAATTCAAATTGGTTTTTGAAAGCTTCATCCCTATGGCTACACCCCGTAGAAAGGACCATAAGAGAAACCAATAGGCTAACCCTAAATACACTCATAACGCTACAAACCCATACAAATACAATTAAACTTGACTAGAGAATGGGCCAACATAGTTAAAATTTATCTAATATTGTTCTAAAATTAGACGAATTTAAAATTTTCTTGTCTTTTATACTGATATGTAACGATTAATAAGCTAATTACCTTTATCACATAAAGTCTCAAAGTGATGAGAACATGAATAGGTTGAATGGAACGGGAACGAAAATGTCTAACGACCAAGAACTAAGTATTGCCAGTCTCTTTAATGCGATAAAGAGATCTTGGATGAAAATGGTTTTGCTAAGTTTGCTATGTGCGGTTGGCACATTCTTCCTGTTAAGTAGCATGAAGCCACGCTATTCATCAGAAGCACGTGTGCTGGTCGCACCTGTTGCGAGCTATCAAAACCCAGTTGCCGGCAGAAACTTAGATGCAACATTGGTTGATAAAGCCTCGATATTGAGCCAACTTCAGGTGATCCAGTCACGAGATATTATGGCCAAAGTCATCGATGAATATGGCTTCTTAAAAGACGAAGAATTCCTAAAAGCCATAAAGAAGAAAACCAGCGGCTTTTTCTCAAATCTAACAAACCCAGGTCTTCCTAATTATGAAGACATGAGCGATGAAATAAAACGTGAATTCGCTATAGACATCATCAGCGCAGACATTCAAGTTGTGCCCTTAGCCGAATCCCGCGTGCTCGGCATTCGTTATCACAGTTCAGATCCAAAAGAGGCAGCCGCCATCGCTAATGGCCTGGCCAAAGCTTACATAGCCTGGCAGCGTTCTGAAAAAGTCCTGCAAAGCCAGGATGACACTATCCGTCTTTCCGCCTTGATTGACGACTTGAAAAAAGAAGTAAAAGCCTCTGAAGCAGCAGTAGCTGAATACAGCGCTCAAAAAGGCATTTTCAAATCCAGCAGTAACAATGTCACTCTTGACCGCCAGCAATTAACAGAACTCAACAGCCGTATCATTGCCGCAAGAGAACGCAGAGCCGATTCAGAAATTCGCGCCAAACTCATCAGAGAAATGTTAGAGCGCGATGGCGAAGTCGCAAATGCAACAGAAACCATTCGCTCACAGCAAATCCAGCGCTTGTTTGAGCAAAGAAGCCGAATTCAGCGCTCATTAGCTGAGCTCGGGGCAACTCTTCTCCCCTCACATCCACGGCTTATTCAAGTGCGCTCAGAGCTGCGCGGCGTGAACACACAAATCAGATCAGAAATGCGCCGCATCGTAAGAACAATGGAAAACGATGCAAAAATCGCCAGAGCCAGAGAAGAAGCCTTGGTGAAGAGCCTCAATGAATTGAAGAACCAATCTACCCAAACCGATGGTGACGAAATTCAACTAAGAGCCTTAGAGCGCGAAGCCCGCACAAACAGAGATCTCTTGAACACCTATCTTGCCCGCTTCCGCGATGCAGAGGCCAGAAAAGACAGTGCCATCGCGCCAGCGTATGCAACCATCGTCTCAAAGGCGCATGTACCAAGCATGCCCTATTTCCCACGGCCCTTTTCATATAGCTTGTTAATCTTTGTAGCCATGTTCCTCGTCTGTATGGCATTGGTTGT
>CAXIBI010000183.1:0-3351 GCA_964022305.1 uncultured Hyphomicrobiales bacterium | reverse complement strand
TAGAGCTCAACGAGACAACTGCGACTTGCCAAAACAATATGTTTCGCTTAATGGGCAGCCCATATTACAACGTATATTGTCTAAATTTCATTCTTTAAGCTGTATAGATGGCATCTTACCAGTGATTCACTCTGAAGATGAGGAGCTTTTTAGTGAAATCTCACAAAATATTGGTGATAAATTATTATCACCTGTTTATGGAGGAGATACACGGCAGATTTCGGTTTTCAATGGTTTAAAAGCCTTAGATAATCTCAATCAAACAAACCAAGTGAACTCGGTTCTTATACATGACGGTGCAAGACCTTGTTTTTCTGACGATTTAATTCAACGGATATTACAAACACTCGATGATACAGGTTCTGTTTGTCCTGCCCTTAGGATCACTGATACGCTGAAACGAACAGATAATTTCATTGTTACAGAAACAGTTGATCGATCAGGGTTATGGCGCGCTCAAACTCCGCAAGCTTTCCATTTTCCTCTGATTTTAGACGCTCATAGAGCTGCCTTAGAGGTGCCGCAACATAGGTTTACTGATGATTGTTCGATCGCTGAGTGGCATGGTTTAGATGTTAAAGTCGTTGCCGGTGAAGATCAGAATATTAAGATCACCACACCAGAGGATTTTAAACGAGGAGAACAGATTTTGAATGACATGTTGGATGTGCGGGTTGGGCACGGATTTGATGTACATGCGTTTGAGGAAGGCAGTGAGATTACATTATGTGGTGTCACTCTCCCATTTGATAAATCTTTAAAGGGACACTCAGATGCAGACGTCGGACTGCACGCTTTAACAGATGCGATCTATGGTGCTCTTGGCGCCGGCGATATTGGAACTCACTTTCCCCCCTCTGATGAAAAATGGAAAGGAACGCCCTCTGATGTATTTTTAAAGGCTGCGTCAGGAATGGCAACTGATCAAGGGGCACGAATTACCCATGTTGATGTGACGCTCATATGTGAAGCGCCTAAGATTGGGCCTCATAGTGAAATGATGCGCCAGGCAATTGCTAAGATCATCAAAATTGAGCCTTCACGAGTGAGTGTCAAAGCGACAACTACAGAGCGTCTTGGTTTTACAGGGCGTGGTGAAGGGATCAGTGCGCTTGCAACTGCTACTCTTGTTTTTTAAAGGGACACATCTCATTGTTTAATCAAAAAATCACAACGACTTCTACTGACCTTATTCAGCGAGCCATCGGTTTGGGATTATGGATTACAACGGCCGAAAGTTGTACTGGTGGGTTGATTGCAGGTGCTTTGACATCTGTTGAGGGTGCTTCATCTTGTGTTGGAGCGGGCTATGTAACTTATTCTAATGAAGCTAAGATGGATGCACTAAATGTTTCAGTGGACGTTCTTGAGGCTCATGGTGCAGTGAGTTCAGAAGTTGCAGGTGAAATGGCACTTGGAGCAAAACGGACTGCACAAGCGGATTTAGCCATTGCTGTTACAGGGATAGCTGGACCTGGTGGGGGGACGGAAGAAAAGCCCGTTGGTTTGGTTTACATTGCTGTTGCTGGCGGAACGGATGATAATGCTCTGCTGGTGAAAAAATTTGAATTTGGAGCTATTGGGCGCAGTGAAGTCCGAAACGAAACGGTTCTTAATGCCCTACAACTTGGCCTAGAGGCTCTAAGACCTCAAAGTTAGATTGTAATCCTGAGTTTTTTTTAAATTACTTTTATTTGCTAGTTCTCATTAAATTATCTGCACGCTCTTCAAAAGACTTTGAGTAAGTACGAAATGCTTTATCAAACATTTGGCCAAGAAGTTTTTCCATCATCCAGTTTTTAAATTCATACTCAATTGAAAAATGTATATCAGTGCTGTTTTCGCTCAAGGGAACAAAGCGCCAGCTATTTCTCATAAATTTAAATGGGCCATTTATGTTTTCTGTTGAGATGTTTTTTTGCGCAGGATCTAATGTGACTTTAGAGCGAAAGACTTCACGAATGGCTTTGTAGCCAACGGTCATGTCAGCTTCTAGAGTTTCTATTCCTTCAAGATTGGCGTCACCCTGTTTTATGATTTTTAGATCTTCACAAAGAGTGAGGAATTCTGGATATTTTTCAATATCAGCGACGATGTCATACATCACATCAGCACTATGTTGTACGCGGTGCACCGTTTCAAACTTAGGCATTTCAAACTCTTAAATTTAGGGTCTTTGTTGAGGCTTAATGGGCAGCGCCAATTTTTTTAGCTCGTGCTTCTTTTAACTGCTCAAAATCTTCACCGGCATGGTGAGAAGACCTGGTTAAAGGTGTGCAGGATGCTTTTAGAAAGCCTTTTGAATAAGCCACTTGCTCTAAGGATTTAAATTCATCTGGTGTGAGGAATTTATCAATCGGTGCGTGTTTTAAGGTCGGCTGTAAATATTGACCAATGGTGATGAAGTCAACATCAGCACTTCTTAGGTCGTCCATTAATTGTAAGATCTCTTTACGCTCTTCACCAAGCCCAACCATAATGCCTGATTTGGTAAAAATCATTGGGTCGAGTTCTTTGACCTTTTGCAATAATCGTATTGAGTGGAAATATCTAGCACCTGGGCGAATGTCTAAATAGAGACGAGGTACTGTTTCCAGGTTATGATTAAATACATCAGGTTTGGCGTCGACGACAATTTCTAATGCGCCCTCTTTTCTCAAGAAGTCAGGTGTTAAAATTTCAACACTGGTTTTGGGTGCGGCTGATCTTATTGCTGTTATTACATCTGCGAAGTGTTTGGCACCACCATCTGATAAGTCATCTCTATCTACAGATGTGATGACAACATGATTTAGGCCTAATGTAGCAACAGCGTCTGCAACTCTGTTTGGCTCATCTGCATCTAGCGGTAAAGGGAGCCCTGTTCTTACATTACAAAAAGCACAAGCTCTTGTGCAAATCTCGCCCATGATCATCATGGTGGCGTGGCGCTTTTCCCAGCATTCGCCAATGTTTGGGCAGGCTGCTTCTTCACAAACTGTTGTGAGTTTGTGTTCTTTTACAATATTGCGTGTGGTTTGGTAATCTTTTGAGCCAGGCGCTTTAACGCGGATCCAATCTGGTTTGCGAAGCGGTGTGGAGACAGGATTATTTTGCTTTTCCGGGTGGCGAAGCGGAGACAACTTTTTCGCGTTTTGTTTTTTATTATCTATAAGAGTTACCATTGGGGTCAATAATCCTTAATTTTTGATGGATATTGCGCTGCCTGGATTAAATTTAACTGGCACATTCAGATATTAATACTGTCTTTATTCAAAATTTTGAAGATGTTCAAACATTTGATAAGAGTTTCAGGCTATAAGACAAGTTAATTTAATATCAGCTTTTCAGACTGATGGCTATAAAACATGT
>CAXIBI010000182.1:0-3375 GCA_964022305.1 uncultured Hyphomicrobiales bacterium | reverse complement strand
ATTAAACGGACTTAACCGTTGAGAAAAAGATTTTTGGTTCATCCCATTGGGGCCATATCCAAGTGAGAAGCGCAAATCAGCCTCAGAGATAAAAACTTGCCTTCCCTTATAACCACGGCACATAAAAACCGCCCATTCACCCTCACCCTCTTCAGCTTGAGAATGCAACCCACAAGCCTTTAAATTCGTATCCGTATAAACACTGCTCCCCTCAGCCAAAACACTCGTCGAAAAGCCAAAAATAACCGCTAAACTCAGTAAAATACGTTTCATCAACTCATCCAATTCCTTAAAAAATGGCCCGAAAAAGAAAAAATCCAAGTTTTTTCTATATAAACACCCAAATGATATAAATTTAGGGGTTGTCGCCAAGCCCAGTCCGGCCTAGAACCCAATCCATATGATTATAACACATGCCACTAGCATCATAGCGAATGGCTCAAACGAAACAAGGACCTCCCCAAAATGCGTATTGATGAAATAGCAGTCGGTAAGAACGCACCAAATGACATTAATGTTATTATTGAAGTGCCAATCGGCGGCGAGCCTGTAAAATATGAAATGGATAAACCATCAGGAACCATGTTCGTAGACAGATTCCTATACACATCTATGCGTTATCCGGGCAATTACGGCTTCATTCCTCACACTCTTTCAGATGATGGTGACCCAATTGACGTTCTTGTTGTCAATAACCGTCCGCTAATTCCTGGCTGCGTTATCAATTGCCGCCCAATTGGCATCCTTCAAATGAAAGATGAAGCCGGTATGGATGAAAAAGTCATCGCGGTTCCCTCTGATGAGGTGACTGCAATGTATTCTAACGTGAAAACCATTACGGACCTTCCGCAAATGCGCCTAAGCCAAGTCTCTCACTTCTTTGAAAGATACAAAGACTTGGAATCTGAAAAATGGGTTGAGATTGTTGGTTTTGAAGGTGCTGAAGTCGCCAGAGAGTACATTCAAAAAGCACTCGATGCTGAAAAGTAAGCTCAACAAATTGAAATAGAAGACACAAAAGGGTTTGAAATGACCAAAATGCGATTAGCTGTAATGGGTGCCGGTGGCAGAATGGGCAAAGAATTAACACTTGCCACCATCGAAAACGAACATACAGAAATCGTAGGCGCCACAGAATATGAGGGCTCACCTCTCGTTGGCCAAGATATTGGAACACTCAATAATCTTGAACCTCTTGGCATTACAATCACAGATGACCCTTTAAATCTTTTCACCAAAGTGGATGGCATCCTGGATTTCACCAATCCAGCTGCCACCCTCAAATTCGCAGAATACGCTGCCCAAGCCCGTATCGTTCACATCATTGGTACAACAGGCTTCACAAGCGAAGATGAAGAAAAGCTAGAAGCAGCAAGTCGCCATGCGACAATCATCAAAGCTGGTAATATGAGCCTTGGTGTAAATCTTCTCACCGCCTTAGTTAAAAAAGTCGCCAAAACTCTAGATGAAGCTTACGACATTGAAATCATCGAAATGCATCATCGCCACAAGGTAGACGCCCCCTCTGGCACAAGCCTCATGCTCGGCAAAGCCGCCGCTGAGGGCCGAGAAATTGACTTAGAAGAAAAGTCAGTGCGCACACGCGATGGCATTACAGGTGCCAGAAATCAAGGCGACATCGGCTTTGCCTCAATCCGCGGCGGCAGTGTAAGAGGTGACCACACAGTCATCTTTGCAGCTGATGGCGAGCGCTTAGAGCTAACCCACAAAGCAGATGATCGAAATATTTTCTCTAAAGGCGCTGTGAAAGCAGCGCTCTGGGGAAGAGATAAAAAGCCAGGCCTTTACTCAATGGCCGATGTGCTCAATTTAAATGACTAAGGCGTTCCGCCTAAAAGTGGGTACCGGTTTTAGGAAAAAAAGGAACGTCAAAACAAAAAACTAGAGCATTCCATTGAATTCATCTAAAAGCGAAATGCTCTAGTATCTAGACCCAATTTAAGGCTTAGGCTGAACAACACTCAATTGAGCCAATCTAAATATTAAGAAAACTGAAGGAAGTTTAAGTATGGATAACCTATTGGTGCTGGTAAGGCACGGCCAATCTGAATGGAACAAACAGAACCTCTTCACAGGTTGGAAAAACCCGGACCTAACCGAACAAGGTGTTGAAGAAGCCATTAGCGCTGGCCAGCGCCTGAAAGCAGCTGGTTACAGCTTTGACCTTGCCTATACAAGCGAACTTCACAGAGCCCAGCGCACGCTCAGCCTCATCCTCGGAGAACTTGGCCAAGACGGCTTAGAGACCATTAAAGACCTAAAACTTAATGAGCGTGATTATGGTGATCTAGCCGGCCTCAATAAAGATGACGCCCGCGAAAAATGGGGTGAAGCCCAGGTTCACATTTGGCGCCGCTCATATGATGTCCCACCTCCAGGCGGTGAAAGCTTAAAAGACACAGCAGAGCGTGTTCTCCCTTATTACAAAGACATCATCTGGCCGAGCTATAAATCAGGCAAAAACATCATCGTCGCCGCTCACGGCAACAGCCTACGCGCTATGGTGATGGAGCTTGAAGGCCTCTCACCTGAAGAAATCATGCAACGCGAAATCGCAACCGGCCAACCGATCATCTATCGCCTTAATGAAGATGGCTCCGTATTGGACGTGAAAGATCTCGCTGCATAAAAAGCAAAACAGATAACTAAAATAAAAAAGCGGAAAAACAACATGTGTTTTTCCGCTTTTTCTTTGCTTATAATAGATAGATAAAACTATAATTCTCTCTCCCGATCAAATTTCATTTGCCAAAAAGCAACCAGCAGCAACAAAGCAAAGGCTGGCAAATAAAACCATTTTGCTGAAAGCCGATCAGGGTTCGCAAGCTCTAACTGCTCAATCGCATCCCCATAATTCATGCCCGCCTTTTTAGCCAAACCAAAGAAATTAAGGTTCGCCACATCAATCCCGCCTTTTTCATTGGGCGTCCCCGTCACACCCAACCGTTTCAAGGTGATAAGCCCTAGTTTGTGAGCCTCAGTTAGCACCTTCGGCTTTTTCTCATCGGCCATTTTAATGGTCACCCACTTGCTAGCCTCATCACGCTGAGAATAAAACTTAAGCCTAAGCTCCTCACCTTTCACACCTTTGACGAGTTGTCCCGCCTCAAGCGGCTGAAAAGAAGGCGAAACCCGCTCCATAAAAAAATCAGGCCTGAAGCAGAGGCAACAAACAATCAGCAATAGACCCATCTGAACTAAATTCAATCGCGCAAACATCCACCTAAACGTCAGTGACGTGAAGGCTAAGATACCAGCCAGCGAGGCAATAAATATAAGGCTTGCCTCCCAAAAAGAACTCACATCCAACAGCAATAGATCAAGATTGAAAATAAACACAAACGGCAAAATCGC
>CAXIBI010000181.1:0-3490 GCA_964022305.1 uncultured Hyphomicrobiales bacterium | reverse complement strand
GAAAATTAAGTCATAATATTCCTGTTTGCAGCCACAGACATAACAAGCAACTGAGACAGTGTCTTGATTGCATGAATATGAGGGCAAAAAAATGGAAACGGTAGCCGCACAATATCTGCCAATAGCGATATTCATCGGGATTGCTGCTGTAATAGCTCTAGCACTAATGGTAGCGCCTTTTCTTGTCGCTTATAAACAACCAGAAAAAGAAAAACTCTCCCCTTATGAATGCGGTTTTGAGCCATTTGATGACGCTCGTATGAAATTTGATGTACGCTTTTATTTGGTTGCCATGCTGTTCATTATTTTTGATCTCGAAGCTGTCTTTTTATTCCCTTGGGCGCTCACATTTAAAGAGGTTGGCGACGTTGGCTTTTGGGCGATGATGGTTTTCTTAGCCGAGCTGACAATAGGGTTGATTTATGCCTGGAAGAAGGGTGCCCTTGAATGGGATTAAAAGTGGCGAGCCACTTTGTAATTTGAGTGTTGAATGATTTGGGCATGTTATATGCCTTAGAAGCGAAAAAAAGCGGATGCTAGTGGGCATCTGAAGCGAAAAAGAGCGGATGCTTTAGGGCCGGTTGCAAGTGGGCAATCTAAAGGCCCATTAAATAAGTCATCTGAAGCGAAAAAACGACGCTGTAGGAAGTTAGATAATGGGATTAATTACAAAACCTCCATTTAACAATGAAATGCATTGGTCACCTGAAATGGAACGAGGCCTGAGAGATGCAAACGGCAATGTGATGCGCGCTGACGATCCTTTTTTCAATGAGCTCTCTGGCAATCTCACAGATCAAGGCTTCGTTGTAGCTGCTTATGAAGATCTTATTCAATGGGCCAGAACAGGCTCGTTAATGTGGATGACATTTGGTCTAGCTTGTTGTGCTGTTGAGATGATGCAAGCGTCTATGCCACGCTATGATGTGGAGCGTTTTGGTTTTGCGCCTCGTGCAAGCCCGCGTCAATCAGATGTGATTATTGTTGCTGGTACCCTCACCAACAAAATGGCACCTGCCATTCGCAAGGTTTACGATCAAATGCCAGAGCCACGTTATGTGATTTCTATGGGCAGCTGTGCCAACGGTGGTGGCTATTATCACTATTCATATTCAGTGGTACGTGGTTGTGATCGCGTGCTTCCAGTAGATGTTTATGTTCCAGGTTGCCCTCCAACGGCTGAAGCTTTGGTTTATGGCATCCTATTGCTACAAAAGAAAATTCGGCGCACAGGAACAATTGAAAGATAAGTTTTTAAGGTTACAGAGCTTAAGGCCTTGTAAATAAACAACTTAAGATCTTTAAAGGAGACGGTTTTGCAAAGCGGGTTGCAGGATATTGGAGATTTTATCTGCTCAAAAATGGCGAGCGGTGTTAAAAGCGCCTCTGTCGAGCATGATGAGCTGACATTAATCGTCGAGCGAGAAGAGATTCTAAGCGTCTTAAAGTTTTTAAGAGATGATCCGCAATGTAAATTCCATTGCATCATTGATATTTGTGGTGTGGATTATCCAGCCCGTGAAAACCGTTTTGATGTGGTTTACCACTTGCTGAGCCTAAAACAAAATAACCGCATTCGCGTGAAGTTAGAAACAGATGAAGACACGCCAGTGCCAAGCTGTGTGTCTGTCTTTCCAGGAGCCTTGTGGTTAGAGCGTGAAGCTTATGACATGTATGGCATCGCCTTTGATGGTCATCCAGATCTACGCCGGATCTTAACTGATTATGGCTTCCAAGGTTATCCACTACGCAAAGATTTCCCAACAACGGGTTATGTTGAAGTTCGCTATGACGAAACTCAAAAACGTGTTGTCTATGAACCTGTTAAGCTACCGCAAGAATTTAGAAATTTTGACTTTCAAAGCCCGTGGGAAGGAACAGAATATGTTCTACCCGGCGATGAAAAAGCTGGTGAGGGTGAAGGATAAGTCAAATGTCAGAAACAAGTTTAAGAAATTTCAGCATCAACTTTGGCCCTCAACACCCAGCGGCCCACGGTGTGCTTCGCCTCGTGCTTGAGCTTGACGGTGAAATCGTTGAGCGCGTTGACCCACATATTGGTCTCTTGCATCGTGGTACTGAAAAATTAATCGAATCCAAAACATACGCACAAGCTGTTCCTTACTTTGATCGCCTCGACTATGTGGCACCGATGAACCAGGAACATGCATTCTGTATGGCCGCTGAAAAACTTTTAAAAGTTGAAGTGCCACGCCGCGGTCAAATCATCCGCGTGCTTTATTCTGAAATTGGCCGTCTGCTTTCACACCTCTTGAATATCACAACACAAGCCATGGACGTTGGCGCGCTAACGCCGCCACTTTGGGGCTTTGAAGAACGTGAAAAATTGATGATTTTTTACGAACGCGCGTCAGGCTCTCGCATGCACGCAGCTTACTTCCGTGTTGGCGGTGTTCATCAAGATCTACCAGAAGATCTGATCCAGGATATTTATGATTTCTGCGATCCGTTCCTCAAGGTTTGTGATGACATTGATACTTTATTGACCAACAACCGTATTTTCAAACAGCGTAATGTTGATATTGGTGTTGTCAGTTTAGAAGATGCACTTGCTTGGGGCTTCTCAGGCGTTATGGTGCGCGGCTCAGGCGCAGCTTGGGATTTACGCAAATCCCAACCTTATGAAATTTATGACGAATTATCATTTGATATTCCAATTGGTAAAAATGGCGACAATTATGATCGTTATCTCATCCGCATGGAAGAGATGCGTCAGTCAGTTTCGCTCATGAAACAATGTTGTGAGTTGCTAAAGAAAACGGATGGGCCTGTTATCGTTGACGATAATAAAATTGCACCACCGCGCCGTAACGAGATGAAAGAAAGCATGGAAGCTTTGATCCATCACTTCAAGCTCTACACAGAAGGTGTGAAGGTTCCAGCTGGTGAAGTTTACGCAGCTGTTGAAGCGCCCAAAGGTGAGTTTGGTGTCTTCCTAGTGGCGGATGGGTCTAACAAACCTTATCGCTGTAAAATCAGGGCACCCGGATTTGCTCACTTATCTGCAATGGATTTCTTAAACAGAGGGCACATGCTCGCCGACGTAGCAGCCATTTTGGGCTCATTAGATATTGTGTTTGGGGAGGTTGATCGATGAGTGTAAGACGTATTGCACAAGAACAACCAGATAGTTTCGAATTCACAGCCGAAAATATGATCTGGGCTGAAGAGTTAATTAAAAAATACCCGGTCGGGAAAGAACGCTCAGCGGTGATCCCGCTGCTTTGGCGTGCGCAAGAGCAAAATGACGGCTGGACCTCAGAGCCTGCCATGCGCAAGGTCGCAGATCTCCTTGGCATGGCCTATATCCGCGTCTATGAAGTCGCTACCTTCTACACCATGTTCCAGCTCTCACCCGTTGGGAAAAAAGCGCACGTACAAGTCTGCGGTACAACGCCATGTATGTTGCGCGGTTCAAAAGAACTAATCGAAATTTGCAAAAAACGCATTGCCAAAACACCTCACACCT
>CAXIBI010000180.1:0-3585 GCA_964022305.1 uncultured Hyphomicrobiales bacterium | reverse complement strand
ATTTAAAAGCTGGAGCAAAAGAGTTAGAGCAAACAAATACCCCATTGGACGAAGGCCAGCCAACAGGCACTGAAACTTCAGATGTAAGCGATATAAGGGAGCTGCGTTTATGAGTGCGTTAATTGCAATTTTAGCACTTGGAGGGCTTTGCCTCTTTATCATGTTATTGCCGTTATGGCAGCGTGGTTCAGACCGCTCACTTGGCAATGGCATTGAGACCAATGACCTTTCCCAACAATGGGAAATTGAAAAAGACCGTTTGGTTAAAGAACAAAACGATCTGGATATTGCTTTGGCTGAAGGAAAGATCACAGAGAAAATTCACAAAGTCGAACGTGAGCAAGTGATGGAGGATGCAAAACGCGCCCTTAATAAATTACGCCAAGCACGCAACATGAGTGAAAGACTTGCAAGCAATGCCACACATAAGCCTAAGGTTTATCCGCGCTATGGAATGGGGTTAGCTGCGACAATTTTTCTGGCAACTGGAGCTTTGATTGTTCACCTTAATGGGCATGATATTCAACGCCAGCTTTCTCGCCAAGAGATGGCTAAGAACGTAACCATGCCTCAAATCAAGGAGATGGTTGCTGGCTTAGAAAAGCGTGTGGCTGAAGGGGGTGGGACCCACAAAGAAAAAATGATGCTTGCTCGCTCTTTTCTTGTTGTTGGCCGCCGGGATGAATCGATTGCGCTTTATAAAAAACTCAGTGCTGAGAAAAAAGATGATGTTGGCGCGCTGATGGCGCTTGGTGAGATTCACTTTAATTCAAAATCAAAAGAAGAGCAGTCTCAGGCGCTTTCCTTTTTTGAAAAAGTGCTTGCCGTTGAGCCTGATAAACCTGAAGCGCTTTGGTATAAATCTTTAGCGTTGATCCGAGATCGCAAAATTGATGAATCGAGAATAGTTTTAGCCCGTTTGAAAGATGTGGCGAAAGATAATAAAAAAGCCCAAGACGCCGTATCGCGGCTTTTGGCTGAACTAGATAAAAACAGGGCTAAGCCCAAAGAATAAAGAAACCTAAAGAGTTACAAGTGAAAATTTTTTGAGTTTATTTAACTCTCTTAATCAAAAACTTGTTAAGGACTACTCTTAAAAGGCTTGGAAAGGACCGCTTATGTTTCACTATGATCAATGTCTTGAAGACCATATCAAATCTCTCCAGGATGAGGGACGATATAGGGTTTTTCTCGACCTAGAGCGTATTGCTGGTCAATATCCAAGGGCGTATAATTTTGGTGATTATACCTCTGTTGATGGCAAGTGCCCGCGTAACTCGCTTGAGCCAATGAGTGACATTACGGTTTGGTGCTCAAATGATTATCTTGGTATGGGACAACACCCAGCTGTTATTGAAGCAATGAAAGATGCGATTGATCGCATGGGGGCTGGTGCTGGTGGCACACGAAATATCTCAGGCAATCACCATCTGATCGTTCAGCTGGAAAAAGAATTGGCCGACCTACATAACAAAGAAGCTGCCCTTGTTTTCTCTTCTGGTTATGTGGCGAATGAATCGACCCTTAGTACCCTTTCTAAATTGCTACCTGACTGTGTGATGATTTCTGATGAGCTTAACCACGCGTCTATGATCCAGGGGATTTTGCACGGTAAAGCTGAAAAACGCGTTTTTAGACATAATGACCTTGAGCATTTAGAAGAAATTTTAAAAGACATCGATCCAAAGCGTCCGAAACTTTTGGCATTTGAAAGTGTTTATTCCATGGATGGTGATATTTGCCCCATGAAAGAAATGCTCGATTTAGCTGACGAATATAATGCATTTACATTCCTTGATGAAGTGCATGCCGTTGGCATGTATGGCCCCAAAGGTGGTGGCATTGCTGACCGCGAAGGCTTGATGGAGCGTGTTGATATTATCCAAGGCACGTTGGCGAAAGCTTATGGCGTCATCGGTGGTTATATCGCAGCGAAAAGTTCAACTGTTGATGCTATCCGCAGTTATGCAAGTGGATTTATTTTCACAACAACCTTGCCGCCCGCTGTGGCCGCCGGCGCTTTGACAAGTGTCCGCCACCTGAAAGACTCCGATGAAGAGCGCAAAATGCAGCAAGCTCGCGCTTCTGAATTGCGCGATCTTTTAAAACAAGCTGAGATTCCTTACATAGATTCAGTTACTCATATCGTTCCTGTGCTCGTTGGTGATCCTGTGCTTTGTAAGGAAGTCTCTGACCGTTTGCTTGGTCAATTTGGTATGTATATTCAACCGATTAACTACCCGACCGTGCCGCGTGGCACAGAGCGCTTGCGCATTACGCCTGGCCCGCTTCATACAAGTGAGATGCTGAAAGATTTGGTCGATGCCTTATCTAGAATTTGGGCGGAAATTAATTTGCCGCGCGCTGCATAGTGAAAGTGTTTTTAGATTTTAAGGAGAGAGTAAATCCATGACTAGAAAGAAAAAACGTGCCTTGGTTATTGCTGGCGCCTTAACTCTTCTTTTTGTCAGTATTGGTCTGGTTGCCTTTGCATTTAAGGATAGTTTGGTATTTTTTCACACCCCTTCTGATATTGTGGCTGGAAAAGCAAAGGGGGCTACTAAACTGCGCATTGGCGGCATGGTCGAAAATGGCTCTTTTAAACGATTAGAAGACGGTTTGACGGTTTCTTTTCAGGTGACCGACTTTGATCATTCTATTCCGGTAACTTATACAGGGCTTTTACCAAACCTCTTTAGAGAGGGACAAGGCGTTATTGCTGAAGGCTCGTTTGCGGACAATGGACAATTTAAAGCCAAGACCATTCTTGCAAAGCATGATGAAAAATATGTGCCTCGTGAATTGCAAGACACAATGAAGAAAAAACCAAAAACAGAAGCAGAGACAGAAGCGAAATCTGCAACCTACTAGGGCACGAGCATTTAATACACTCCTTATAGTGGTTAGCTCTTTACTGCTGCTTCAGTTTCCACCTCTTTTAGTGCCCCTTCAGGTTGCCCACTAGCAACCGGAGCGGCGAGAGTGTCAGCTTTAAAACCCGCCTCCACTTTTAGGCGGAACTTTTTTGACGTTCCTTTTTCCCTAAAACCGGTATCCACTTTTAGGCGGAACTGTACTTAATTAATTTTTATTCCTATATTTACAATATAACTAATTTTACCTAGATCAATTCTATCGTGCATGATAAAATAATACTGCTCGTTTCATGGGGATAGTTATGCAAAATAAGAACGTGGTTCATGTTGATTTTCAATCGAATGATTGCGAAGGCGATCATCCTGAGTGCAAAGTCTGTGAAGTACGGGCTTGTGGTATGTGCTCTGAGCTCAGCAGCGAAAGTGTCAATGAATTACGTAAAATCACACGCACGAAAGAGTATAAAGCAGGTGATGTCATCTTTTGTGATGAAGAACCGACCGAAAATTATGCCACTATTAAAAATGGTATAGTCAAACTCTCTAAAATTTTGCCGGATGGTCGCCAACAGACCATTGGTCTTGGATTCCCTCCTGATTTTATTGGCCGTGCCTTTAAAGATAAAAACGCGGCCTTTGCCAGTGCACTCACTGATGTAACCGTTTGTACTTTTCCTAAAAACTTGTTTGATGATTATCTGAAAGCAAC
>CAXIBI010000179.1:0-3603 GCA_964022305.1 uncultured Hyphomicrobiales bacterium | reverse complement strand
GCGCTAAAAACCACAGTTGCCACCAGAGGCAATACAAACAACCCGCTTACCCTTCAATTTTGAAGGATCAATCCAGCGAAGCGCATCAACTTCCAATGCCCCCGCAGGCTCTAAAACAATGCCCTCAATATTCAGCATCTCTATAATCGTTTCACACAAATGATCTTCAGGAATGAGCATGACCCTTTCAGGGTCAGTATCTTTTAACAGATCAAAATTCAATTGCCCCATCTGGCCAACAGCCGCTCCATCGACAAAATTATCAACTCTATCAAGTAAGACCCGCTCACCTTTAATAAGGCTCTCTTTAAAACTCGGTGCACCTGCTGGCTGCACAAAAATCATTTCAGTCTGAGGTGAGCACTCCTTCATAACTTGCGCTACACCGGCCGCTAAACCGCCTCCACCAACCGGCAAAATAAGAATGTCTATTGGCTCGTTCATTTGAGAGAGAATTTCCAAACCCACACTGGCTTGTCCCTCAATAATATCTGCGTGATCAAACGGCGGCACCATAACCGCACCTGTCTCTTCAGAGTATTTGATAGCCGCCTTGTAGCATTGATCAAAAAAGTCACCATAAATTTTGATCTCAATACTATCTCCACCAAAAACCTTTGTTTTTTCCTGTTTTTGTTGAGGAGTTGTCACCGGCATGAAGATAACACCCTTAACCCCAAAATGCTTACAGGCAAAAGCAAATCCTTGCGCATGATTACCAGCAGAGGCACAAACAAATTTCTGCGTCTCACCGCCTTCTAATATGGCCTTACGGAAAAAATTAAACGCACCTCGGATTTTATAACTCCGCACAGGCGTTAAATCTTCACGCTTTAAATAGATGTCTGAGTCATAGCGATTTGAAAGAAAGGCATTACGCTGCAAAGGCGTCTCAGCAATCACAGACCTGTGCTGCTCAGCCGCCAGCTCTACAGCTTCAATGAATTTTGACTTTTGGTTCTTAGACATAAGTCATATATGTCAGTTCACTTGAGTGTTTACAAGTGACAAAACAACGCCCTAAAGCAATCGATCAATAATATTATCGCACTTGTAACTTATTAACCTTAACCCTTTTCCAAGGTCTCAAAAGAAAAAAATTTCACTACGGCACTTGAAATTAAACACTGTTTATTTTATATCCAAAAATAATAAGATTTTAAAGTAATTCTCCGTGTACCCAGATTAAAAACCCAGTACACTCAAGCAAGATCTATAAAAAGGTAGAAAACAAAGTGGCCCATTCTCAGTTTGAACTTTTAAAAACCAAAAGGTTTCTTCCCCTATTTATCACTCAAGCCTTGGGAGCTTTTAACGACAATGGCTTCAAAAACGCTCTTGTCATTCTCGTCACTTATAAATTAGCTGAAGCACAAGGGCTGAATGCACCCTTATTCATAACAATTGCTGCAGCCATTTTCATTCTCCCCTTTTTCTTGTTTTCAGCGACTGCCGGACAACTCGCAGATAAGTATGAAAAAACCAAACTCATACACAAAATTAAGTTCGCAGAAATCATCCTGATGATTATAGCCATTGCTAGCTTCTATCTAGAATCTGTCACCCTAGGTCTTATCGTCCTCTTTTTACTGGGCACCCAATCTACCTTTTTCGGCCCCATTAAATACGGCATCTTGCCTCAACACCTAACAGATGACGAACTCATTGCTGGCAATGGCCTCATTGAAACAGGCACCTTTCTCTCCATATTGCTAGGCACATTATTCGGCGGTGTCCTCATCACAATGGACAATGGACTAACTTATGTTTCAATCACCTTGCTTAGCCTATCGATCGCAGGTTTCATCGCAAGTCTCTACATCCCCAAGGCTGAAGCCCCATCACCAAACTTAAAAATCAATCCAAACTTCCTTGGTGAAACTGTCAATATTATGCGCATAGCTGCAAAAGACAGAACTGTCTTTTTATCTGTTTTAGGGATTTCGTGGTTCTGGTTTGTCGGAACAATTTTTCTTACCCAATTCCCAACCTTTGCCAAAGAAAGCTTTTACGCAAATGAGCACGTCACCAATCTCTTTATCGGCACATTCACTGTCGGCATTATGATTGGTTCCTTAATGTGTAACAAACTCCTCAAAGGGAAAATCACACCCAAATATGTGCCCTTAGCCGCCATTGCCATTACCATTTTTAGTCTTGCATTGGTTGCACTCACAGCCTCGCTTAACATCCCACAACCAACAGGAGACACACTCTATAACATCCCTCAATTTTTTGAGTTAAGCGGTTCTACTCTTGTAGTTCTATCACTCGTAATCATCGCAGCCTTTGGCGGTATCTATGCCGTACCACTCTTTGCCATGGTCCAACACTATAGCGATCCCAAAGAGCTCTCTCGTACCATTGCTGGTAATAACATCATAAACGCAGCCTTTATGGTCGGCGCATCATTGCTCGCAGTGGTGATTATAAAAAGCGGTTATGGCGTCCTCACCATTTTCACAACCGTTGCCATTATGAACGCCTTTGTCGCCCTTTATATCTGCAAGCTCTTACCTCAAGAACTCGTAAAATCAATCGGCCGTTTTATCTTCAAGGCCCTTTATCGTGTCGAAGTTAAGGGGCTAGAGAATTATGAAAAAATCGGTGATAAAGCTGTCATCATAGCTAACCACACCTCTTTTCTCGATGCCCCTATCTTAGGGAGCTTCCTACCAGACACCCCTCTCTTTGGTATCAATACCCACGTCGCCGAAAAATGGTGGGTGAAACCCGCTTTTTCTCTCTTTAACCTTTACCCCCTCGACCCAGCCAATCCGATGGCCTTAAAAGGTCTGATTAAAGAAGTCGCGAAGGGCAAAAAATGTATCATCTTCCCTGAAGGGCGGATTACCATCACCGGCGCCTTGATGAAAATCTATGAAGGCCCTGGGATGATTGCTGCCAATGCTGGCGCAGAGATTTTACCCATTCGCATTGATGGCGCCCAATTCAGTCTCTTTTCAAGAATGAAAGGAAAAATGCGCCTAAGGCTATTCCCCAAAATCACAGTAACCATTTTACCTCCACAAAAAATGGAAACACCGGAAAACCTAACAGGACGTGAAAGACGCGCTCAAATTGGCCGTGATCTCCATGATGTCATGACAAATATGGTGTTCGAGACCAGCAATACAGATCGCACCTTATTTCAAGGTCTCCTGGATGCCGCCAAAGTACACGGCAAATCTTTGCCCATCCTGGAAGATGTTGAGCGCAATCCTATGAGCTATAAACGGCTTATCCTAGGCAGCCTTATCCTTGGCAAACAATTTGAAAAATTTTCAGAACCCGGCGAAGCAGTCGGCGTGCTCTTGCCGAACACCAACGGCACAGTTGCCACCTTCATGGGACTACAAGCCATCGGCCGCGTTCCTGCTATGCTGAATTTTTCAGCAGGCCCAAGCAGTATGGTCGCAGCAACCGAAACAGCAACCGTTAAAACCATCCTCACTTCAAAGCGTTTCATCGAGCTTGGCCGGTTAGAACAAGTTGAAACCGAGCTGAAGAAAGTCGCCAAGATCATTTATCTTGAAGATATTAGAGAGACGATCGGGACAGCTGACAAACTTATCGGTCTGATAAAGTCAAAACTCATTTCGC
>CAXIBI010000178.1:0-3660 GCA_964022305.1 uncultured Hyphomicrobiales bacterium | reverse complement strand
GCTAAATTTGTGCAAACTGAAGAAGATAAAGCAGATATTGTCGAACTTTAATTCAACATAAGGCTTTGCCTCGCAAAGTCAGTTAGCGGCAATCACAGAAAATACTGAACTCAATAATAAAGCCACAAAAAATAACGACGGTTATTAATTCGCAAACCTAAAGTGCAGTACATCTCCGTCCTTCACTTCATACTCTTTGCCCTCGAGGCGCATCTTGCCTTTTTCTTTCGCGCCAGCTTCACCGTTAAGTTCGATGTAATCGTCATACGCAATGGTCTCAGCGCGAATAAAGCCTTTTTCAAAGTCCGTGTGGATAACACCAGCCGCTTGCGGTGCCAGCGTCCCTTGCGGAATGGTCCAAGCACGGGTCTCTTTCGGCCCGCAAGTAAAATAGGTGATGAGGTCGAGAAGACCATAGCCAGCACGAATAAGCCTGTTAAGTCCAGGTTCCTCAAGACCAAGGTCAGCAAGAAACTCATCCCGTTCTTCAGCCTCTAAGCCTGATAGCTCAGATTCAATCTTGGCAGAGATGATAACAAACGCAGCACCTTCTTCCCGTGCCTGATCCTCAACACGTTTCGAGAGTTCATTGCCCTTGTCAGCAGAACCTTCGTCAACATTCGCCACATAAACAATAGGCTTGTCAGTGAGGAGTTGTAGCTGGCGGAAAAGCGGGCGCTCTTCATCGCTAATCTCGGTCGCACGAGCAGGCTGGCCATCTTGCAATTTAGCAAGCACTTTCTCGATTATCTTAAGGAGCGCAATGGCTTCCTTATCCTGGCCCTTAGCTTTTTTCTCTAAATTACCCTTGCGCTTCTCCAGGCTTTCAAGAGCGGCAAGCATCAGCTCAGTTTCAACCGTGTCCGCGTCAGAGAGCGGGTCTACCTTGCCCTCAACATGGGTGATGTTCTCATCTTCAAAACAACGCAGCACATAAGCAATCGCATCCACTTCGCGAATGTTAGCCAAAAACTGGTTGCCAAGCCCTTCACCTTTAGACGCCCCTTTAACAAGGCCAGCAATATCCACAAAGGTGAGACGGGTCGGCAGGATCTCTTTTGATTGTGCAATGGCAGCTAACTTATCCAAGCGCTCATCTGGCACAGAGACATCACCAACATTCGGCTCAATGGTACAAAAAGGAAAGTTCGCAGCTTCAGCGCTAGCAGTTTGGGTGAGCGCATTAAAAAGGGTTGATTTACCAACATTCGGCAATCCCACAATCCCGCATTTAAACCCCATTACTTGTCATCTCCCTTATTCAACCATTTTTCCAAAGCTGCACTTAATGCGCTTTTGTCGTTTGTAGTGTTCTCTTCTTTTACAGCCGGTTTGGTATCGCTCGAAGCGTTTTTATCTGCCCGGCTTCTGTACTTTTCTTTTTTAATCACAACTCCCTCAGGGGACTGAGGCTTTGGTATTGTTTTGTTCTCAGCCTTAGGTTTCTTAGCCTTTTTAGGGAAATAGTCCCTTAAGTCATCACTGATCTTATTTATAAAATCAGATTGATTGTCTGAGACAAGCAGCCCGGCATGACGGCTAATTGAGCGCAAAGCATCTTCAAGCCAATTGGCGTCATCTTTTGAAAAATCTTTTAAAACAAAATTGGCAACTTGTGATTTTTGCGCTGGGCGACCAACGCCTAAACGCACGCGAACATAAGCATTTCCCACATGCTGGCTAAGTGATTTCAGCCCATTATGCCCAGCATTGCCACCGTCAGTTTTGATTTTGATTTTCGCAGGCGGTAAATCAATCTCATCATGAAAGACAATGATGTCTTCTAAATCTATTTTATAAAATGAACTGGCGGCTTGAACTGCTTCACCAGAAAGGTTCATGAAGGTCAGTGGCTTGAGCAATAAACACTTTTGCCCATCAATCAAACCTTCAGCAGTCTCGCCCTTAAAACGAGAACGCCAAGGCGTAAAGTTATACGCCTTGGCAATTTCATCAAGAACCATGAAACCGATATTATGACGATTGCGAGCGTAGTCTTTGCCCGGATTTCCAAGTCCAACAAGGAGCTTCATCATCGGTTTCCTAGGGTTTGTATGGGTTATTCAGAAGCTGCTTCTTCGCCGCCTTCTGCTTCACCTTCTGCTTCACCTTCACCTTCGTCTTCATCTTTCTCTGTTGGACCAGAGCTTGCAATTGTTGCAACAGTAAAGTCACGATCAGTGATGGTAGATGTTACGCCATCTGGAAGTGGAACAGCTGAAATGTGAATTGAAGCACCAATATCAGCTTCAGCCAAATCAACTTCAACAACTTCAGGAATAGCATTTGGAGCACAAGTAAGTTCCAGCTCGTGGCGAACGATGTTAAGTGCGCCGCCTTTCTTAAGGCCAGGGCAGCTATCTTCGTTAAGGAATTTAACAGGCACAGAAACAGAAACTTTCGTACCCTTACCAATGCGCAAGAAATCAACGTGGATTGGGAAATCTTTTACAGGGTGCACTTGGCAATCACGTGCCAAAACATCTGTTTTCTTACCATTAACGTCAATTGAGAACACGGTCGAAAGGAACAGACCAGTGTGAAGTTGCTTGTAAATTTCTTTATAAGGCAGGGTAATTGCTTCTGGTGCTTTATTATCGCCATAAATAACGGCTGGAACAAGTCCATTCCGTCTTTCAGCTCGAGCGGCCCCCTTGCCGACACGCTCACGCACCGATGCTTTAAGTTCGACTACATCAGACATCAGTATCTCCTAATATTTTGAAAAATGGCACCCAGATCCTTTTTTGTCCTTCAGCTGCCCATCAGCAACTGGTTAGACTTTAAAAGCTTAAGGAATTGAGCACTTAATCATGCTTCCTCCAGGGGTGAACAGCATGAAAAACAGGCTTATACCCTCATTATGAGGGAAGTGCAATAAATTTTAGAAATCGGGCATAAAAACTGGTTAAATATGGTCGCCGAGTTGATTGTGGCAGCTCTTTGCTTATATTCATAATCTTAATATACGAAGAAGGAGCATTGCCCTTTTCGGGCAATGGGACATGGCAGCGCGAGCTGCCCGGCGCTTAGCGCCGCCCCTCGGAGGCCCATGAGCTTCAGCTCATGGAATAGCCGTGAGAGATAATAATGCGGATGCTTTGTGGGCATCTGAAGCGCTACTAAAAATTCATAGCCCGTGAGAGAAAATAACTAAAACTTCTTCTTCCTACCCACCAATGCGTCCAGACGCATGCATCAACAACAGATACACACGGCCACCTTCAGAAGTGAGGTGCTTGGTTGAAAGATTACCCGCAGGATCTTTCGTTTCTGCATCATTCAGCAAGCGATCAAAGTCGGTGATATAACGATCAACATTGGCTTTGAATGATAAATCTGAGCCATAAAGACCAGAGATCTGACGGAAAGCTTCCCCATTATCATTATAAACTGAAGAGCTCACTTTGGTGCGAAGACCAGAGCGATAGGTCCGCCATAATTCAACAGCCGCCGCTTGATCAACCAGTTGTGCAATTGCATTGATGTTGATAGGCGGCGTAGCCCCTTGTCCTAAAGCACCTTGATCACCAGGTGTTTGCGAAAGGGGTTGAGGAGCCTCTTCACTTTTGCTAGCTCCAAGCGGATCACTTTCAGAAGCACGAGCAAGCAAGTCTCCCATAGACCAATGCGATGAATTTTGGTTACCAAGGCCAGCAT
>CAXIBI010000177.1:0-3723 GCA_964022305.1 uncultured Hyphomicrobiales bacterium | reverse complement strand
GCTAGCATGCCTGCAAGCTTTTCAGAGATATAGCCAAAGATTGCACCAACTATCAGCGATAGGATAATCACCACAACCGGATTACCAATTGTTGGCGACAGAAGATCATCTGTTCCCGATTTTAACAAGGCAAAGGCTGCGATTGAGGCAAAACCATAAACAGAAGCCGGAATGGTTGAAAACAAAGGTATTGATGACATCAGCACAATAATTGCCGCGCCAATACCCACACAAATGCCAGCCCATAGAGCGCCATCAAGTCCAGGATTATAAACGGCGTTGCAATGCAAGGCAGCAGCACCAACGATCACGCCAAACGCAGTACAAATGATGGTCGTTAATAACCCTCGTTCTCCACCACCACAGTGGAAAAAACAAGCCCAGGCAATAAAGGCGGCCCAAATTTGCAACCCTAATCCCCCAACATCAGAAACAAATAAATAAGTGGCCACTGCGGCCAAAACACCAATACTCAGTGCCAAAGCAGATAACATAGGCATAGCAAAACTCCCCTCCAGAATTTCATTTAAATATTATAATTTTTTAGGGCTTAAAGTGACATCACACCACGGGCCCACCTGCCTTAAAAATGTGCAGATGACTGCATGGTTGCACAAAAACAGTACAAAAGACAAATTTGTCGCACAATCAAACCATAAAAAACACACTCTCACATGGGAAATATCTGATAACCAATTGATGAAATTGGATTTTTTGTAAAAAACCGCATATCTACATTGTGGTAATAAAATATAATAAATGAATTCAACGGCTCTCAAGAAGTACACGAACAACCAAAGCAAGACCAAGGCTTGGTAAAACTTTAACCATCGGTCCAAGCGGATCTAACCAGAGGCTAGGCACAATTAAACTAGAGGCCAGAAGATAAAACAAACTCACCCCAATCATCCCCCAGCAAGCTAATTTCGCATATTTTCTGATTAGGATAGCACCAGCCAAAACCAAATCAACAACCGCCCAAAAAGCCACACTCATCATAGCAAACTCTTTTGCCCACCCAACATCAATAAGCACCTGAGCAGCCTTTTCGATGCTGTAAAAACCTATCACGCCAGAAAGAAACCAAAATAAAGAGAGAACCCCAACCATGAGCGGCATAAGCAATGCCATCCGCGCAAAAAGCCGATCTTCCACTTGAGCTGACATACTCTTAAAAGTTTCATTTAGTGAGCGAAGATGAGAACCATTTATTGTCTTCCACGGCTCAGCATCACCTAAAATATCTTCACTCATAACTTGCATCGCAGAACTACGAAGTGGAGACCGCCAACCAAGCCGCCCAAAAAAATTAGCAATTGAACTTGTAAACTCAACGAACCAATCAGGAAAATGAACAAATGAAAGAGCAGGCTTAAACCCAAGCCACGCCCTATGAGCGGATATCAACTCCTTCAAACTATGCGCCTGCTCTTCCACTAAGTCACACTCCGTACCACTAGGCACATCACCGCTCACAAACGAGGCAACAGCCAAGGCCAGATCTTCAACAAACACTGTCTGCACTTTTGCCTCAGCATGAGCGATGGGCTGAATAATTGGAAAACTTGCCAGCATCCGCAATAGCGCCGTCCCCCCATAAGCTGAGCGTGCAATCACCAAGCCTGGCCTGTAAATACAATAGCGAATTCCACTGGTTCTGATAAGTTCATCCCCTTGCGCCTTAGTTCGCAAAAAAGGTGTACTTGCATCCAAAACCGCCCCAACAGATGAAATCTGAACCACGCTACTATCGAGAGATTTACAGGCCTCAACTAGCGCGCCTATCGCTTCACTATGCACTACCTCAAGATCATCCCGGTAACTTTCCTGCAAAGCCCCCGCGCAATTGACCACAACATCAAATCCATCCAGAACTCCAAGCCACGCTTGGGCTTCACAAAGGTCAGACAAATCTCGAATGACCCAGGGAATATCTGGCAACACAGAATTCGCTGTCGCTCTATCACGGCCCAAACCAGTAACAGAGTGACCACCTTTGATAAGCTGGCGGCAAACTTCACTACCAATTAAACCATAAGCCCCAAGCACCAAAACCCTGCGCCCTGCCTTACCCTCACCACTATCCTGAACCATATCGCCCCTCAAAAAAACACCAAAAAACTGTTCACTCTCCAAACAAAAAAGGGACAGCTATTTAAGCCGTCCCTTTACTATCTCATATGAGATAAAATTTGAAAATGAAGTCTTTCAAATCATCTAAGCCAAATCACCCAAGCTCTTTCATCCGCTCAAGCGCTGCTTCTAACTGGTCTTTCGTTTCAGTTTCTTCAGCCAAACGGCGCTTTTGCTCAACAATCACATTTTCCGGTGCTTTAGATAAAAACTGTTCATTTGACAGCTTGCCAGAGAGTTTCTTAATCTCGCCGCTCACTTTACCAAGCTCTTTGTTCAAACGCGCAACTTCAGCGTCTACATCAATCACACCTTTAAGTGAAAGCGCTGCAATCGCCTCTCCCATCACCACTTGAACAGAGCCTTCAGGAACTTCGTCACCAAAGCTTATATCCTCAAGCCGCGCCATATGTTTAATGGTGTTTTCATGTCTGTTTGTCCACTCAGTGGTTTTCTCATTCGCAGAAACCATGACAAGCGGCATTTTTGCGCCAGCCGGCACATTCATTTCAGATCGTGCAGAGCGAATATCAGAAATGAGTTTAATCAACCAGCTTATTTCCTGACTTGCGGCCTCATCAACCAAGCCATCATAGGTTGGCCATTCAGCGTTAATCAGCATTGTCGAGCGCATCCGTCCCTGCTCTCCAAGGCGTTGCCAAAGCTCTTCAGTCATGAACGGCATAAATGGATGCAATAATTTCATCATCTCATCCATAACCCAAGCGGTCACAGCCCGCGTTTCCTCAATCTCAGCTTCAGAGCCAGATGAAAAAATCGGTTTTGAAAGCTCAACATACCAGTCACAATAGGTGTTCCAGATAAATTGATAAATACTCGATGCAGCATCATTAAAGCGATAATTCTCAATCGCTGTTGTGATTTCCTTCGATGCTAATTCAGCCTCACCAACAATCCAGCGATTAATCGTGAGGTTAAGAGACTTTACATCAACAGGACGTTCACCAACACACTCATTCATCTCAGCAAAGCGCGCTGCATTCCAAAGCTTGGTTGCAAAATTCCGATAGCCTTCAACGCGCGGAATAGACATCGCAACATCTCGGCCCGGTGCTGCCATCGCTGCCATAGTAAAACGCAGTGCATCAGCACCATACTCATCAATTAAGCCAAGAGGGTCCACAACATTGCCCTTGGACTTGGACATCTTCTTGCCCTTCTCATCGCGAACAAGAGCGTGAATATAAACCGTTTCAAACGGCACCTCATCCATGAAATGAATGCCCATCATCATCATCCGTGCCACCCAGAAGAAAATGATATCAAACGCCGTCGATAAAGTCGCTGTCGGATAATAGCGTGCAAGCTCCGGCGTTTTCTCAGGCCAGCCTAATGTAGAGAACGGCCAAAGCGCTGATGAAAACCATGTATCAAGCACATCTTCATCACGGGTCAGTTCTTTAACTTCACCATAGTGCTTATCAGCCAATGATTGTGCTTCGCCTGACGATTGCGCAACGAACACTTCTCCATCAGGGCCATACCAAGCCGGGATCTGATGCCCCCACCATAATTGCCTCGAAATACACCATGGCTGAATATTATTCATCCACTCATAATAAGTCTTAT
>CAXIBI010000176.1:0-3761 GCA_964022305.1 uncultured Hyphomicrobiales bacterium | reverse complement strand
GCTCCTTGGAACACATGGAAGCGGACAAAAGAAGGTGACGATCCAAGAAATTGGGAAAGTCTCTACACTTCTGGTCAAGCTTATGTTGATCCAACAACAGGTGACATGGTTGGCTTCTATCAGCACACACCTAACGATGCTTGGGACTTCTCAGGTAACAACGAAATCGTGCTGTTCGAGCATGAAGGTAGAAGATTAGGCGCCCACGCTGACCGTAATGGTTTCTTCTTCGTAACAGATCTCGACAAGCTCACCAAACGTGGTGGCAAGATCAATCGTCCACTATCACTTGTGGCAGCTCACGGCTTTGTTCCAGATATTTCATGGGCAAAAGGTTTTGATCTGAAAACAGGTAAGCCGATTGAAGTTGAAGGCCAACGTCCTCCAAAACCTGAGCCAGGTAAAAAACAAGGCAAGAAAATCCAAGTTACACCAAACTTCTTGGGCGGTAAAAACTGGAACCCAATGTCTTATAACCCTGAAACAGGTCTCTTCTACATTGGTGCAAACCACTGGACAGAAGATTACTGGACAGAAAACGTAACCTACAAAAAAGGCGCAGCTTATCTTGGCCAGGGTTTCCGTATCAAAAAGCAATTTGATACTCACATTGGTGCCCTAACAGCGATTGAACCTATGTCAGGTAAAATCGTATGGACAGCGAAAGAGAAGCTTCCTCTATGGTCAGGTACGCTAACAACAAAAGGTAACCTTGTCTTCACAGGAACTAGTGATGGTTACTTGAAAGCGTTCAACGCTAAATCCGGTAAAGAACTATTCAAATTCCAAACAGGTTCAGGCATCGTTTCTGTTCCAATCACTTGGGAAATGGATGGCAAGCAATATATCGGTATTGGCTCTGGCTACGGTGGTGCTGTGCCTCTATGGGGTGGCGACATCGCTGACTTAACGAAGCCAGTATCACAAGGTGGTTCATTCTGGGTGTTTGAACTTCCAAAAGAACTTGCAGCAAAATAATCTCCTAATTGTAGTCGCTGTAAATTCAAGAAAGATCAGAAATGAGTTTAGGTCCTCGTGAAAAGGTAACTTAAGAATGAGGACCTAAATGCCGCCCTTCCCAACTAGGCGATTTCTTGAAAAAGAGTTGGCGAGAAAATTTCTCGCCAACTCTTCAACTATGAAAGTCCCCACTTGTAAGCAATGGAGTATATTATTTTGCGAGCACTCTTTAGAAAAAAAGAAATAAGAAAACGTTCGATCATCACAGCACTAAGTGCTGTTGTCTTTTCATTTATCGCTGTAGCGATTTTTAGTGTGTCACCCTCAAGTGCCTATAAAAAAATCGTCAATGAAAAAGAACCACGCCCAACCCCTTGGATCATCAAGGGATGCGAAATCAAACCAAAAACAGTTTGTCATAATGCAGATTTCAGACACGCAGATCTAGCCCAGGCTGATCTGTCTGGCGCTGATTTGCGAGGCGCCAAATTCGTCCGTGCTGACATGCGCGGTATTAACTTAACTGGAGCTGACCTTTCCGGCGCTGATTTAGAAGCGGCCGATTTACGTGTCAGCAAATTAATTGATACAAAATTTGTTGGTGCCAGTTTGAGGAGCGCTAATTTAGAATTCGCCCGCACAAAAAAAGCAGACATGAGTTATGCAGATTTAACAGCTGCTAATTTTGAAGCGACCAAAGCATATAAAGGCATTTTCGTCGGCGCAAAAATCATCAACGCTAATTTTAGTGAAGCGAAATTTTATAATGCAAATTTTGCCAATGCCCGTATGGAAGGCACAAAAATAACATTTGCGATTTTCCAAGGCGCCTTCATGGAGGGATGTGTTGGTTGTCCGCATAATTGGTAAGTTTTTTTCAAGTGTAATTTTATCCGTTGTCTTATCGTCTAGCCCGTTTTTTTTATCTAAAGCAGTGGCTGATGCGGGCAAGCAAACAGAGACTAAAAAACACATCAATCCAAGCAAGGCACTTCAACAATGCCGCTTTAAAAAAGATGATAAAGAGCGTCTCTCTTGTTTTGACGAGTTAGCCCGGCGGTTCGCACCACCAACTTACAAAGGGCGCTTAGGCACGGTCACGGATAATTTCACATTAACTGAACCACATCTTCTTCGCTATCGAAGTCAAGGCGTTATTTTCGTTCTCTATCTGAGAGATAAAGAAGGAAACGTATTGCAAAATTTTCACATCGGTGGCGGCGGAGAGCAAGAGCATTTGATCAGCGAACCGGGAATTTATTCCCTAAAAATACACGGAAGCGCAAGCTGGGAAATCTGGCTTGATCCGATAAAAAATTAAAATGAACTGGGAGGTTATTAAGATGTCAATTTTGAAGAAATCAAAAATTTTAGCCATGTTTGCGGCGGGAGTACTTTCTGTGGCTGTAAGTCAGCAAGTTTCAGCCCACGGTGATGGCGCCCCTCAACCTGTTGATACAACAGGTCTCAAAGAGTTGGGCGAAGAGTGGCTGAAGAAAAATCCTTATAAAGACAATGAAACTGCCATTGAAATTGGCGCAAGAGGTTACAACTCAAACTGCGCTCGTTGTCATGGCCTAGAAGCAAAATCAGGTGGTGCATCTCCTGACTTGCGCTACCTTGAAGACGACGCTGAAGGTGATGAATGGTACATCAACCGTGTGAGAAAAGGGTATCATCAAAATGGCGTAACCAAGATGCCAAAATTTGAAGGCCTCATTTCTCAAGAAGCCATGTGGGCGATCCGCGCTTATATTGATAGCCGCCCTGAGTAAAGCGAGGATCGGAAAAATTGTGCGCAAAGCAAGACTCTAGAGCAGATTGAGCCCCATGAAAAATATGAAATCCTACGTTCAACCAAGCAATCTGCTCACTCCTGCACGGGCTCAATTTCTATTGATCGGTATGCTTGTGACCAGTGCAATGCAACTCAATTTATTTCTGCCTTCCCTCGCGAAGGCAGAAATAAAAGACTATATGATCCGCCGGATGTTGTTTCTCAAAACAGAATGTAAACTGGACGAATTAAAAAGATCCGAGCCCAAAGAAGGCGGTTTTAAATATCTCGCCATATGCGAGAACGTTTCATTCTACCCTGATGGTGTCACCATCAACTGCTATGATAAAGACTTAGAGACCTCGTGCAAAATCAAAACAAAAGCCAAAAAATTCGATGATTTAAACCTCCTAAAAAACTCCGTCAGCCAAGACCATGATGAGGGGGCAGGGAAGTAGAAGGAGTTTTAGTCCGCTACTCTAATATAAAAATAGTACCATAAAACCTCTTGCAATCTATCTATTGTTTCTTATTGAATACTGTCAGATAGAAGCTATACAAGAATAAGGGGACCCTCCGTGACCGAAACCCAAAACAATAAGTCCCCGATTTTAGAAACGAGCGCAGACGCCATACAACTCGGGCGCAAGCTAATGCGCTTGGCGCGTCACGGCGCCATATCAGTGCTCGAGCCAGAGACAGGTTACCCGTTCGTCTCGCGCACCAATTGCGTCCTCACCATGCAAGGCGAGCCGGTGTTTCTTATGTCAGACCTCGCCGCCCACACCAAAGCCATCAAGCAAGACAAACGCACAGCTCTCCTCCTAGGCGAGCCGGGCAAAGGTGATGCTCTCGCCCATCCTCGCATAACCATCATCGGTCAAACCGAGCGTATTTCAAAAGAAGAGACCCCAGAGCTAGAAGAGCACTACCGCACCAGATATATAAACCGACACCCCAAGGCTGAGCTTTACAATGCCTTGCCAGATTTCTTTATTTATAAAATGAAAGTGGAGCGCGCCTC
>CAXIBI010000175.1:0-3891 GCA_964022305.1 uncultured Hyphomicrobiales bacterium | reverse complement strand
TATCTCTGAGGCTGATTTGCGCTTCTCACTTGGATATGGCCCCAATGGGATGAATCAAAAATCTTTCTCTCAACGTCTTAGCCCCTTTAACACCATTGGCAAAAAAATGGAATGGCGGCTGCGCTATGGTCGCCCGATTGCGACAATTCTTCGTTATTATACTGAAACCGGCTCTGGTGGACGTAAGGGGCAGATTTTGGTGGTGACCAAGCTTGATGGCTCTGAGGCGTGCCATATGGCTTATGTGGATGCATTAGCAAATAAAGGCGCGAACGAGATAGCGCAAGATGCAGCGGATCGTTTGGCGGCTGGATTTAATTGCAAGACGGATAGCCCTGTACGCGTTGGTGAGTGGGGTGTGAGTGCTTTTTAAAACTCACGGGCTATTCCGCTGCTTCGCTGCGGGCCCTCCGTTGGGCGGGGCTCGCCCCGGGCTGCGCTGGCGCTACGCCATGTCCTGACGCCGAAGAGGCGTCACTCCTTCATCGTTATGATAGATTTTGTTGTGTGAGATGAGTGAGCTTGGAAAAGATTGGCTAAAAGTGAAGAAAAGCAGCGTTGGTATGACGCTGCTTTTTTATTTATCTAGCTCTGCAATTTTACTTTTCGTTTTGTGCGACGCGAGTTTTTACTGGGATGCGGCGCATGAGGTCATCAATGCGCGTTCTTTCTTTTTGGAACTCAGCCATTTCCTTCCCTTTCAACTGACGGCCGCGGGGCACGTGGATGCGCATGGGGTTTACGTGGCGGTTATTGACCAAGATTTCATAGTGCAAGTGCGGGCCCGTTGAGCGACCTGTTGAGCCGACATAACCGATGACCTGACCTTGGCGTACTTTCGCGCCAGTTCGGATGCCTTTGCCAAAACGGAGCATGTGGGCATAAGCAGTTTTATATCCGTTGGCATGTTTGATACGTACATAATTACCGTAACCTGCATGGCGTTTTGCTGCTTCAATGCGGCCATTACCAGCTGATAAAATTGGGGTTCCTGGTTTGGCGGCCCAGTCGACGCCTTTGTGCATTTTTCTTCTTTTCAAGAGCGGGTGGAACCTCATGCCATAGCCTGATGTGAGCCGTGCGCCGCCGCCGCGTACTGGTTTGCGCATCAGGAACTTCTTCGCGTTGTCACCATTTTCATCATAAAAATCAACTTCACCATCTGGTGTGCGGAAGCGATAGAATTTACGTGTTTCACCAGCGATGGTAAGCGAGGTGAAGAGGAGATTGCCAAGTTTTGGTTCTGATGCGGCTTGATCATCTTGGACGTCATAGAACAATTCAAAGCCATCACCAGGTCCAACTCTTTGTTTAAAATCAATGTCATAGGCATGAATGCGCAAGACCTTCATGATCATTTTATGATCGATGGATTGCTTCATTGATGAATTATAGAAGCTTGTGTAAAGGCTTGTTGGGCGTTTCTTACTCTTTGAGGCGAGTTGTTCTAACAGGGCTGAGTGTGCGCCGTGGTTACTTGCAATAAATTCACCAGCAGAGTTTCGAGCGATACTGACAATATGTGAACCGCTTTCGTAAATGCTGACACGCACGAGGTCCATCTCATTATTGGTTGTCAGAGAGGGGGTGAGCATTAAGTGGAGTTCTTGGCCGAGCTTAATATTTGTCGAAGAGTAAATAGGTTCCATAGCTTCAGCAATGGCAGGCGCTTGCCAGGGACTGACTTTCGCTCCGGCTAGAATGGAGCGTAGATTGTCATTCTTGCGAACAGCAATGATGTGCGTTTCCAGACCTTCAAAGCTGTCTTCATCTGGGATGATGATCGACTTTTCTAAAACTGTTGTGTTTTTCGTAATTGGTAGAACTGCTTTTTTTACTTCTTCTTGAGGCTCGTCTGTTGTTTCATCATTATAGATGGTAGCTCTTATAGCGAAGTTCTCATCCTGGTATTCGTCAGAGACGATTTGGTGGATGTCTTTATCATCGAGTTCTTGACCATCTTCGGTTGGTAAAATCCCCCCGTTTAGTTCGACGATCTTTGATTGGACTTGGATGCTCGTGATGTTTTTTGAGCGTTTGTTATTCTTTGATGCGATTGGGCTTAAGTTTGCATAGAGCTTAAATGGATTAAAAAGCGGAATAGATTTGTCTGGTTCTACATTGGTTGCCAGCCTTGTGACAATGCGAACATAGGGTTTGATGGCAATGAATTCTCTCTCGTTGCGTTTTTGTACGATTGAATCGTGAATGATGTATTTGGTAGACAAACCTTGACTGGTTGAGGGGAGACGGTCTGTTTTGCCAAAAGAGGAGGTTGATTGTTTATCATCCATGGTTTTTGGCTTGAAAGGTGACATGGCTGCGACGCTGGCTTTTTTGAGAGATTCAACCATGCCGGAGCCATCTTCAACATTCATCGCACCATAAAGGGCAACGCCAAGAGCTGCTACACCAACAGTTCCAGCGATCAATGTGCTTACTAGCCATTTAAACTTTGCACCGGCATGAGTGCCGAAATGGTCTTTATCAAATATGCTTGAAGAACCAGCTTGTGTTCTTGATAGGTAAACTTCAGGCAAGGAATTGCCTTTAGCTGGAACCAAGCTTTTTTGCTGACGAAGCCTTTGCTTTGGATGTCTTGGGGCTCTCGTTCTGCGATGTTTCAACCTTTATTTCCCCCTCAAGTTCCCATTTTTCAGTTCTAACAAGACGTTAATGCCATGAAATGAATTAGGTATGCCTGAATAAGTTGTCATAAATGAGTACGAACTAAATTATATTAGATTGCGTCATTTTAAAAAGATTAATCTATCGGAAAGGCTAAAAACTTTCCTTCCCTGTCTCTGACATTAATTTGCTCATTTCTCAACACTGAATTTTGTTAAATTTAAGATTTCGTGAGAAAGGAGATTAAATCCACCTGATAGATGATTTTTGATCTTACCAAATATGCGCCGTTATACATTTATATATAGGGCGTCTAGAGTGTGCTTAGAAAAGCTTGCTGAGTTTGAGATAAATCTCTGCTTCAAATTTAATATTTATTCTGTTTGTTGAGCGAGATTTTCATAGGTTTTGTGGGCTCTTTGTTGAGGCTGGGGAAAAAATAAGAAAAAAAGAGCTTTTTTGAACCGTAATTTGTGCGCCATAAGGAAAAATTAAGTGGCTCTATCAGGTGTTTTTCTATCTTTTAATATTGCTTGCGTATTTTGTTACCGACGCTCTCTTTGAGAGATGAAAAAAGATGAAAATAAAACCTTATAACTTTCAATCGTTTAGCGTTTTTTTTGAAAAAATATGAAGTTTTTTTAAAAAAGGCGTTGACTCTGAGGGCGGTTTTGGGGTTAATAGCGACATCAGCAGCGGGGACGCGGGACACACGAAAGTGGCTAACGCAGACAAGCTGAAAGACAATAAAAGAAAGTTAGGCTTTCGGGGTTATCGGAAGTCCTGATTTTATTTTTGTCTTTATTAGGGGTTTACAACTCACAATTTGATCTATATACATTCGATGATGGATTGATTCGTCAATCCCTTTCTATCGGGCTCTTTGACAATTGAATATTAGAAAGAGAAACGCAGGCGGCGGTGTCCTGGCTTATACTCTCTCGAATCAATATCTAGCATTTATTTGCTGATTTGTGAATAGGGAGTTAACGAGACTCTTGCAGTCGCGCGTTTTTCTAAAACAACACACCATGTTACTTAGAAACTTAGGTTTCTAAAAAATAACTTATGTGATGGACCTCAAAATGGTTTGTTGAATATCTTTCGAGATGTTTGGCAGATTTTTGAAGTTTAATTTTTTTAACGCAATAGCGACGCTTAGGCATATATTCATGTCTAAGAAAGCAGGCATCAAATTTTTAAAATTTAAGAGTTTGATCCTGGCTCAGAACGAACGCTGGCGGCAGGCCTAACACATGCAAG
>CAXIBI010000174.1:0-3925 GCA_964022305.1 uncultured Hyphomicrobiales bacterium | reverse complement strand
CTCATTCTAATCCGACTTATAAAGAATATGCTGAAGATATTCACACTAGCGGAGATCATCTGCTTAACCTCATTAATGAAATTCTAGACCTTTCACGGATTGAGGCAGAGAGGTATGAATTAAATGAGCAATCAGTGAAGCTCTTGAATATTGCTGATGATTGCCAGCATCTGATTTCAATGAGAGCTCGAAACAAAGGTATTGAGATACAACTGGTTGAAGAAGAAGATTTGAACCCGCTTTGGGTTGATGAGCGCGCTATACGCCAAGTCTGTTTAAACCTTCTCTCAAATGCTGTGAAATTTACTCCGCAAAATGGCAAAATCACTATGAGAGTTGGCCATACAGATGGTGGAGGGCAATATCTCTCTGTTGAAGATACCGGTCCAGGCATCCCAGAGGATGAAATTGATAAGGTATTGAAACCTTTTGGCCAAGGCTCACTTGCTCATGAAACAGCTGAAGGTGGAACCGGGCTTGGTTTGGCAATCTGTCAGAAATTGATCTCCATTCATGATGGAGAATTTTCTTTAAAGAGTGAGCTCCGTCAGGGGACGATTGTTCGTTTTGAAATTCCTCAAAAACGTGTAATTGCAGGTATGGCTCCTATTGCTAATCCTTTCTCTTCTGATTGGGATGAAGAGCTACAACCGCTTGACCCGAATAGTAAAGAGTTTGAAGATTTGACAGCGCAAATTCAAAACATCATCAAATCACGGCAAATTAAGAGAGAATATTATGCTGAACGAGACGATAGTGATGTAACTCCGCCAGTGCTAAAACTAAAAGCGGCTGGCCAACAGAAAAACAATTAAATTGTTTGTTACCTTCAATTTTTATGAATTACCCGCTTTACTCTTTTCATTAAATTTACGATGGACCCTCGTTTTTTGTCTTTAAAATCTCATGATTTTGCTTAAGAGTGGAGATTGACTGTCAAAAGCATCAAAAGTACATCTCAATTTTACGGAGGTTCACGTGAGCACCTGGATTGCCCTTGGTTTACTGATTATTTCTGGCTTTATTCTTGTTCTCTATCATGATCAGGGAACGATTGCCGGACTGGATAGCTCTAGTTTTGCAGGACTTGTTGCTAGCTCTGCGCTTTTGATCTGGCTTGGAAGCTCTGTACTTAGAGACTATTCGGGAAGATTCGGGCAAGCCTTTAAGGACATCTTAACCTGGGCAGGCATCGCGCTCATTCTTGTTATTTTTTACACCTTTCGCACCCCGCTCTTAGAGGGCAGTGATAAAGTGCTGCAGCAGCTTTTACCAGCAGGTGTGAACTTTACCCTTTCGCCCCATGGCTCAGAGAAAGCAACCGTTCGTTTAAGAGTACGCGATGATGGGCAATTTGTTGTTCGCACAACAACCAATAACCGGCAAATAGCCATGCTTGTTGATACGGGGGCCTCTCAGGTGGTTTTGTCCGCCAGAGATGCTAGAGCGCTTGGAATTAATATTGCCGCGCTTAATTTTATTATCCCTGTGAACACAGCGAATGGCCAAACAATGACAGCACGCTACAAAATAGACTCTCTTTTTATTGGCCCAATTAAAGTCTATAATGTTGAGGCTCTTGTTGCTAGAGAGGGTGATCTAAACCAGAGCTTATTGGGTATGAGTTTTCTAAGACGTTTAAGATCTTATGAATTTACAAAAGATTTCTTAATACTCCGCAGTTAAACTCTTTTCCACATTGTATTATTGTAAAGACGACTTAGAGGCTAAAATGAGACGACGTTCAGGTGTAATTCGAGAGGCTTTGCTTTGGCTTCTTGCGGGCCTCATTGGTTTTTTGATCGTTTTTTACTATGACCAGCTCGTCTCAAAAATCAAGGACTTCCAAAAAGTTACGCAAAATATGGACATGAAACATCATGTCCGTAAAGCTGAAGTTGAGAAAAACACTTGGGAAAATGTGATCGCCATTCATGCCAACCGGGAAGGTCATTTTCTCACCCACGCCAAGATAAATAATGAAGATACCTTATTGATGGTGGATACAGGTGCAACGGTTGTTGCCCTTTCATATGAAACAGCTGAAAACCTTGGCATTACTGTTCACGATAGCGATTTCAATAAAGCTGCCCGCACAGCCAATGGCGTTTCTCGTGTGGCTCATGTTGATTTAGATGAAATTACCATTGGTGAAATTACTGTCAAAGACATCAAGGCCATTGTTGTTGAGCCTGGTAAACTTGATGTCAATTTATTGGGCATGAATTTTTTATCTAAACTGTCACGTTTTGAGTTTAGAGGTAAAAAACTAATACTGGTTCAATAACACAAAGTTTGTTACTTATTCAAAACTCACAATCAATCCTTAAACAAAAGAAGTTTATCAATGTTTCCAAAACCTATTCTTGAAGCACAAGAGAATAGCGCCGAATTTGAGCGCGTTCCGTTTATCAAACCAACCGGATTTCGTGAATATGATGCGCGTTGGGTTTTTGGCAAAGAGATTAACCTCCTTGGCATCACAGCGATTGGTGTGGCAATGGCGGCTCTTTTTAAAGAACGCGGCGTTCCCCAGCGCATTGTGGTTGGTCATGATTATCGCTGGTATTCATCCAGCATCAAACAAGCTTTGATTAACGGCCTCCTTGCTGGTGGGATGGAAGTTCATGATATTGGTCTAGCGCTTTCGCCGATGGCTTATTTTGCGCAATTTGACTTGGATGTTGAAGGCGTGGCGATGGTGACTGCTAGCCATAACGACAATGGCTGGACTGGAATAAAGATGGGGCTTGATCGCCCACTCACTTTTGGCCCTGATGAAATGAGCCGCTTAAAAGAGATTGTTTATGAGGGCGATGCACCGATGCCTGGTGGTGGTGCTTATCATTACCATGCCGGATTTGAGCAGCGTTATATGGATGACCTTTCAAACAGGGAACCTATAAAGCGCAAACTCAAAGCTGTTGTTGCTTGTGGCAACGGGACAGCCGGTGCCTTTGCTCCGCAGGTTTTGGAAAAACTTGGCCTTGATGTGATCCCGCTTAATACAGACCTTGATCATAGCTTCCCTAATCACAATCCAAACCCTGAAGACTTAAAGATGCTCACGGCTATCCAAGATGCAGTTAAAGAGCATGGGTGCGACCTTGGCCTTGCCTTTGATGGTGACGGAGATCGCTGTGGTGTGATTGATAATGAAGGCAATGCAATTTTTGCTGACAAGGTTGGCGTTATGCTAGCCCGTGACATCTCTGCTATTAACGAGAATGCTTTGTTTGTTGCTGATGTGAAATCAACTGGCTTGTTCCTAACTGACCCTGTGCTCAACGCCAATGGTGCAACCACTCATTTTTGGAAGACCGGCCACTCTTATATCAAGCGCTATTCACATGAGAATAACGCCCTTGTTGGTTTTGAAAAGTCAGGCCACTTCTTCTTTAACAAGCCCTTAGGCCGCGGCTATGATGATGGTCTTGTGGCGGCGCTTGCTGTGTTAGATATGCTTGATCGCAGCCCTGAGAAATCGCTCAGCGATTTGCGCAATGATCTGCCGCTTACCTATCAGTCCCCTACGATGTCACCCCATTGTGCGGATGAGGAAAAATATGGCGTTGTAGATCGCATCGTTACTCACTTTACCAAACTCTCAGAAGATGGTGCACAGTTAGCGGGCCAGAATATTCGCGAGCTTATCACCGTCAATGGTATTCGCATCGTTTTAGAGGACGGCACTTGGGGGTTGGTGCGTGCGTCGTCCAACAAGCCCGAGCTGGTTGTTGTGGTTGAAAGCCCAACAAGTGAAGAGAACAAGCTGGCTATCTTTAAGGAGCTGGATGATCACCTTGCTACCTATAGTGAGATTGGTGAGTATAATCAGAAGATCTAGCTTCTCAGTTTTTTCTCTCTCTGCTTTTTCTCTCACGGGCTATTCTGCCGCTGAAGCGGCAGGCCCTCCGAGGGGCGG
>CAXIBI010000173.1:0-3989 GCA_964022305.1 uncultured Hyphomicrobiales bacterium | reverse complement strand
CATGCGTAAAATATGTTAATTGAAATGACGCAACCAGAACGGTTAGCCATACGGCTTTTTTTAAAATCTTAAACATAACTGCCCCCCACAAGCATTGTTAGCTATTTTTATGCGTTCGGTTTTATATTTTTAGAATAATGGCGCTTTATCAGTTTGGTCCGCGTCTGGAGTAACAACATCAGGATTGTAGTCTGATTTTTGGAGCTCTTTTGCATGGATATCACCACCAGCTGCAACTTCATCAATGATGGCTTTGCCCGCATCTTTATCGCGCTTTACGCCGTATCCTTTTAGGAGAGCTAAACCATAATTATACTTGCCAATGGAATAGCCAGCATCTGCAGCGTCTTTCACCCATTCAGTTGATTTTTTTGCATCCTTTTTCACGCCGAAGCCATTTTGATGCATGTAAGACATCCAAACCTTTGAGCCTTGATTGCCATGCTTAGCGCAGGTTTTGAAAATTTTAATGGCGTCTTTGTGGTCGCCCGCTTTGGTTGCCAAATAACCTAACGAGCAAACAAAATCATGCCCCCTGGAAAGATTCCGGTTCATATTTTTGATGTAATATTTCATGGAGAGTTCTTCAGGGTTGGTTTCTCCATATTCATCAGCCGATGAGGTTTGCTCTGCTGACTCACCTTTTGTATCCGCTGCACTTGCTACAAGGGCATGTGCGCCGCTTAAAGTAAGGGCTAGAAAGACTGTTGTAATTGCTTGCTTCAAGAACATGATATTTTTCATATTTGGCTCCGCTTGAGCTTCCATTTTAACTTAGGCTTGCTTGACCATTGTACTGAAAATGGCGCTCTGATCCAGTCAGAAAGACTTATGAAATGTCAGAAAAATGTGATTTTACGATGTGAACTAATATTTATAGTAAAAATTCCATTAAATATAAGAAAACCCCGCTCAAACAAGTTTAAGCGGGGTTTTTGTAATTTTTCATTCGATAAACTCAGAATAGTCTATCATTTAAATACTTGGATTGATTAAATCCAAGGACGAGCGTCGTTTGTTTTTTCTTCAAAAGCTGTGATGCTATCTTGTTTTTTCATGGTTAGGCCGATGTCATCAAGGCCTTCAAGCAAGCACTGTTTGCGGAATTCATCGATCTCAAATGAGATTGTTCCCCCATCAGGGCCTTTGATTTCTTGCGCTTCAAGGTCGATAGTCACAGTTGCATTAGCGCCGCGGGCAGCATCTTCTAATAATTTATCAACTTGCTCTTGCGGTAATTTGATGGGCAAAATGCCGTTTTTAAAGCAGTTATTATAGAAAATATCAGCAAAGCTGGGTGCAATGACGCAGCTAATACCGAAGTCTTTAATGGCCCATGGCGCATGTTCGCGGCTTGAGCCACAACCAAAATTATCGCCAGCTACCAGAATTTTTGCTTCACGATATTGTGGCTGGTTGAGGACGAAATCTGCGATTTCATCGCCATTGTCATCATAGCGCATTTCATCAAACAAATTAACACCAAGGCCTGTGCGCTTGATAGTTTTTAAGAACTGCTTTGGGATGATCATGTCTGTGTCGATATTGATCATAGGCAATGGGGCAGCAACACCTGTGAGGGTGGTAAATTTGTCCATGAAAGGCTCCAAAATTTATCGTTGTTTGGGCTTCTCTAGCTCAAGTAATGGCTCTCCATCACGAGTGGAAGCTAAATGCGTTCTTCTTTTTTCATTTGTTGAGACGGCTGTCAAGGCTTGGAAGCTAAAAGGAGGAGATGAATAGGGCTTAAATTACTGCTAATTTTATAAAAACAGCCCTTTAAGCCACCATTTTTAGATGTTCACCCAACTCTTAGTACAAGCAAACGAGCCCGAGATTATTTCTTCTTTTTTACAGATGCGTAACAGCGCTTCATCTTCTCGCAACGCTCTGGCCCTGGTGGGTGCATATCTGATGCTGGGGCTGACCAAATGAATTTACAGATTTGTTTCATGCCATCGTCTTTTAACCACCCACGTCTGACACCACGTTTAATGGCGAAACAATCAGCTGTTGCTTCATCTGGCCCTCTGAATTGATGAGCGCATTCGTGAGAATAAATCCAGATTTTAACCTGACGTGGCAAGCGTTTTAGATAACGGGGGTTCAAAATGATAAAGCCATCAAAAGCCCCACCATAGTCATCCAAGGTTGGATCATAAATGGTTGGTCTCTTGCCGCAGATTAATCTTGTCCCATCAATTTTTAATTTACCTGGGGCAAACACTTGCGGGTTTTTTAAACCGCGATCTTTAATATACTCTTGAAGAGTGTAGCCATCTTTGGCTAAGAGGGGGGGAATTGTCAGGAGAGAAATGAGCATTACGGCACCTGTTGATACTAACCCTACGATAAGTTTATGCATTTTCACGTTGCTCATCCTAACTGTTGCCCACGAACTTGTAATACGTTACGAAATATGAAAAAAAATGCAATCATTTTCCAAATGTAAACGCCATCACTTTCAAGCTTTACAAGATTAATTTCTCTCTCAAACATGGTTTCCGGTTTATCTCAGATTATTGATGACTTTGTGGCTAGTTGGCGCAAGATAAATACCATCATTTTATTCTTCGTCTGAATTTGCCATAGATTTCAGCTCCTGCAAGAAATTGACAAATTCTTTTAATGCGCACTCTTCTAATACGGTCTCATATCTTGAGGAGGCCTCAAACTCTACATAGGCGATAATTTGCAAAGCGGGTTTGCATAATTGCTCGATATCTTCTTTGGTGAAACTACAAAACACTTTGGATTTGCTTTGATTGATACCCTCCAGAAGATCACTTAAATTCAAGGGACGGAATAAATCAAACCAATGACCATTTAGGCGTTTTAAATCGCCTTCGTTTAATAAAAGGGGGATTATTTCAGCCAGATTGCCATTTTCATAGAGCTCTAACGTGAAATGATCACTTTGCTTTACTATCCAGGACGCATAATCATTAATGTGGGTGTAGAGTGTTTCATCTTCTTTAAATGTTAAGTCTTGCCACGTTTTTTCACGGCGTCCTTGTCCTCTGATCGGATAAGAGTTATCGCTTTCGCTTTCTTCTATTTGGGCATTAATTATAGACGCCTCTTTAACAAAACGCGGCAGATCTTCATTCCCAGCATTTGTCTCTATAATCACAGGTTGCATGACAGGGTTTGGCGATGGTGGCATCATTGGAGGGCTTTGGGGAAATGTTTGGACAGATCTCGTCATGGGGCCCGTGTGGCCCGCTGCCTGAGCAATTGATGTTTTAACTGTTGCCCCTTCATTTTGCTCCATAGGTAGAATGGTCGTTTGCGGTAATGCTGGAGCTTTTTTTTCTGCTTCTATTGAGTTTGCGTTTTTTAAAGTGGGCGTTATTTGGGTGCCAGTTTCTTTGGAGATTGTTTCTGTTGTTAAAACGGCAGGATTTTTGTGTGTTGTGTCCGTGTTATTTTCTTCTCTCTCTGACGTATTTATTCGTTCTTTTAAGCTACGGATTTTTGGGTTAGGGCCATTTATTGCTGCTGCCAATTCCTCGATAATTTTAAGTTCTTTGGTTTTAAATTTTTGTCTTTGGCTGTTTTTATATTTCTCGGCTAATTCTCTGGCGTGCTGGCGCATATAGAGGTAACCACAAAGGAGAAAAACCAGTGCAGCACCGACCACAATTTTAGTTGTGATTGTCATTTCCAGCATAACGACTTTTATAAAAAACCTTATTAGAAAACTTTTGAAATCTTTAGAGATTTAACTCTTTGCTTGCCTTTCACGCAGGCGTGTTAATCGATCATATGGTTAATTATCAGCCCCTTCAAGGAACGATCCTAGCTTTACTCACTTGATTTTACCCCTCCCATCTTTTCAGTTCGGTCAATTCATGGCATCATTAGAGCTTTAAAAGGGGCATTTAAATTCGAAATAAGGCATCAAAATTCTTCAAGCAGCCTAGAGCATGTCACTTTGTTTTGAATTCATTGTCATGCTCTAATTCTTTGTTTTGGCGTGTCTTTTT
>CAXIBI010000172.1:0-4031 GCA_964022305.1 uncultured Hyphomicrobiales bacterium | reverse complement strand
CTCTCATCATCTGAGCTTGCCCCGCCAGCCCCCTTAGCCAAAGCCTTTGCCTGCTTCGAAGGTGATTTAACCTTAGGTGCTTCGACACCAAAACTCGCAGCAACACGCTCTGTCAGTTTGGTGAACTCCATCTCACCTAAAAACTTCAAAAGATTGTCTTCCTGAGTTTCCTCCAACTTCAAATTATCAAGTCCTGTCAGATCAGGTACATCCTGACATAACGTTACAAGCTCTCGGCTTATGCGCGCTTGCTCAGCAAATTCAATGAGGTTCTCGCGGCGTTTTTTCTGCTTGATAGTTTCAGCGCCTGCCAGCAATTGATCCAAATCTCCAAATTCATCGATCAGCAGCGCTGCCGTCTTCACTCCAATGCCAGGCACACCAGGAATATTATCAGAGCTATCACCAGCCAGAGATTGAATATCAATCACCTTGTCCGGAGTAACTCCAAATTTAGCCATCACCTCATCTGGCCCAATCACCTTGTTTTTCATTCCATCAAACATAGTCACACCAGGTTGAATGAGCTGCATCAAATCCTTGTCAGAAGAAACAATCACAGCCTCACCGCCCTCAGCCACAGTTTGGCGAACATAAGAGGCAATAATATCATCCGCCTCATAGCCATCTTGCTCAATCCGCGGCAAACCAAACGCATCCACCGCTTCACGTATAAGCGCGAATTGCGGCACCAAATCTTCAGGCGCCGGTGGGCGGTGAGCTTTATATTCAGGATAAATATCAGAACGGAAAGTTTTGCGAGCCGCATCAAAAATCACAGCAAAGTGCGTTGGCTCTCCAGCTTCCTTGGTATCTTGCAACAACTTCCAGAGCATCTGGCAAAACCCATGTACGGCGCCGACAGGCGTCCCATCAGAAGGCCTCGTCAAAGGTGGCAATGCATGATAAGCCCTAAAAATGTAACTTGACCCATCAATAAGAAAAACCCGCATATTTTGTGCTCCAAAGAAAATAAAGATTTGTCGCAACTATGGCATTAATCAGTGAGAGGGCAAAGTAGGAAGGCATGATAAACAAAACATTTCCCCACAGCCTTTGCCAGCAAAAGAAAAATACCGAACGAACTGAACCAAAAGAAGCTCTGCTCAAAAACCAAGATCTACATTTTAAATTTAAAAGACCTCTGAATAATGAGGAATTTTTGTATCTGGTTAGGAAATGTGAAACTGCGGATGCTATGTGGGCATCTGAAGCATCATTAAAAGAAGCAGAACATAGCTATAACTACTTAAGCCGCAAAGGTGAGCATTGACGACACCAGAGGAAAAAAGAACCATTATACAGAGGTCTTTTTTAAGTGAAACTTAACCAAGAAAAGCAAAACAAGAAATAAAAACGGTCCGAAGGTACTAGTAATTCCTATTTTTTAAAACAATTCCATCATACTGGAAAGATGATAAAGAAGGGCAACATAGAGAACGCACATCAGTTGCATACTCGTCTTTTAAAAAAAGACGAGCTCGATCTTTATTTAAATCATTTACATAGGCTAGATCTTAAAACCCGAGAGCAACGCTTTGACTATGCTATCTGTGACAAAGCTCTTGAAGCGCACTGCAATTCAATAAACAAACAAGAAACAAGAATTCTAGGCGCCTTCATTGATAATAAAATGCGCGGTACATGCGAGATTAGTAAGCGCTTTTATTTAAACTGTTACCCAGTGCGAGAATTAGCATTTTCAGTAGAAGCCGACTTTCAAGGTCACAAAATCGGCTCATCACTGATGAAAAAAGCCCTAAGGCTCATCAACCCATCGACCGCTGTCATATATTGTCAATTATCGAACATGGGAATGATCGCCTTAGCTGAGAAGTTCGAGGCCAATATAACCTTGAAGCGAGATCACGTTGTTTCCAAATTAAGGTACAAACAAAAAACCAAGAAAAATATTTTCCTCAATTCCAATCAGTTTGAAATGGTAAACTTAAGCGATCTCGTCAGCATCAACCCTCATTTTTAAAAAGACAGCAAATTTCAGTCTTCTTTAGGCTGAGCAGGCTCTTCCCCAAATTTATCAGCAATATAGGTTTTGAAATATTCATCAAGCATCGGAAAACCTTTAGCAAAGCGCTTAAAGTCATCGCGTGCAACCCAAAGACAAATAGAATCTTCCGTCGCTCTTACTTTACCTGTCCGCTTATCACGCCCCAAAATAATACGCTCACCAAAATGCTGCCCAGGCCCATAGTTCCTGTGCACTTGTTTGCCAGTTTCACTGTCCTGAAAATCAAGCTCAAAGCCGCCTTCAATCACCGTATAGAACCCATCTGCAATCATCCCGCGATCAAAAACAACATCACCTTTCCTAAAGTGAACATATTTGGTCGCAGCCTTTGTCGGCGGTTCAATAAGCGAGAGGTTACGAGGAACGAACGAATGCAACATCCAATTTAAAAGCACACGCATCTTCGTGACAAACCCCGGCAAGAAGGAGAGGTAGAAAGAGCGCCACAACAACCAAGCCAAAAAGCCTTTAAGCTTTATCCCATTAACTTCTGCAACAGCTTTAGATGCACCAAGTGAAGCCATAGAACCTTGGCTCACATAAGCAAATTCTTTTAATTCCCAACCGTTCAACACACGACGAATATTCAAACCCAATTGCTTACCTTCGCGCACCGCAAATTGCGCTGTTGGCGGTGCAAAATCATGGCGCTCAGATGGATTATCGCTTAGAGGAATAAGCGCAGCATCACCTAGCGCCCAAACCCCATCTTTTCCAGGCACCCGCATGCAGCGATCAACTTTAATTTTGCCCCATTGCATCTCAAGCCCCAACCTCTCAACCAGAGGATTAGGCCCTGTGCCAATAGTTGCAACAACCGTCTTTGTCGGCACAATCTCTCCCGTGGAAAGTTCTGCGCTTGTCCCAGTGGCGGAATTCACCCCAACGTTGGTTAAAACTTCAATGCCCTGTTTTTCAAGCTGTGCTTGCGCATATTCACCAAGCGAAGCTGGGAGCTCAAGCAAAATACGGTCAGCAAATTCAATGAGTTTCACATCAACTTCATCAGGCGAGATATTTGGGAAATATTTAAGTGACTTATCAATAAGGTGCTTCACTTCACCAACCGTCTCAACACCAGAAAATCCAGCGCCAACGACAAGGAAGGTCAAAAGCCGTTTTTTAATCTCAGGCACTTGCGCCACATCAGCATTCTCGAGGCAACGAATAACATGGTTTCGCAGTGTAAACGCATCACCCATATATTTCATGGTGAGCGCGTGCTCTGTCATCCCAGGAAAACGAGAAAGATCCGCGGTCTGCCCCATGGCTAAAACCAGTTGATCATACTCCACTTCAACAGGCATCCGCTTTGTACCTTGAAGTACCGTGATAACTTTTTTATCAAAATCAACATCTATTACTTCAGCTAAACGAACTTGTATTTTCTTTAACAAAAGCCGTAGCGAAGTAATCGCATCTGATGAATTAATGCCGCCCCCGGCCACTTCAGGCAACAAAGGTTGAAAGACAAAATAATTATCCTTATTGATCAACTCAATATCAGCGTCAGCTCCCATTTTTTTCCGGAGTTCCTTTGCTGCAAACACACCAGCAAAGCCGCCACCAATAATCACTATCTTCTTTTTGGCCATAGATGAAATGCCCCCTCTAGCAGCCTCTTATTTGTTTTATTTTAAAATCACTCTAATCAATGGCTGGAATCATGTCTATAGATCATGCCGTAACACTAAAGAACCAAATTAGCCCTCAAAATAAAAAATACCGGCTCTATTGAACCGGTATTCGGGGGATAAAAATAGCTAGTTAAAATTATCGAATGTCTAGAAAACGGCTATTGACCCAGCCAACACGACCACGCCACATAACTTTACACCAGTCAGAACCATAGCGCTTAATTTTACACCGTTTCACCCACACATTACGAGCGTGGCTAGGTATAGACCAAACAACACGGGAATGGCTAGCCGGCCAGCGGCGCATATTCAAGCGGTCCCAATAAGCAACATGAACCACATCAGCACTACGAAAAACCTTATAG
>CAXIBI010000171.1:0-4123 GCA_964022305.1 uncultured Hyphomicrobiales bacterium | reverse complement strand
CGACCTCTTTAATCACCCGATCATAGAGCCCCGGGGGCGGCAAATCAGCACCAAAGGTCGTGAAGTAGTTTTGCAGGTGATTAGCTACAAAGCCTGGAAGTGATGTTTCTTCTTGAACAACAGGTTCACTTGGTGAAATTGATGTTGATAGCTCTTCTTCAACCACCGTCTTTGTGATGACTTCTTCAGGATGAAGGGCAGTGATGCGCTGAACAAAATTTTCGAGTTCACGTACGTTACCGGGCCATTGGTAGTTTTGCATGCGTTTAATCGCTTCTGTTTCAAAGCGTTTAACTGGTAGGCCCTGCTCTTCTGCTTTACGTAAAAAGTGGTGTGCTAAATCAGATATATCGTCCAAGCGCGCCCGTAGTGGTGGCACTTTGATTGGGACCACATTTAATCGGTAATAAAGGTCTTCGCGGAATGTGCCGGCGTGTATGAGTTTTTGTAAATCTCTGTGTGTGGCGGCGACAATACGAACATTGGTTTTAATCGGTACCCGACCGCCTACACGGGTATATTCGCCTTCTTGTAAAACCCTTAGCAATCTTGTTTGGGCTTCAAGAGGCATATCGCCAATTTCATCTAGAAAGAGTGTTCCGCCTTCGGCTTGCTCAAAGCGGCCAATATGACGGCCTTGCGCGCCGGTAAAGGCGCCTTTTTCATGGCCGAATAGTTCGCTTTCAATCAGCTCTCTTGGAATGGCTGCCATGTTAATCGCGACAAAGGGACCTGCGACACGATTTGAAAAATCATGCAAGGCTCTTGCGACGAGTTCCTTACCGGTTCCGCTTTCACCTCTGATCATCACAGAAAGATCAGTTTTCATGACACGCGCAATAATGCGATATATATCCTGCATCGCAACTGAGCGACCAATGAGGGGAAGTTGCTCATTTTCTTCTTCGACAGTATTATTTATTTTTGTTTTTGCTGGTTCTTCGAGGGCGCGTTCGATGACGTTCATGAGCTCGGTCAGGTCGAACGGTTTAGGTAGATAATCAAAGGCGCCTTTTTCCGATGCTTTGATGGCTGTCATAATGGTGTTTTCAGCACTCATGACGATGATCGGCAATTCAGGGCGTTGTTTCTTTATTTGTGGAATGATGTTAAAGGCGTTTTCGTCTGGCATAACAACGTCTGTAATGATTAAGTCACCATCGCCTGCTTGGGCCCAGCGCCATAATGTTGCTGCGTTACTTGTTGCACGAGGAGAATAGCCAGCACGGCTTAGAGCTTGGGTAAGGACTGTTCTAATGGCGGCGTCGTCATCTGCAATTAATATTTCATTATTGGTCATTGACACTTTCCTCGTTTTTATTTTCATCGGCTGCTGGGGCGAGCTCTTTTGAATTCGAAGTTTTGGCCTCATCGGCGATAGGAAGTCTTGTTCTAAAAATTGTTCCATCAACACTGCTGTCACATTCAATTGTTCCCCCATGGTCGGCGACCATTTTTGCAACTAAGGCAAGGCCCAGGCCTGAGCCTGTTTCTTTACTAGTGACGAAGGGGTCAAATAAATGGGGGAGAATGTCTTCTCTCACACCTGGCCCATTGTCTTTAACAACAATCTCAAGAGGCAAGATGACACGCTCTTTGGTTCCAGGGAGGGTTAATCTAAAGCCTGGGCGGAATGAGGTGGATAATGTGATAACTGCATCATCTCTGCCTTCTAAGGCTTCAGCCGCATTCTTCACTAAGTTTAGATAGAGCTGAATTAGAAAATCTCGCTCGCCTGCGACCTTGGGTAAACTTGGATCATAATGTTCTTCAATTTCAATGTTACTGGCAAAACCGTTTTTGGCTATTTCTGTTACATGATGGAGAACTGAGTGAATGTTAATTGGTGTTGTTTGAATGGGGCGTTCATCGCCAAAGATTTCCATGCGATCTACGAGTTTTCTTATACGGTCAGTTTCTTCGCATATAAGGCGCGCTAGCATTTGATCATCTTCAGTGACGGCCATTTCTAGCAACTGGGCAGCTCCTCTAATACCGGATAGAGGGTTTTTAATTTCATGAGCGAGTACTGCAGCTACACCATTTACTGTTTTAGCTGCTCCTCTATAGCTTATTTGCCGCTCAATCATTTGGGCCATTGAGCGCAACTGAAATTGGATGAGGATATGGCTGCAACGAGCAGAACTATTAGAATTTTTAAAACTGCCTGTAGTATCTCCTACAGGGCCGCAATACACATCAACAATGTAATTGTCTTTTAATTTAGGTGTGGCGACGTTGATCCCGTATTCATTAAAACTGCAGGATTTTTCTCTCACCTGATCTATCGCTGATAGAATTGGACAACCAAAAGGTAAAAGGTCGTCTATTTTATTTTTCTTTAAAAGTTCTAGACCGGAGTGATAAAACAGCTCAGCTGCTGCATTGGCATATGTAATCTCGTTTTCATCATTGACCACAATGATGGGGTGGGGAACTGCATTTAAAATTTGGTTGTTATCCATCCCTGTACCTGTAAATAACCTTTTGAAATTAGATCTTTAAACTTAAAAGCACTAACGCTTTCACTGTGCGATCGGCATCGCCTAAACTCTTTACTCAGTTCTCTCTTTCATCGAAAAAATTAGATAGATGTGTTGTCACATCCTTGATATTTTCTGTGGAGCATAATTTCCCTCTCCACTCTTTGGCTTGTTGCTCATTTTTTTCAAAATGGTCTACGTACCAAACAAGATGTTTTCTTGCGCTTTTTACACCATATTTTTTTCCGTAATGGTCAAGCATATGTTCGTAATGCTCCAGGACGCAGTCCTTATAGTCTGTCATTGTTGCTTTGATAGGAGCTTCGCCTTTTAGCTCTCTGGAAATTTGCGCTGGGAGCCAGGGAGCGCCATAAGCGCCTCTTCCAATCATCACACCATCTGCACCTGATGCTGCTAGGGCAGCTTTTGCGTCTGCAGTTGATAAAATATCGCCGTTTACAAAAAGCGGTTTTGAAATGGCTTCCTTTACAGCTTTGACCTTGCTCCAATCAGCTTTGCCTTTGTAGAATTGCTGTCTGGTGCGGCCATGAACGGTGAAGGCTTGAACGCCGGCGTCTTCGGCTCTTTTTGCAAGCTCTGGTGCGTTGATTGATTTATCATCCCACCCAAGGCGCATTTTTAATGTCACAGGTACGGATGAAGCTTCGACAACAGCTTCAATTAATGTGAGCGCGTGATCAAGATCTCTCATTAAGGCTGAGCCAGAGAGACCACGCGTAACCTGTTTTGCTGGGCAGCCCATATTAATATCTATGATGTCCGCCCCTAAATCTTGTACGCGCTTGGCGGCTTCCCCCATCCAATAGGCTTTGCGACCAGCTAATTGGACGACAAACGGAGCTAGATGCTCACCAATTGCTCTTCGGCCTGTATCTTCATCTTCATTCACTAGGCTTTCACTGGCCACCATTTCAGATACGACTAAGGGAGCTCCCCAACGATGGGCAAGTTTGCGAAAGGGAAAGTCAGTTACACCTGACATTGGCGCTAATATCGCTTGGCCATTAAGGCTTAGGTCACCAATTTTTATGGTTTTTGCTGGCATATTTCCCGTTTTCTAAAACTCTTTATCTTATGTCCATAGGGCATTTTGATATCTCAAAATTACATTTTAAAAATATGGCAAAAACCTTCAATTTGCTGTTTTTGCCCTTTTCTTTGGCACACGCAGATCACTGATTAAAATTTCATCAGCAACAAAACCCCCAAGCTTAAATTTTGTGCAGCATTGTAAATTGTTCATTATTTAGTCAATAATAACGCATTCTTTGCAAATATGAAGCCAATTTTGTTTGTTTTTGGCTATTAAGGACTTCATTTGCACAAAAGCTTAGAATTATTGCGACAATGTTGGACTATGGCATTTCTATTTTCATTAAACTTTGATAGTCAAATGATTGAAATCTCCACTTAGAGCATGTCACTTTGTTTTCAATTCATTGTCATGCTCTAATCTTTTGTTTTGGCGTGTCTTTTTATTTGCACTTCAGTTGCCCACTAGCAACCGTGCTATCGCAAAACCGAATTCACTTTTGCGCGACACGCCCTATTTTTCACTTGAGGGGCGCCCATGGGCAATGGAACATATGTAATGGTTGTGGCGGCAGGGCGTGGCTCTA
>CAXIBI010000170.1:0-4236 GCA_964022305.1 uncultured Hyphomicrobiales bacterium | reverse complement strand
CTTGGCCTCTAATGACATTCAAGCCCAGTATCTCGCCAATCTCTTTGTGAGCTTGGAAGGACGCGGTATCGTTGATAGAGCGATCATCCCACCTACCTTCATCATCCGTGGTAAATTGAGAAAGATGGGCAGCTCTTTTGCAGATCACCGTGCGTTCCGTCTCTATAAATTCAGAGCCGGTGCCTGGTCTAATATCGTCCTTGACGCTGTCATGGGGGCAGCAAAAGATGTCGCTATAGAAAATGCCAGCCAGCGCACATTAGAAAAATACAATCCTGAAGCTGAAGAAAACCATAAATCTGTAAGCTCAGAAAAATCTGCAAACTTTGCAAGTCTTTTTGATGAAAATGCTCCCGTTATTGAAGAGAGGGCTGAGCAAGCTTCTCACCCACAATTCCTAAGCGATCAACAAAATCAATCTTCAATAGAAATGCCTCGTTTGCTACGCAAAGTTGGAGAAAAGAATTTAAAACGTGTCCTGCAGAACGCCAATCAAGAAATGCAAACACCTCAATCTCAAAACCCAATTTCACAAAATAATGTGATTATGCCTGCTACATTTCAACAAAACGGACAACATACCGCTCGTAGGCAGCAGGCCTTTCAAGGCGCTCCGCATCATAATGGGCGAGGGCAAGTTCATGAGCAGGGACAGAAGAGGCAGGATCAAAAAACTGGAATTAATGGACAAAACCATCAAGCACCATTTAATCCAATGGGCATCAAACCAAAATCATCTGATAAACAATCAGAAGCACACACTGAAGGCGCATCTCTAGATCCATCTAAAGATAAGAGCACACCTCCTGAAATAACAAATGAAATGAAAGAACAATTCAAAGAGCGTGAAGGCCAACCAAATACAAACGAAACAAGCGTTGCTGACAATATTCTGCCCTTGTCAAAAAATGAGACGGCACATCTATCATCAACAAAAATCAAAGAAACAGATCAACAGCCTTTAGAAAAGACAGCCCCTAAAGAAGAAAGAGTGAAAATCTCTCAAACACAACCCAAAGATGAAAAAAATGAAAATAAAACTTCTGATGAAGATAATTTAAAACCATCAGAACAAATTTCAAAAAAATTAGAAGCTCTAAGAGAAACGGTCTCATCAGCAAATGAAACCAAAACAGAAGAAAGCCCAAATGCTGTTCAAAACCTTAAAAACGTCGAAGAAGAGCCCGAATTAGCCCACATTGCAGTGCGAAAAATTACTGACTGGTACTCTAAAGATAAAAAATCTGAAGAGAATAAAAGTAAAGATACGGGCAAGACAGATGAAAATGAGATCTAATTTTTTTAAAAAATTGCTCATTTTAAGTCACTCGGCAATCATTCATTAACCGACAGTTTGTTATTGTAAATTTCACACCGAGGATCAACACATCTTCAAGCAGCCGATATCTTAAAAAGAAGGAAAAAAAACAAATGGGACTAATCAAAGACATCAGCAGCCCAACAACATCAGACGACACTGCTGAACTAAATTATTTCTTTGATATTCTAGACCATTTTATTGAAAAATTTTCTTCCCAAACGGGCCCTAACGAAACGTTAACTCTCATTGCCCGCTCACCAGAAGCAAATATCGCAAAAGCCTGCATCCAATATCGTGAAAAACTAGCCATAGCCAATATTGAGCTTAAGGTAATTTTTGCACAAATTACCCCAACTGAACACTTATCAGAATGGCTAGACCCAGAAATCTCACCATGTGGAGAAACTCCAGAAGCAAACATCCGCTGGGGTAATAGACAAAATTTAATGGATGCTCACGAACAGCTAACTCTAACCAATCAATGCAGCTGGTCTGGCGAATCTATGCGCCGTGATGTAAGTGCACGTTTCGGTTTTTACATTTTTGAAGAAGACTGCAAACAAGCCGCCATTCGAGGAGAGCGCGCCTTTAACGCTCTATGGCATATCTGCGACAAAATTCCACAAGTTCATATCAAACGTGCGAAACAAGCAAACGAACAATCCTTCCTTGGAGCTCATTCAAAAACAAGCGGGTTTTCTCAATCAGAAAATTATTTCCTCGCATCTGAGTTTACCCGTCATTAATCCTTTAGTAAGTTAACAAAACATCAAAGATAAATAATTCAAGTCCATATTCTTTTATTAAAGGTTTAGTGCGACACTGGTCTTAATAATTGAAATCCAGCAACAAGTGCTGCGATAATATTACCAATGTAAGAATCAAATTTATCCAGCCATAGTTTTGCATTTTAGGGTAATGAATATGAAAATTTTGAACAATTTTGCTGTTCTTATACTGATTTGCTCTTTCGCGTTACTCTCTAGTCAAACTGCAGCAGCAACAGAGAAAGAAGCTAAAACCGAATTAGTCTGCAAGAAAAAAATTAAACAGATCGGCTTTCCAAACATTATAAAGTCAGTCGCTCATTTGCGGGCAGTGGTCCAGTGGACAGATAAAGTCAAAAAAGAACATGATGAAGATTTTGCCACATGGCATAATGCCAAATCAAAATCTGTCAGTTGTAAAAAAGAAAATAGGTCTCAATATTACACATGCACATTATCAGCGATCCCATGTGCACACAAAGAAGTAAAACCTGAGACAGAAACCAAAACAGAAGCAAAAGAATAAGTCTTATTAAAAAAGGCCCGCAATTTTAAAATTGCGGGCCTTTTTTAATTTATTTAATCAATATTAGACAGTTTTACCATCATCTGAGCGCTCTTGGGCTTGCCCCTCTGAAGAAGAACGTTCAGCTTGCTCCTCATTTTCATTTTCCTCACCAGCACGGCTCGCTTCATTCAAAACCGTAAGCAGAGGTGTTAAACCTTCCGTATCCACCAAATGGAAAACTTCTAAATCCTGCTGAGCATCCGTACTCCAGCCAACAATATCTAACATCCGGCGCCCTTTAGAAAGCAAACCATGATTGCGAATATGCTCGCTTTCTTGCACACGGCTTCGGCTCTCACGTGCTTCTTCACGCCGCGCAATTCGCAGCTCACGTGGTGTCAGCACCCGAATGAGCTCTAAATCATCAAGTACACCGGTTAATTGATTAATCGCCAGCGCTCGAAGCTCTTCATCCTTATTATCTTTCTCCACGCTATATAAATTCGGAATGATGAAAAAAGAGGTCCCCCCATGATGAACCAAATGTTTTCGAACCCATTCAATATCTGCCCCAGGCGCACGTGAAATCGCCGTCTCAATCGCTGCAGTTAACTGGCGAATAACTGTTCTATTTGGCAAATGAAGACGAGCTTGGTTCCGCTCCAAACCATCTCTGCGAAGCGGCGCCGCAGCAGGTGGGTTAAGAGCAGTAAGAGCAAATAAACCCAAATCAATGCCAAGGGTCGCCAATAGCGCAATCAAATCTCGACCCGAAATAGTAGAGCCACCCTCTGTCTTACCAGAAGCCACTTCACCGCCAGAGGCAACATAGGTGACGAGCGATGATATATAAGACCCAATATTCGCCCAAAGCCGCTTAACGGCATTTGCAACACCAGCTGGTCCCTCATTAAACGCAGCTTCCCTCAAATTTAAAACTGCCGGCTCGCCAGCTTGAGCTGCTGCCTGGCGCAAACGCTGCGCCAAGGTAGGATCATAACAAGAAAAGCTAGGTTGGCCCGGCGCTACTGAGACCGTTTCAGCCAAAGCAAGCATCTCAGTGCCAGTTGTTTTACCAAGTTCATTTGAACGCGCTGCGATATTTTTCGCATTCCCCCGCACACTTGCAGCTGTCACCTCAAAAGTTTTCTGCCGCTCCGCAACGGTTGCACCTTCAATGCGAGCAACACTTAATCTCAATTTCTCTAAATCAGCCTTAACAGGGCCAAGCCAAGAGTTCGATATACTATCACGCAATGAGGCCACCTGATCACGAACACTGCGCCGCGCATTATACAAAGGCCCGCGCCCCGCACCAGACGCAACGCCGCAACTTCCCCCAGAGCTTTCTTCACGCGCCATTTGCGTCTCAGACCAGCTCACCACATTATCAAGTTGAATTTTCACGGCATCTAATCGCGCCGCAACAGCATTCCCTGCATCTCGCGCATCTTCTTGCAAACCAGAAAGGCTGGTGCGTGTCGCCTCTTCACCCGCAATCAAGCTCCACCAAAAACCATAACCAAAGCCAATTGACCAAAGCGCAAGGAACAAATAAAGCGGAAACGTAATCGCCCGTTCAGAAAAACGCCGTTGCGCACCAAATGTCTCACGCAACGCCAGCCACATCAAAAAGGTAA
>CAXIBI010000169.1:0-4323 GCA_964022305.1 uncultured Hyphomicrobiales bacterium | reverse complement strand
CCATGTGTCATATGGGCCTTTAATACTGTGCTGAATTCATTATTTTGAAATGAGCGCTTGGACGTTGGAGGCAAGTTTCCTCTGGGGCCTAAATGATCGTAGATCCATAAGCCAAGCCTGATCAACCAAGAAGGGCGCGACCCTTTTTTTATTGGTAGAACAAAGCGCATGGGGGTGATGAAACCGGGCAGCAGCTCCATTAATAATTTGCGCTCGATTAATGAATGCCGCACCAGTTTGAAATCCCCAAATTCCAAATAACGCAAACCGCCATGAATGAGTTTTGTGCTAGCTGATGAAGTGGCTGAGGCTAAGTCGCTTTGCTCGAAAAGCCCAACCTTTAAGCCGCGCAAGGCTGCATCACGGGCAATACCTGCACCGTTAATGCCACCACCAACAATGACAAGGTCATAGGATTTCGAGGGTTTTCTTGTTTGCTCCATTGGGGAGGCCTGCACTCATTATTTCTCTTACCAAATAAGGAAACAGAGAACAGGAATAAAAGCAAATGTGAAAGAGAGATGATGCACTATAAAATGGGGCTCTAGAGTGCATTGTTTTTTTGTCTCACGGGCTATTTTTTTCGCTGAAGTAGCGAAAAAGCCCTCCGACAGGCGGCGCTTTTTTATTGCGCTTCAGGTTGCCTACTTGCAACCGCGCTATGCCGGGCAGCTCTCGCTGCCATGTCCGTGCTCTAAAAAAGAGCACTCCCTTCTTCGTAAATACACCCTACGTTTTTTATTTCAGTGCCTGCTTAACGAGAGCTTCAGCTCTGATTAAGCCATTGCCAAAAATAGGATCGCGCCCTGGGGGGCCAAGATCTTTTGAGCTTAGCTCAATTGATTTGCGGAATTCTTTTAACTTTATCCGTTTTCCATCACCGGCTCTTTTGCCTTCTAATGCCAATGCACAGATACCGCTGAAAATGGCCGCCCCATAAGACGTGCCACTTCTTAGCTGAATATCACCACTGCCATCTGCCACGAGGACATCAACCCCTGGCGCTGCGATATAGACATATGGGCCTCGATTGGCTTTGGTGTAAATGCGGTTTTTGGCGTCCGTTGCTGTTACGGCAAATACACCGGGCTGAGCAGCTGGATAGGCAAAAGGGGCTTTTTTACCGTTATTGCCAGCAGCAGCCACAAGGACAACATCAGTGCTCATAAGATTTGTTAGCGCATCTCTGACATATCTGTTTTCAGGCCCGGCAAAACTCATATTGATGATATCGACATTTTGCTGGAAGGCCCAATCGAGGCTTGTCAAAATGGCTTCTGCTGAATTCAGCGGTTTGCCTTCTTTTGTTTTGTCAAAGGCCCTGGCGACATAAAGTTCAACTTCAGGAGCAGCGCCCTTAAAGCTATCATCACCACCGCCAATAAGAAGTGAAACGGCCGTACCGTGAGACGTGTCATTTACTGGAGCTTTATCAAGGGCATCAAACTTGCCTCGCACGGCACCGAGCAAAGCCGGGTGTTCTTCATCTACGCCGCTATCGATGACCGCAACTTTAATTCCGCGCCCAGAGGCGAGCTTGTGGGCTTTGTTGATTTCGGCTGCTGTTTGGGAGAAGCGCTTGATCACCGTTTTATTGGCATCTCCATTGAGTTCATAAATATGATTTGGCTCTGCGCCCAAAACGGTTGCTTCTCTTAAAAGTTGGGCGCGCACTAAAGCAACTGGTCTGCCGTCAGGGATACCGAATGTCACCAGGATATTGCCCAAGAGAGACAAGGCTTTTTGAGAGCGTATGGTTAGCCCATATTGGCTCGCCAGCAATGCCACGGTGCCGCCATCTGCACTTACAGTGACAAGGACTTCATCTGGGACATGGTCACCTTGAATGGCCTCGATAGGCCCGGCAACTGATTTGGGCTTATTGTTTATGGGCACAATTTTAGGTGTTTTATTGTCAGCACTTGCTTCAGGGGCTTTACAAGCGCCACCCTCTGTTGCTTTGCCGCCTGCGGACTGATCGCTCAAGAGTTCAGCTAATTCTGGTGGTAAATCTTCAGCTGAGCCTAATCCATCAGCGCAGCCAGCTGCTTGGCTTTGCCCAATCGGGGCTGAGAGGATTAATATTGCTGACATCATCACGCCAACAAGAAGCTTTTTTAAGCTCATGAGGTTCTTATCGTTTAGCACCAGACTAGTCCTCTTTTAAAATTTGCAGATCTGATCTTAATCAACTTTAAACCAACTTAGTTGGCTTTTTTGGGGATGAACTGAGAGATCAGACTTTGATTTTCTTTAAATAGCTTTAAGCGATCCTCTATTTTAGGGAGATCATCACGCTCGATAAAACCGAGAATAAAGAGCCCGCTGGCAGTTGGGCCATCAATGATGATTGTGCCTGTGTCATCAAGATATTCAGCCACTTTTTCCATTTGTGCTGTTTCATTAAATTTGACGACAGCTGTAGAAAGGATCGTGTATTTCTCACCACTGGCTAAATTATATTCACTTGATTGCTGTTGACCTGTACCTTGATAGAGAAGTGCAGACTGGCTCAAGCTGATCACCATAAAGACAGCACATGCGGCCCATGCTAACTCGGAAGGGGCTGCTTGTAGCGGGGCTACAATTTTCTCTCGTACCCATGAGATCACATTTGAGCTTTGACCTTTCAGTGATTTTTCTTGCTTAGTTTGAGCTACATCAGCCATCAAACGCTTGAGACCATCGGCTGGTGCTTCAATTGTTTCATTGGCTGTAATTGTTGCCATGCGCTCAGCTTCAACTTTTTCCAAAATGAAAGCAGCATCTGGATCAGTGTTCAGCCAGTTGATCACGGCGTCTCTGTCAGCTTTATCAATTTTGCCTGAGAGGTAAAATGGTAACAAGCTTACCAAATCCTCATGGGTATATGTTTCGTTTGCTTTGGTCATTTTACGGCCATCCTCTATCCACACCGGCTTCGCATAAAATCTCGTGCAAGTTTTTACGTGCATGAAACAGGCGGGTTTTAATTGTGTTGGCGGGCACATCAAGGACTTCTGCTATCTCATTAATGCTCATTTCATGATAATAAGCGAGATCAATCACGGCTGCGTGGCTCTCGCTTAATTTAGAAATGGCATCACGGATCTGATCACCTTTATCGCCCTTCATTAGCTCGGTTTGCGGACTATCCGCGTCGTCGACCATGGCTTCCGCCTGGCCGTCGCCCATTTGAGCTTCTTTTCTTTTACGTAAATAAGAGATGGACTTGTTGTAGCTAATTGCTGTCAGCCATGTGGTGACTGACGAGCGCCCTTCAAACTTGGCTGCAGAGCGCCAGCAATCTAAAAACACTTCATTTACAATATCTTCAGCCATTGTCTCATCTTTTAATTGACGTAAAATAAATCGGTAAATTCGCTGATAATGACGGGCGTACAGGACCTGCATGGCGCTTTGATCGCCATTTTTAAGACGCTCCATTAAATCAACGTCTCTATCTTTCCCATATCGTTCGTTCATATCACCCACTCTACCTGACTATACGTCGTATCAATGAGACATTTGGTTCATCAGTTGTTCATCAAAAACTGAATTTACTTAAAATTACTTATAAAAAAAGGCATAATCCATAAAAAACTCAAATCTTTGTGAACCGAAACTCCCTAGGCTGCGACCAATGAGGCACAGAAACCTAGATAAACCTATGGAGCATTATAATGAGCACCTTTCGTGAAGTCGGTCGTTTGAAGATGACCAATCTAGGCCTCTTTTCTTGTCGTATGCCACCTGGTGGCCACCATTTTAAAGAGAGCCCACCCCAAACAAGCAATCGCTTAAAACAGTCCGCAAGTCGCATAGCTCTGGCTATGGCGCTTGTTTTTCCGCTTTTAGCGACAGGATTGACGCCTGCTGTCGCTCAATCTCAAGAACAAATTATCGATAAAGGTGACATCGCGATCACTGGATTTTCAGGGTTAAAATTCCCTGAAGCTGGTCTCCCTCCTGGATTTGATCCCTTAGATGAGACCTTTATTGACCCTGATGGCGCGAGCCTTCGTATTTTTAAGGCACAGAATATGGGCGGTCCAGCGCAAGGGCAGTTAGTGAACTTACCAGCGCCTTTTGAAGTGAAAGCTGATAAAATCGGCCAAGTTTTCGGTTTATCTTATGATGATGGTGAGAGAGGCGAAGGCCTGCCTAAAGTGCCTAATCTATATGTGACTTCATCCGTTTTGCATGGCCTGCAGATTGTTGGCCCTGATAGTGATGGCGATGGCCGCAAAGAGCGCTTGAAACAAGACCAAGCGGACGCTGAATTTATGGATGGCCAATTTGGCACCAAACTTGGTGGCACACCAGGTGCGATCTGGAAAGTAG
>CAXIBI010000168.1:0-4348 GCA_964022305.1 uncultured Hyphomicrobiales bacterium | reverse complement strand
TTAAAGCTCGCTTGCATTTTCATAAATAGAATGATCAAAAGAGTAGAGATACAAATTTAGGTTTTAAGAAATTCATGTCTTTCACAGTTGCAATTATGGGGCGCCCAAATGTTGGGAAATCAACCCTTTTTAATCGCCTAGCCGGTAAGCGCCTGGCCTTAGTAGATCCGCGCCCGGGCATGACCAGAGATAGACGTGAAGCTGATATCGAATTTGGCGATATCAAAGCTAAATTAGTTGATACCGCTGGTTTAGAGGAAGGCGATGACGCCAGCATTGAAGGACGCATGCGCCGCCAAACCAATGCAGCAATCGTTGACGCGGATATCATACTTTTTCTTATCGACGCACGTGCAGGCCTCACGCCAGCAGACGAGGTCTTTGCTGAGTTAGCGCGCCAAACGAATAAGCCTGTGCATCTCATTGTCAATAAATGTGAAGGCCGCGCTGGTGATGAAGGTTATTATGATAGCTATGCGTTAGGTTTAGGGGATCCGGTCCCAATCTCAGCTGAGCACGGTGAAGGCATCGGCGAGCTCTATAGCATCTTGTCAGAAGGTTATGAGGCCTGGCAGGCAGAGCATGCAACCATAGAAGAGAAGGATGAGGGCGATCGGGCTTTAAAAGTTGCGATCGTAGGGCGGCCTAACGCAGGTAAATCAACCCTAGTGAACCGTTTGCTTGGCGAAGATCGCATGATCACAGGGCCCGAAGCCGGATTGACACGAGATTCAATCTCAGTTGATTACAAGTGGGGTGAACGAAAGGTTCGTTTATTTGATACAGCAGGCCTGCGCAAAAAAGCCCGAATTAAAGAGCGTCCTGAAAAGATTTCAGTCTCAGATGCTGTCCGCGCAATCAAATTTGCTGAAGTTGTAATCCTTCTGTTAGATGCTGACTGTCCCCTTGAAAAGCAAGATCTCACCATTTGTGATTTGGTGGCTGAAGAAGGCCGCGCTCTTATCATTGCTGTAAATAAAATAGACTTGAAAAAAGACAACTCAAAATTCTTATCAGACATTCGTGAGCGCGTTGAGCGCTTGCTTCCACAAATTAAAGGTGTGCCGGTTATTCCCGTGTCAGCCCTGCACAACCGCGGCATTGAAAAAATGATGCAAGCGGTTTTTGAAATGGACGAAACCTGGAACAAACGGATCGGGACATCTGCTCTCAATCATTTCCTAAGAGACGCAGTTGACCGTCATACACCGCCAGCGGTAAGTGGCCGCCGGTTGAGATTGCGTTATATGACACAAGCCAATGCAAGGCCGCCCACTTTTATTTGTTTTTGCTCGCGGCCAGAAGTGCTTCCAACCTCCTATGTGAGGTACTTAATCAATGGTGTGCGCGAAGCTTTCGATATTTGGGGCGTGCCGGTGCGCTTGCATATGCGCAAAGGGAAGAACCCTTACGATTCTAAAGAAGATTAAAGTGTAAAGATAGGGGAGCGAGTAGATGGAGTTATTATTTTATCATCTTGAACAAGCGCCCCTTGAACGCGTTCTGCCAGATCTATTATCAAAAAGCTTAGAGCGAGACTGGCGTGTCATCATAGAAACAAGTGATGAGAGTAAACTCGAAGAGCTCGACACCATGCTCTGGACTTACAACCCAGAAAGCTTTTTGCCTCATAGTACAATCAATGAAAATTTAAGTGACACATCTCTCGAAAAACTTCCCATCTTAATCACGAACAGGGAAGAGAATTCAAACAAGGCCCATATACGGTTCTTTATCGATAGTGGTGATGTCACAGCCCATCAAGGCTATGAACGTTTGGTCTACATATTCAATGGCAATAATGAACCCCATTTAAAAAGAGCGCGTGAACAATGGAAAGCGGCAAAAGAAGCTGAGATAGACGCCACCTACTGGCAGCAAAACACCAATGGGAGATGGGAAAAGAAGGCCTAATTCATGGATGAAGAAAAACGCAAAAAGGCGCGCAAAACAGCAGATCGCCTACGTTCAAAATATGAAGGATTAAATAGGCCATTAGAGTGGTTTGAAGAGCTTTATAAGGAAGCAGATGGTGATCCGGAATTAATTCCCTGGGGCGGTCGTGTAAAAGAGGGAGGGCACGCAAAAGAGGACGGGAGTGAACAAGGAACCGATCTTTGGGCTCATGGCCAAGCTCGCTTTCCTCTGATTGAATGGTTGCAACTTCCAGGGTCCCAAAAGTGGCAGGCTTCATCCACTCATCCTAAAACAGCATTAGATGTGGGCTGCGGTTTAGGCGCCAATGCGATTGCACTTTATGAGGCTGGTTATCAAGTGACAGCTTTTGACATTTCAGAAACAGCTGTGAAATGGGCAGCCAGTCAAGCACCTGAACTATCAATAGATTGGACGTGTCAAAATCTGCTCGATATGCCGAAGGAGTGGGAAGGTAAATTTGATCTCGTCAGTGAAACATTCACTATCCAGGCCCTTTATGGAGCTGAGCGCTTAGCAGCTATAGAAGCACTAACAAAATTAGTTGCCCCAAAGGGGAAACTCTTGATCATCTGCCGCGGCCGGCGTGATGACACTATTCCTGATACACCTCCTTTACCTTTGTCACCGGCTGAATTAGACAAAATCGAAACCTTTGGTTTTACCTCGACCTTAAGACGAGAATATTTTGACAATAAAGCTGAGCCCAACCTACACTTTCTGGCAGAATACACAAAAACTTAAAACTCATTGCAAGACCATCACTAAATGTTAGAAATAATCAATTTACAAAATCATATCTTTGGCCCTGTAACCATAGACATAGAGGCTGGGCAATCAGTGATTGTCAGAGGAGCATCAGGTTCTGGTAAAACCAGGTTCATGCGCGCAATAGCTGATTTAGATGAGGCAAAGGGAAGCATCTTTCTCAATGCTCAGGACAGAAGAGATTTACAGGGTCATGAATGGCGTAAAAGAGTTCGCTTTGTCGCAGCAGATAGCAGCTGGTGGTTTGAAACAGTTGAAGAGCATTTCCCAAAAGAATTTGAGTTAAGAGACGCCATGAGCAAACTTGGATTAAAACCCGAGTTGATCAATAGTGAGGTCACAAAACTTTCAACTGGTGAGCGTCAACGGTTGGCATTTTTGCGCGCAATCGCAGATGAGCCGCAAGTATTATTACTTGATGAACCAACCAGTGCGCTCGATGAAAACGCTGCCCAAAAGCTAGAGACTATGATCGAAGAATTGGGCACGATACTTTTAATTGCCAGCCACAACGCAGCACAAGTTGAACGGTTCGGGCCTAAAGAAATCATGTTCGACAAAGCGGGCATTGAAATTAGACCGTAAACTAAAAAGATTTTTAAAAGTGAAAACAAAATGGATTACATAAATTTATCACTTATAGATTTAGGCTTAGCCTCATTACTCATACTCATTAATGGCGGCATATCACTTTGTCTTGGGCTTGGTCTAGAGCGAACCTTACTCATCAACACAGCCCGAATGGTGGTGCAACTTCTAGCCATCGGTTTTGTCTTGAAGTTTATTTTCATGCAAACCAGTTCGCTGTGGACCTTTGGGCTAGCATTTATAATGATAGCCTTAGCAGGAAGAGAAATATTAAGCCGGCAAACTCATCAGCTAAAGGGCGGCAAAGCCTATGGTTTGGGAGCAACCATCCTATTTATCGTTGGTTTTACGTGCACACTCTTTGCCATGCTGACCCTCTTACAACCAGACCCCTGGTATTCTCCAAGATATTTCTTGCCTATATTGGGAATGATTATCGGGAATACAATGACCGGTATTGGCTTAGGGATGGAAACTTTAACAACATCAATTAAAAGAGATCAAAACCTTGTCGAAGACAGGTTGGCTCTAGGCGAACCAAGGTTCTTTGCCCTAAGTGAGCATATAAAAAAGGCCTTAAAAACCGGTATGATGCCGATCATTAATGCTATGGCGGCTTCTGGTATTATCTCTCTGCCCGGCATGATGACTGGTCAAATCATATCTGGTGTTGACCCTATTGAGGCGACTAAATATCAATTAATGATCATGTTCTTAATAGCAGGTGGCACAGCCCTTGGAACAACCGGAGGGGTTTTGGGGATGGTCTATTTATTAACTGATGAACGCCATCGCCTAAGATTAGAAAGAATAAAGTAGTCGATTTAGGCGAGCTTATGAGTTTACGGCAGAATTATTCACCAAAGCATCCTCATTAACATAGCCTTTAATAAACAACTTAACAGAGCGTTGGGTTGCCTCTTGGATAGAACTTTCACTTGGTGAATAGTCAATATCAAAAAGTGCGCGCAAATGAGTGTCACCACGCATCAAAGATAAGAACTGACAAGCCGCTTGTTGGCAATTGGCTATATCCAGTAAGTTGGCTTGGGTGGCA
>CAXIBI010000167.1:0-4469 GCA_964022305.1 uncultured Hyphomicrobiales bacterium | reverse complement strand
ACTGGGTCAATAAATCCCAGAAAAATTTTAAAACTCCTGATGAATGGTTCCAGGGGGCTGAAAGATTTGAAGGTTCATGGTGGACTGATTGGGAACAATGGATCAAAAAGAAAAGTGGAACTCGTGTTCCTGCACGCCAACCTAAGCAGAGTAAAAAACTTGCCAATGCGCCTGGGGATTATGTCCTTGTTCGCTCGGATTGATATAGATGTAAATTACAAAACCCAGCTGCTCTACAGCTGGGTTTATTTTTAGTCATTTAATTTGTTGTTTCACTTTTGGTGCCAAGAGCCATTGAAATCCTCCGCATACACCCACAAAGCTGGCAACAGCTAAACTCCAATATATCGCCTCACTATTATTAATCCAAATACCTCCGATGATTAGTACTCCTGTGAATACTACCCATGCGGCATCACCTAGGGAAAAGTAAATGACATCCCTTCTTTTTGGCTTGGCTTGTACTGCTGTGAACAAAAGAAGGATCGCATTTATTATAAGCCCTACCCCTAAGATTTGAATAAAAAAGTGAGGTGGGTTACCAATGAAATTTACAACTCCTTCTGTTTTGAGGCAGAATATAGCACCGAATATGGCACAAGAGAGTGCATTTAAAGTGAGGACAGCCTTTAACATTTATCAACCTCTTTCGAACATGATGCATTTTAACTTGTAAACATAATTGACAACTAACAGGAGTACCTCAACTTGTCAACCAAGTTAACAACTGACGTAAAGAAATCACCTTCAGCTCAATTTGAGCTACCGAATAGCCATTCTCTCTCCTTGACAATGGCAATGGATGAGTTTCAAAAACGGATGATTAACTGGTTGCTTAAACAATTGATTGATCAAGGATTTACGGACCTCTCTGCTAGTCACTTGACATTTCTTGGCGCTCTCGATTGTGGCCCTAACCATGCGGCTGAATTAGCGAGAGGCATGAGAATTTCTCGGCAAGCAATTCACAAAAAAATTAAAGAACTTGAAGCACTGGGATGGTTAAAGACCACTACTGACACAAATCTTGGAAATCAACGTGTCATCCTTTTCACCAGAGAGGGGGAGCGGATGATGTCTTGTGCACGGCAGCATTTTGCTAAGCTGGACGAATCTTTATTAACTAAATTTAGCGAGGATGAAGTTACTCTCTTTCATCGGCTCTTGAGCTTCGAGCCACCAGCATAATCAATCATTAAAAAAGGTATTTAGTTTGGCTTATGTTTCTCTAACTCTCATACATGTGAGATCGATTTTCGCGTTTCGCCATTTTGCTCCCCATGCTTACAAATCATTTCGAGCTGCTAAAAATTCTAACTCTTGCTTGGATGTCAAAACGACAGCTTTTGGTTTTTATGACCATAGCACCATGAGCTTGTGGGATGACCGTGCTGCCATGGTTGAGTTTTTAAAAAGCACCGAACACAGGGAAGCTATGAAGGTATTTGATAAGATTGGCACTGGGCGTGTTTATGGCTATGAAGCTTCTCAGCTGCCAGATTGGTCCGAGGCAAAGGATCTTTTGAAGACACATGGTCGAAGTGTTTAATTCCCTGTCCTCTAAGCTTACTGCTTCATGAAACAGAACATGCTTTCTTCACCTGTGTTTTGTGGACGCACCTCTATAACCTGAGAATTAGGTTCCCAAATCCAATAGTTGGCTGAGGCTTCCGTTTGGATGAAATAACATCCTTCATTGGCTGGTGTGATCATGAATTTTGTAAAGGCATCTTTTGGCTGATAGCGCAGTGATACTTTCCAATCTCCATTGCCATCTGCGTGCAACCTTAGACCACTTTTAATATCCGTGATGATGTAAGATCCATTGTGGTATGTTAAGCGAAAGGGTTGTTTGGGATCTCTGTTTGGATCACCTGATTTATTTTGGGTGTAGAGGAGTTTGTCTGCTGTGTGATCGACCCTTAAACTATCACCATGAGCTAGAATATAGATACCGTAAATACCATTTGGTATAGGGCCTCTATGTTTTGATGTATTTGTTTTTTTATTTTGCAATTTAGAATTGTGAATGCATTTACCACGCACATTCGTAAAGCCTGGGCTGCACAGGCCGCCATCTCGTTCTTCATCTGTCATTTTGCGGCAGAACTTACCGCGTGGTTCTGCTACCCAGTCTGGTGGGCATTCATTGACACAGCCACCTTGGAAATGGAATTGACCTTTTTGAGCGCAATTGATTTCACCTTGACGAGGTTGTTGCTCAGGTTCTTCTCTAAAGCTGCGTTGTTCGCTTAAGCTGTCTGCCAGTTCATCTAAGCGAAGCAAATATAAATTCCTAGTGCAAGCGACATTTCTTTTGCATTTTTGGCGCTGTCTGAGCCAGCGAGACTGATCTTTTCTGACTAAATCAGCAGCACCGCGATTTAAGAGCGAGGTGAGCTCGTTAAATACCTCTACCATTTCTCTATCTAATCGTGAAAGGTCATTTCTAGAGCAGATTAGCCTTTCATTCACTGTGAGACGGCCACCGCAATTAAACGAAGGATTGGCAGCGCTGACCTCTTCTATTAACGAAAATGTCCCCATTATTAGTGCGAACAAACAAAGAGAAAGGTTTGATATTTTTGAAATATTTTTAAAAAAAATCAGCATAGTGTTGGCCCTTCTCTCATACCCACGCCCCAATTGCACTTTTTAGTTTTGCCAATTTTAGATGATTTCCTTGCGAATGCCAGCCAAAGAATTATTAATTTTACGTTCCCCTCTTGTTTCAGGGCGTATCTCATACCATAGTCTTTAAAGACACTCATCAAACAGATAACGATTACCACTTAAAGATATGACAACGATTTCTCAGCCACTCCTTGATAGTCACCCACTTTGTCATGAAGATCAGTTGGCTCCATATGTGCCACACAGGCCAGAGCGCCCCCTAAAATCAGAGGGTGGGGTTCCTTTTAAAATTCATTCCGAATTCACAGCAAAGGGTGATCAACCAACGGCGATAGCAACCCTTGTTGAAGGATTAAGTGAAGGCGAGCAAAACCAAGTGCTACTTGGGGCAACAGGTACAGGTAAGACCTTTTCCATTGCGAACGTGATTGAGCAGACCCAGCGCCCTGCCCTCATTTTAGCGCCGAATAAGATCTTGGCTGCTCAGCTTTATGGTGAGTTTAAAAGCTTTTTTCCCAATAATGCGGTTGAGTATTTTGTCTCCTATTATGATTATTACCAACCTGAGGCGTATGTCCCGCGCACAGATACATTTATTGAAAAAGAAGCCAGTGTTAATGAGCAGATTGACCGCATGCGCCATGCAGCCACCCGCGCGTTACTTGAGCGGGATGATGTGATTATCGTTGCTTCCGTTTCTTGCATTTATGGTATTGGCTCGGTTGAGACTTATACAGCTATGACGTTGCCACTTTCGTTAAATGAACGCATTGAACATAAGCAACTGATTGCTGATATTGTGGCTCTGCATTATAAGCGCAATGATCAAGCCTTTGGGCGCGGTACGTTTCGAGTACGCGGTGACACGATTGAGATTTGGCCGGCTCACCTTGAAGATCGGGCCTGGCGAGTTTCTCTTTTTGGCGATGAGATTGAAGCCTTGACGGAATTTGACCCATTAACGGGGCAAAAAACCAATAATTTTGAACAAGTTAAGCTTTATGCAAACTCACACTATGTCACACCGAAACCAACACTTGATCAGGCGATGATCGGCATAAAACAAGAATTGCAAGAACGGTTAGCTGAACTTAAAAAAGTCAACAAGCTGCTTGAAGCGCAACGGCTTGAGCAGCGGGTTTCTTTTGATCTTGAGATGATGGGAGCAACAGGCTCTTGCGCCGGGATTGAGAATTATTCACGTTATTTAACCGGGCGTAACCCTGGTGACCCACCGCCAACTTTATTTGAATATCTACCTGATGATGCGCTTGTGTTCGTTGATGAAAGTCACGTGACGGTTGGGCAATTGCATGCAATGTTCAGAGGTGACTTTAAGCGTAAACGCACACTGGCTGATTTTGGGTTCCGTTTGCCATCTTGCCTTGATAACCGGCCGATGCGATTTGCGGAATGGGACGCTATGCGCCCGCCAACGACTTTTGTCTCAGCCACGCCTGGTGATTGGGAATTAGAGCAAACTGATGGTGTTTTTGCTGAACAAGTTATTCGCCCTACTGGATTAACCGATCCTGACATCATTATTCGCCCCGCTGAAAGCCAAGTGGATGACTTGATTGATGAATGCCGAGCTGTAGCTGCTAAAGGCTACCGCTCGCTTGTGACAACCTTAACCAAACGTATGGCTGAAGACCTTACCGAATATGCGCATGATCAGGGTTTGCGGGTGAGGTATATGCACTCTGATATTGATACATTAGAGCGGATTGAGATTATTCGTGACCTACGGCTTGGGGCTTTTGATGTTCTTATTGGCATTAACTTGCTGCGTGAGGGACTTGATATTCCTGAATGCGCCCTCGTTGCAATTTTGG
>CAXIBI010000166.1:0-4664 GCA_964022305.1 uncultured Hyphomicrobiales bacterium | reverse complement strand
GAAGAAGCACTAATTTAAGATTAGTCAGTTTTATTTGAGGGAGCTGTGGATTGATTTAAACGTTTGATAGCTTCCAATTCTTTTTCAATCATACGCTCTTTAAAAGAGCTATGAGCCTTTTGAGGGTTAGGATGATGAAAAACAGTAATACCATGCACAAGTAAACCAATCCCCCATCCGCCAAGAGGCCAGAAGAACCAGAGATTTTCTGGGGAGACGGCGATATCAACCACAGCCAATATACTGTTCACAAATACGAAAATAATCAGATGTATGAAAAACCCGATCTTCGCTTCAACACGTTTTTTCGCTTCTTTATATGGGTCCATTTTATTTCCCCAAAAAGCAGTTGCAATCTTTAGAGGCTGCCTAACCACTCATGCATTCGCGGCAAAGGGCGGCATGTGGAATGGCCATCAAACGCTCTTCAGAAATTTCATTATGACAAGAAAGACAAATGCCATACTCACCAATATCCATCCGCTCTAACGCGGCGTCAATTGCTCTAATTTCATTAAGGGCTGTATGAGCTTGAATTTCCATAACTTCATCCCCTTCTCGCTCGACAGCACTTTCTTCAAAGTCAGGGTCTTTTGGATCATCAAGTTGATCTTCAATATCGTCAATCTTCAAAGCAAGTTCTTTGCGGCGGCGGTGAAGTTTAGTTTTAAACTTATCAATATCAACCATCTGGAAATAACCTCATGAAAACAATTCAATTTCCAGGATCAGCTGAAAACGTTCTTCATGTATTGATTTGTATCAAGGGAATGCAAAATAAGTTGAATTGCCTTTAAATAAAAAAAGGAATAATCAATAAAGAGATAAGATTGGAAATTTGAAAGAGGTACTAGTGATGACAAAACAAAAAGGAAGATGCCTTTGCGGGAACATTTCATTCTCTGCCGAGTTGAAAGATGAGAATTTTTCAGCCTGTCATTGTAACATGTGCCGCCGCTGGGGGAGCGGGCCTTATCTAGCCCTTCAAGCCAAACTAGATGACTTGAAAGGTGAGGAACATATCAAATCTTACAAATCATCAGAATGGGCAGAGCGCGCCTTTTGCCAAAATTGCGGAACAAATCTTTATTATAAAGTAACAGCTGAAGGCCCACATCTAGGCAATACCTATATCTCCCTCGGTTTATTAGATGAAACAGCGGGGATGTCACTCACTGAAGAAATTTTCATTGATGAAAAACCTGAAGGTTTCGAGTTCGCCGGCAATCATCCAAAATTAACCGGCGCTGAAGTTATGGCAGAATTCACTGGCGAAGGTAGTGATTGATAAAACGTAAAAAAACGTCGCCCCGCCGCTAGGCTGCCCTAAGGTGGGGTGACATTCTATTGATCTTCTTAAAAGTACTTAAAGCGAAGCGAGGGACTTTTAAGAACTTTTTTCAGCTACATTCTCGCACAGGTGTTTTCGCACCTACACCTTGCTGAAAGCGTTGCACCATCTTTTTGATGATAGCTTCATAATGCTCAGCTGAGACTGTCGGGTAAGTGAGGCTAATCTGACTAACAATCCGCTCCTTACAACTGTAAACAGTGCGAATAAAGGTCTTCAGAACCGGTTTGGTCTCTTCACCTGGCAGCACATATTCATCACCATTAAGCTCAGCTTCATACCACATTGCGTCTTGTTTTAATGAAATAAGACGGTGGCCTCCAAGACTTGACTTTAATTTCTTCGCTGTCTCTTCAGCTCCCGTTCTAAGAGGGTCCAAATAAGTCCTGAAAGTAAGGATGGCCTTATCATGAAGAGACGCAAAAGTGAAAAACTCACCCTTTTTCTCTGCTTTAGAAAACCAATTCGAGGGATAATAAAGTGTCGCTCCATAATCAGATTCTTGAAATGCCGTCCAAGATTGAGGGGGAGGCAAACTGTCTTTCTCTTCAGCGAAAACAGAAGAGCTCTCATACAAAAGCAGGAAGCTGAGAGAGAAGAGAAAGATTAAGTGCTTTAAAATCAATGGCATAAACTTCACCTGCGTAAAAAATAAGCAATGTTAAAACGGTCCGAGTTTGGTATTGACCTTTAGTCAAAGACTTTGTTACATCTTAAGATACAAAAAACAAACCATCTAATTAAAAAAATGAATTGCTGCTTATCTGGTTCTGCTTTTCTCACATTCGCGTAAATGAATGTGTGCGTGAGTAAGTTTTGAGCTAATCAGATAGTATTGTGAGGGATCTATGAGCCAAAATAAGCTCAAAGCTGCGCGGCCCCTATCGCCGCATATACAAATTTACTCTCCAATGTTGACCATGATGATGTCAATTATGCATCGCCTGACGGGCATTGGTCTCTATTTCGGAATTTTGATTTTCACTTGGTGGCTGATGGCAGCAGCAAGTGGCCCAGAATATTTCAACTACGTCAATGGTTTACTAGATACCTTGCTTGGCAAGCTCGTTCTATTGCTAGCCACGTGGGGGCTTTTCCATCATATGTTGGGCGGTATTCGCCACTTCATTTGGGATTTTACCAAAGGCTTTGAATTAGCAACAGTTGAAACCATGGCAAGAATTGGGCTGATCGTTCCAATCCTAATCACAGGCGCAATTTGGTTTATGCTCTGTAGCTAGTCTGCACGGCAAAAGAGCAGTTTCAGCCTGTTTAGAAGTATATCAAAACGTTTAGCGGTAAATATTTACAAGAAAATTGAGTGCATAAGTTCGAAGTAAAAGAGAGAACATTATGCCGAGCCGGAGAAAATTGAAAATGTCGTACAGGACACCACTTTCAAATGTGAAGGGCCTCGGGACCGCAAATGAGGGTTCAGAGCATTTTTGGCGCCAACGGGTTACCGGTCTGGCTAACTTATTTCTTTCACTCTTTTTAGTCTATGCGGCATTTCACCTCGTGGGGCAGGATTTAGCAGGCGTTAAAGCCTTCTTTCAAAACCCTCTTCATCTGGTTCTGGCTGCGTCTTTTATTATCTCTGCTACATATCACATGCGCCTCGGTATGCAGGTCGTGATCGAAGATTACGTCCACAATGAAGGCAGCAAAATTGGCCTCCTCATTCTCAATACATTTTTCACCGCTTTCGTTGCGTTAGCCGGTGTCTATTCCTTATTAAAACTTAGTTTCGGAGCTTAAACCTCATGACAACAACAAGCGAAACGAACGGTTTTGGCTACAAAACCATTGAACATAATTACGATGTTGTCGTCCTTGGAGCTGGTGGCTCGGGCTTGCGCGCAACATTAGGTGCTGCCCAAGCGGGGCTAAAAACAGCGTGCGTCACAAAAGTGTTCCCAACCCGCTCACACACAGTGGCCGCTCAAGGTGGTATCGCAGCGTCTTTGAGCAATATGGGGCCAGATAGCTGGCAATGGCATATGTTTGACACCGTCAAAGGCTCTGACTGGCTTGGTGACCAAGACGCGATCGAATATCTCTGCCGTGAAGCACCAGAAGCTGTTTATGAACTTGACCATTTCGGTGTGCCGTTCTCACGTACTGAAGAAGGCACCATTTATCAGCGCCCCTTTGGTGGCCACATGCAAAACTTCGGTGATGGCCCTCCTGTGCAGCGCACATGCGCAGCCGCAGACAGAACCGGCCACGCGATCTTGCACACGCTCTATGGTCAGTCCTTGAGAAATGACGCTGAGTTCTTCATTGAATATTTCGGCCTAGACCTCATCATGAGCGATGATGGCAAATGTGAAGGCTTGGTGGCTTGGAACCTTGATGATGGCACAATGCACATCTTCAACGCCAAGCTGGTAATCTTGGCAACAGGTGGCTATGGCCGTTCATACTTCTCATGTACATCAGCTCACACCTGTACAGGTGATGGTAATGGCATGGTGGCGCGCGCGGGGCTACCGCTGCAAGATATGGAATTCGTTCAGTTCCACCCAACAGGCATTTATGGCGCTGGTTGTCTAATCACAGAAGGCGCCCGTGGTGAAGGTGGTTATCTGGTGAACTCAGAAGGCGAGCGCTTCATGGAGCGTTATGCCCCAACCGCCAAAGATCTTGCTAGCCGCGATGTTGTATCTCGCTCCATGACCATGGAAATCAGAGAAGGTCGCGGTGTTGGTAAAGAAAACGATCATATTTTCTTGCATCTGGATCACCTTGACCCAGCCGTGCTTGGCCAACGTCTCCCAGGTATTTCAGAAAGCGCGAAAATTTTCGCTGGCGTTGATGTCACCAAAGAACCAATCCCAGTATTGCCAACAGTACACTACAATATGGGCGGTATCCCATGTAACTATTGGGGTGAAGTGCTCACCAAAAAAGGTGACGACCCAGATGCCGTTGTACCTGGTCTTATGGCTGTGGGTGAAGCGGCGTGTGTGTCAGTGCATGGTGCCAACCGTTTGGGCTCTAACTCATTGATTGATCTTGTCGTATTCGGCCGCGCAGCCGGTATCCGTGCTGGACAAATCGTGGAAAGCGAAGAAGCAGGGCCAAAGGCAAGTAAAAAACAAATCGATAAAATCCTTGGCCGCTTTGATAAAGCGCGTCATGCCAAAGGCAGCACATCAACGGCTGAAATGCGCTTGACCATGCAAAAAGCGATGCAAGAAGATGTGGCTGTGTTCCGCACAGAAGAAAGCATGGCAGAAGGTTGCCGCCGCGTAACCGAAGTGTGGGATGGAAAAGACGATCTCTCAGTCACTGATACATCACTCATCTG
>CAXIBI010000165.1:0-4720 GCA_964022305.1 uncultured Hyphomicrobiales bacterium | reverse complement strand
TGAATTTTTTGCCCGGCCTCTTCTTTGTACCGACTTTTTAGGTTGGCTTGTCCAAGATTGGCCAGGTTTTATAAACCCGTCTTCAGCCATTAGCTTGGCTAGAATGCCTTCTCTTAATCCTCTGTCTGCAACACGCAATTGATCTGTTGGCCATGTTTCTAACATCGCCTCTAAAATTGCACAACCACCCATCACTAAATCTGCTCGCTCACGGCCAATTGACGGGATGGCTGAACGCTCCTCAAAACTCAGATCCATCAATTTTTTCGAGACATTTGTCACTTCATTGGTGTGCATCCATATGCCATCGATTTTTTGTCGATCATAGGATTCAAGGCACAAATGAACACCTGCAAGTGTCGTGACAGTGCCTGATGTACCTAAATAATGGATGTTTGATTTGGTTATATTGGTTGTTTCTTTAATGTGACTAGCGAAACCTTCAAGCAGGATTTTCACATAAGCAATCATCTTTTCAAACACGTCTTTATCGACATGTTTACCGCCAAATTTTTCTGCTAATGTTACAACACCAACAGGCAATGAAATCCAAGAGACAATGGCGTCTTCAACATTTATGAAATGATTATCTGGCCCTGTTTGTAGTTTTTGAATATCGATCCAGATCAGCTCAGATGAGCCCCCGCCAATGTCAAAAATCAACGCGTAATCACACTCTGTATCAATTAAGGGAACACAACCTGATACGGCAAGTTTTGCTTCAGTTTCCTGGCAGATAATTTCAAGTTTTAATCCGGTTTTATCGGCAACTTCATTTAAAAAATAGTCACTATTGCCTGCAGCCCTACAGGCTTGTGTTGCAACAAGACGGGCTCGATTGACTTTGTGAAAGGCAAGTTTTGCTGAGCACACCTGCAAAGCATCAATAGTGCGCGCCATAGCATCTTTTGATAAGATATTTGTCTCACTGACCCCTTCGCCCAAGCGAATGATACGAGAGAAAGCATCCACGATTTGAAAGCCCTGCCGATTTGGGCGCGCCAAGAGGAGCCGGCAATTATTTGTGCCGAGATCGAGTGCGCCATAAATAGGAGCCTTTTTAGGTTTGCTCTTATTTGGCTGAGTTTTTTTTGCGTTGGTCTCTGTCTCATTCTTTTGACAAAGCCCATCGGTGGAAGAGTGCTGTTTTTGCGCTGATGGATCAGCTACGCTTTTTGCTTGCTGTTTTTCATTAAATTCTGGCAGCTCTAGCGATTGACCTGACGATCCTTCATTTATTTTAATTGAAGCTCTCGCAAACTCTTTTAAGCTTTCTTTATTCTTGCTCTTTGTCTCAAAAGTGGTTTGCTCTTGTTTATTATTCGCTTCTTGCGCGTTCCCATCTTGCCCAGTTTTGTGGCTGTTTGTGTTGCATTTAGTCCCCTCCTCACCGGTTTTGCGCTCAGTGTCGCCCGGCATTTTCTATTCACTTTCTCTTTAATTTGCTGCAAATCCAAAATCATTTAGATTTACTGAGATTGACCCTTTAAGTTAGCTAATTTTAGCTGAGTATTATTATCAAACACTCTCATTTAAGCCTTGAGCTTTCATTAATAAATCTTATGAAAGTCAGGCGTTTTTAAGGTGCTTTTTTATTTTCTGGGGCAGTGTATCAAAGAATGGTGCCTAGACAAGCAAAACAAAACCCTGACGTTAAAATGTGAAAAATTTTACAAATTCACACTCTAAAGCCAGGGCTGTTTTAAGACTAAGGTCTAAAGACACCTAAAATCTCTTGAAAGATTAGATAATATTTTCTCTGCGAAGGATGTTCATCACCTCATCAGCCAGTTCTTCAGGAGCTGTTTCAGCACCTGCTAAAACAATTTCAGCATTTTCCGGCACTTCATAGGGAGAATCAATTCCGGTAAATTGCTTAATCTCACCTGCTCTTGCTTTTTTATAGAGACCTTTAATGTCTCTATCTTCGCAAACCTCTAATGGTGTATCGACATGAATTTCGATAAATTCACCATCATCAAAGAGTGAGCGTGCTAAACGGCGATCCGCTTTAAAGGGCGAGATGAAAGACACCATCACGATAAGTCCAGCATCGACCATTAATTTGGCGGCCTCTGCCACGCGGCGGATATTTTCTGTTCTGTCTTCGTCAGAGAAGCCAAGATCACGGTTCAAGCCATGACGCACATTATCACCGTCCAACAAATAAGTATGATGAGCGTTTAGATGCAGTTTATTTTCTAAGCGGTTGGCAATGGTTGATTTACCTGAGCCTGACAATCCGGTGAACCATAAACAGCATGGCTTTTGGCCTTTGGCTAAGGCGCGTGCTTCTTTATCTACCGCCATATGTTGCCAGTGGACATTGTCTGCTCGTCTATCTGCCCCTTTGATCAAACCGGCCGAGATAGTTGCATTACTCAAACGATCAATGAGTATGAAGTTTCCTGTTTCTAGATTGTTTGTGTAAGGGTCAAAGACGATCGGTTTACTTAAGTTAAGTTCACAAACACCTACATCATTGGTTGAGAGTTGCTTATCCTCAATTTCTTCTAAGGTGTTTACGTCAAGCTTATGATCAATGCGCGAGACAGTTGCGATCACCGTTTGGTGGCCTGCTTTTAACTGATACGCTCTGCCAACTTGCAGCGGTTCTTCACCAAGCCAGATGAGCGAAGCTTCAATTTGCTGGGCGATGCAAGGGCGATTATCTTTGTGAGCAATGATATCGCCTCTTGAGATATCGATCTCATCATTTAAGGTTAAGGTGACGGATTGGCCTGGGTTGGCTTCTTCTAAATCACCATCAAAAGTAACGATGCGCTCAATTGTTGATTCTTTGCCAGATGGCAAGACAACGATTTCATCACCTACTTGAACTTGACCGCTGACCAGTGTGCCAGAGAAACCTCTGAAATTTAGATCTGGTCTGTTCACCCATTGCACTGGGTAACGCATCGCTTGTGACAAGCGCTTATCAGGAACATCGAAATTCTCTAGGAAAGAGAGCAAGTTAGGCCCTTCATACCAACTTAGGCTGTCACTGCCAGTGGTGACGTTCTCACCTGTGAGAGCCGAGATTGGAACGGGGTATATTTCATCTAATTCTAATTTTTCAGCGAACTCAATGTAATCTGCAACGATTTCATTATAACGCTCTTCGCTATAGTCGATTAGATCCATCTTATTCACTGCAAGCACAACATTTTTAATGCCGAGCATAGAGACGATGCAGCTATGACGTTTGGTCTGTGTGATCACGCCTTTGCGCGCATCGATTAAGATCACGGCCATATCACATGTAGAAGCACCGGTTGCCATGTTGCGGGTATATTGCTCATGACCTGGTGTATCAGCAACGATGAATTTGCGTTTTAAAGTTGAGAAATATCTGTAAGCAACATCAATGGTGATGCCTTGCTCGCGCTCAGCTTGCAGACCATCGACGAGCAATGCCAAGTCAAGCTCACCGGCCTGTGTGCCGTGGGCTTTACTGTCTTTTTGCAGGCTTTGCAGCTGATCTTCAGCCACCAGCTTGCTATCATAAAGTAAGCGCCCGATGAGGGTTGACTTACCATCATCCACACTGCCGCAGGTTAAAAAACGCAGTAAGCTTTTTTGCCCTGTATTATTCTCTTCCATTACTTGTCCAAACTCGGCTGCACTTTGTTCTTGATCTTGATCTTGATGCTTTTCTTTTGTCAGTTCAGTCATTTTAGAAATAACCTTCCTGTTTTTTCTTTTCCATTGAACCTGCTTCATCATGATCAATCACACGGCCTTGACGCTCTGAAACACGAGAGACAGTTAGTTCTTCAATGATGTCTGATACTGTCTCTGCATCTGATGAGACCGCACCGGTTAAGGGATAACAGCCAAGTGTGCGGAAACGAACCTTTTTCATTTCTGGTGTTTCGCCTGGCTCTAACGGCATACGATCATCATCGACCATGACCATCACACCATCGCGCATCACGATCGGCCGTTCTTTGGCAAAATATAATGGCACTAAGGGGATATTTTCCTGCTCAATGTAATTCCAAACATCTAATTCCGTCCAATTTGAGAGAGGAAAGGCACGGATGCTTTCGCCTGGATGAACGCGGCTGTTATAGTTGTGCCAAAGTTCTGGGCGTTGGTTTTTAGGATCCCAGCGATGAGTTTTGGTGCGGAAAGAAAAGACGCGTTCTTTCGCTCTTGATTTTTCTTCATCACGGCGCGCGCCACCAAAGGCTGCGTCAAAGCCATATTTATCTAGAGCTTGTTTTAAACTTTCTGTTTTCATGACATCTGTATGCACGGCTGAGCCATGGCTAAAGGGACCGATGCCTTGCTTGACGCCGTCTTCATTAATATGAACCAGCATCTCTAGTCCCATGTCTTTCGCCATTTTATCGCGAAATTCAATCATCTCGCGAAACTTCCAGGTGGTATCCACGTGAAGGATTGGAAATGGAGGCTTTGAAGGATAAAACGCTTTTAAGGCAAGATGCAGTAATACAGCGCTATCTTTACCGATTGAATAAAGCATAACAGGCTTTTCAAACGAGGCTGCGACTTCGCGGATGATATAGATACTTTCCGCTTCAAGCTCTTGTAAGTGGCTTAATTTCATTGAGTTTTGAACCAGTTCAATAATAAATTTCTCTTAATTAGAGACAAGAGAAATAGGGAGATCATTTCTTCTTAATCAGATAGCTGGTTTTTGGTGAATTCTAAAGGGGTTTTTCGAAATAAAAACCCATTTACTCGGGTTTGC
>CAXIBI010000164.1:0-4940 GCA_964022305.1 uncultured Hyphomicrobiales bacterium | reverse complement strand
AGGTAATTATTATTATCTGGTAAACAAAGATGATTCAAATAATAGATTTATTTTGTAATGGCTTTTGTTTGCATGTGTAAAATTAAAAAAATCAATCACACGATTTAAATTTATATGATCGTCTCATTTCTATCTAGCCCTAACTTGCAATTTAAAAGTAATATTTTTTTGATGCTCACTTTATTTGTCGCAATTAAGGTTATATCGGTTCATTATCGTTTCCACTTTATAGATTTTAGACATAAAAAAACGGCCCTCATATGAGAGCCGTTTTCTAATATCTAAATTTTCTATTTTAGGTGCTAATAATAGCACCTCTTTTTTTAGCATGTCATTTTTCCTAAAACCGGTATCCACTTTTAGGTGACATGCTTTACGCCACTCGGACAGCACCTGCTTTCTTGTGGGCTTCCTTGGCCTTTTTGTATTTTAACTTTATGCCTTTGTAGCGAATTCTACCGGCTATTTTTGCTTTCTTAATGTCCATTTTGCTGAGTTGTTTACCAAATGGAATTTGTGACATTGGACTGGAGCCTTGTTCTTCACACCACTCACAGTAATCATCGTAAAGGTTTGAAGCTGGGGTTGTTTGTCCATCGGCTCTTTCTATTCTTTCTTCGTAATAACGGTCCATTTCATTTTTTGGTAATTTTACTGGATCTCTTTGCTCTTCAGCATCCATTGTTTCATTGTTAGATGTGTAGTTTTTGTCTTCTGTATTGTTGTCATTATCATTTGTTAAAACTTCTTCTTCTGTTTGTATTTTTGTTTCATTTGCATTTGCGGCTGCAAGCTGTTGTTGAGCTTGCGGGGTGCCTGGTAGGGCGACCGTTAGGCCAGCTGGTGCAATTTCTTTTAATTCTTCGCGAATTTTGTCTTCTAGTTCTGGTTTTGCAGGGCGTGCCATTTGGCTTTCGTCAATGCGCCACATACTAAAGACAACAAACAAACCTAAAGCTGAGCCAGCTTCAACAAGCAATGATACTAATAGTATGAGTGCTGTTTGAATTGACTCTAGTTTGAAGCCAAAAAGGCTTGCTAAGAAATCAGCTTGCGGATCAGTTTTGCCAGCAGCTGCAATTGAGCCAGCTTCAGATACTTTGCTGCGCAGCTCTCTTAAGCGCGCATCGATTTTGGCGGCTTCTTCAGAGATCGCTAGTTCTTTCTTCAGATCAAAAATATTAGAGCAATATTTACGAGCAACCCAGTTGGTTAAGCTACATCCTTTTGTTGCTGCATCAACTGTTTGGCGTTTACGCCCTTTCATTTTCACTTGCTTTGCTTTTGCGCGCTGCAGTTCAGCTTCAACAGCTGAGGCTGGACGATGTTTTGGCATCCAAGCCAATTTATCTTGCAAGCGTTTTAGCTCTGTACGTGTGTCATTGTAGTTTGTCACTTGAATTAAACGTGCGCCAGTGTTGTCAGCACGGTTTAAAGCGGCAAAGCCAAGACTGGAGGTCAATGAATAGCCGGTGCAGATTATGCCAAGCGCAATACCAGCTAGAGCCTGAGCCCATTTTTTGGTTTTGAGGGCATAAATTATGAGAAATGGTACAATTGCCTTCAAGCAATCGGCGGCAACGCTTGCCATACCATATACGTGACCATCAAATTCAGTATTGCCAAGACTGAAACCGAAACGCCAGTTCATAGCGGCAGATACCACTACTAATGCCGACGCGGCAACAAGCCCTAAAAGTCCAAGAATATGTCTCATGGACGACCTCCTTAAATATTTACCGGATAAACATTACCGGTAATGTTTCACTTTCTGGGAGCGTGCATCTTTTTCTCGGCCTGAATAAATTTTGATCTGTCGTCTATATCTCACTCTTTCAGCTTGTTTGGGCTTTTAAATAAATGAAGCCTGTCAAACAAAACTTGCCAAAGACCTCTCTTAAACTTTTAAAGAGACTGTCAGCAAACTGAATAGAATATACGCGTACAGGAAAAGATCGAGGACTGGAGACTGGTTAAACTTACAAACGAACAACGACCGTGAATAAAGACGATTGGACCTCAGGATTGAGATGAATTTAAAGATGTCTCACTGAAGTTTGATTACTTTTACCGCCACGGAAAAGAATAAACTTAAGTGAAAATAGCCCCATCATTATCGGTACGATTAAATTAAAAAAAACAATTTTAACAATACCATAAGACGGAACTTACCCCCATTACATGCTCACATAAATAACTGATTCGTGAGCATTAGTGAATCTTCCTAATTTGTTAAATATTATCAGCAAACAACAAGAAGTTTACCCTTTGTTAACCTTTGAATTTATTGGAGATTTTTCACTATTTTCTTGTCCAACAATCATAACAGAGTGCATCTAGCAAACTCCTTCCCTTAGAAAGTTGCTTGCACTTTCATTTTATTATTGAATAACAATGAACTAACCTCATTGTTAGAGTTTTTTTTAGGTTCCTCTTGCAAGTGGCTTGTTTTTCATCCATCCATGAACTTAATGATTTTAGATGCTCCATTTTAACAAATAAAAGTCCAGAACATGACAACAACAGATACGAACGTCCCTAAAATAAATGTACAAATTGATGGCCCACTTGGTTGGGTGTTGATTAATTCCCCCGATAAGCTCAATTCTCTCAATGAAGACATGTGGGCCTCATTACCTAATATCATCAAAGAGCTTGATCAAAATAAGGATATCCGCGCGATAATATTTAGAGGGGTTGGGGAAAAGGCCTTTTCAGCTGGCGCTGATATTTCAGAATTTGACCGTGTTCGCGAAGGTGATGCCGCGAAAAGGTATAATAAACTCAACACAGATTGTTTTAAGACAATTCAAGACTGTATTACACCAACCATCTCGATGGTGCATGGCTTTTGTTTGGGAGGCGGCTTCTTAATTGCGCTTTCAACTGACCTGCGCCTTGCATCAACTAAGGCTCAATTTTCATTGCCGCCAGCTAAACTTGGCATTGGTTTTGATGTTCGTTGGTTAAGCCCGCTGTTAAAAATTGTTACGCCGCCAGTTGCTAAAGAGCTGCTCTTTACTGGTGCTCGTTTTAGCGCAACGGATTGCATGGAAAAAGGTTTGCTAACTTCTGTTCATGAGCCGGATGAATTAGAAGATGCAGTTATTGAGTTGGCGAGCACTATAGGTGGTAATGCTCCGCTTACCTTGCACAATGTTAAATCTGCGATTGATGCATTAGCGCAAAATGAAGCACAAGTTGATTTTGCCGCTCAAGATGAGCTGACGGCTCGTTGTTTTAACAGCAAGGATTATCAAGAAGGTCGCAAAGCCTTTGCTGAGCGCCGCAAACCTGAATTTACAGGGGAATAGTTAGAACGGTATGTGAGCAGATTCTTTGATTAATTAATCTGCTCACTTTTTTATACTTTTATAGAGAGTTTAAAAACTCTACTACACCCTCTTTGTAAACTGGATCACCTACAGCACGCATATGATCTCTGTCTGGGATAGGGTGATGTTTCGCGCCTGGGATCAACACGGCTAATTCTTCACCAGAGCCTGCGATGACATCTGTTGTCCCAACAGCGACGAGGGCCGGCACTTTAATTTCAGCTAGCGTTTCAGCTGTGACCGGTACTCTTGTTGAGCGTATACAAGCTGCTAAGGCTTTTAGATCGCTTTTGGTTTGCTCGGCGAAATCCCGGAAGTTTTTAGCAGCTGGATTTTTTACATCTGAAGCTTTTTCAGCCTCTAAGGCTCTTGCAATTGGCTCGGGGTTGCCAATACCACGCACCATATTATAGCCCATGCCGGCAAAGGTAACAGACCTTAAAATCTCTGGTGATTGCATTGTGACAAAGGCTGAAATGCGCGCGCCCATTGAATAACCCATAATATGGACTTTATCCAAGCCAAGGTGATCGTGCAGGGCCTTTACATCTCTTGCCATCAGGTGAGAGCCGTAGCTTTCCATATCATGAGGTTTATCGCTTGCTCCATGGCCTCTATTGTCGAAAGAGACAACGTCATAACCAGCGTCTGTTAAGGTGTCGAACCAACTGGTGTTTATCCAATTCATATGGCTATGAGACGCAAATCCATGCACCAACAATACTGTTTGGTTTCGCTTGGATTGCCCTTCTTTTTCAGTGGCTGACTGTTGGTAATAGGCCAGGTTAAAGCCTTCTGATTGAAAAAAACCTGTAGGTTCCATTTTGTCCTCTTGATTTAGCTGTGAATATTGCCATTTTATTTGGCAGAACTGGTGCTAAAAGCTTAATTTAAAGTGCTTTCCTCTATCATTCTTTATTGAAGAAGGCTATCTTTAGTCACTTATTGATTTGGTATATATAGTGCGTCATTTCAAAAATTGATATTCAGTCTTTGTAACTAATATAACTCTGGCTACACATATAAGTGCTGAGGCTAGAAATAAAACTTTGAGGTAATTTAATGGGACATATCGGTACACCACACTTTACAAATGATATCGGCGCGGAAAAAATTGAGGTTGGTGTCAAAGAATTTAAATGTATTGGCGCCAAATCACCTTTTGACCATCCTCATGTTTTTCTGGATATGGGACAAGATAACGATATACTTTGTCCTTATTGCTCAACACGTTATGTATACAATCCAGCGTTGAAGCCAACTGAAACCAAGCCTGCAAACTGCTTGGTTAGCGAAGAAAAAGAAAGCGCTTAGTTCTAAATTTATGCATCTTGGTTTTTGTTATTGGAGCTTTTAGATGGCGACATCCCCCATTCTCATTATAGGTGGTGGTATTGGTGGGCTGACGTTAGCGCTTGAACTTGCAAAGCGAAACATCCCAACCCAAGTTTTTGAACAAGCCGATAAATTTAGTGAAGTTGGTGCTGGATTACAGCTTAGCCCTAATGCTGTGCGCCGGCTACAAGCTCTGGGGTTAGGTACTGCTCTCTCTGTCATATCCTGCGCGCCGCCTAAAATCATGATTGGTGACGCAGTTAGCCAAAA
>CAXIBI010000163.1:0-5192 GCA_964022305.1 uncultured Hyphomicrobiales bacterium | reverse complement strand
GTACACCCAATTTCATGCAAAGGTAAATTTACGACCCAGAGAGACGGATCTTGCTCTTTTTCAACACCAAACTGATTAGTATAAAGTGAAGATATATATTTTTGTAGAGGGGGAAAATCTGGTGTCCTAGGGTAAGGAAAACGATAAGCTTTGAGCCCCTTTGAAGATGGCACTAATCTATCTAATTCAACTGCACGTAGTGTTGCGATAATGCGTAAATAATCCAAAAACAGCTTTGCATCTCGATTTGTTATATTTTCATTGCTAACGGCACCTAAAATTTTTTCTTTGATGTTACGTGGGCCATTTCTTGTTAATTTTTGAAAAATATTTATTTTTGTCTCATTTAAAAGTTTTATCTTTTTTGCATATTTAATAATGGGAATTGGGAATTCAGAACCATAAAATTTCATGTTACTGTTTAACTGTGAGCGTATTAAATCATATTCATCAAGTTTACGCTCATCATCATAATTTTTGAGCAAACTATCTTTTGCTTTTTTCAGTTTTAACAGCTCTTTATAAGTGTTCTCATCTGTTCCAGCCAATCTCAATATAGGGGGGGCATTAGTACTTTGCCCATAAACCGCAAGGTGCTGGCCACAAACAAGCAAGGCAATCAAAAATCCGTAACCACCAAATCGCTTTAGATGAGATGCCCCCACCCTTATGTTTTTGAAAATGCTCATACGTTTTATTTCAATAAATTAGGGTCAAGTGCAGAGTTTGTAATTAAATTAAACACACTACCGGACCCTCGTTTGCCCTGGCAATTTGGCTCGAAAGTTTCGGCTTGTTGAACCGGGCTACTATCAATCAACAATGAACCTTGTAAAGATTTTGCACTATTATTCAGTTTAGCAATTTTTTCACTTGTCTTATTGATTGCTTCGAGTAGGTCTTCATTTTGATCATTTGTCCCGGTAAACGCATTCGCCCACAGTCCACTCGGGGTGATCAACGCCGCATTCAAAACATGCAGCGGCAAAAGTGTTGCTTCTTCCACTTCACTTGGTTTGCGAATGGTGGCCCCCACTAGCGTTCCTTGATCAAACCGCAATTTTGTAATTGTGTGAACAAGAAAAGCCCGCTTTACACTGATCGCGCCCATATCAACCAAATTGACAACTTCAGCATAATCAACATCAACCGTTTTCCCATTCTCAGAAAGATAAATGGGCACATTCACTTTGGTGCGATAGCATATATTTTCAGGGGAACATTTTGGGCGCCACACATCTGGGGAACAGTTGCCATCTTTAAAACTGCACCCTTGCGGGATATAAGCCATTCGTTTTTTCAATTGTTCCTGCATACCAGAAAAATCAAGACGAAGATTACGGCCAAAAATACGGCTCAGTTGGCCATTAAAAGCTTCAATATCTTGCCAACTAAACGGATCTATTCGCGATGAGTAAGTGCGCAATTTTAAAGGTGGTTTATCTTCTGGCTTAAAGCCACTGGTTTTTTGTTCAGTAAGACTTCCCTTTAACAAACGCGCCACGTTAAAAGCAATTTGCGGTGTTCGGTCATCGGCGGCAAATTCCACATCGCGTAGCAATCCATTGACATCGCGAGAAATGCACAACCGATCATCACTTAGACGGCTTGGTTGATAGGTTAAAACATAACGATGTTGGGTATCAGGAACAAGTTCACTTTCAATACGAGAGATCCTCTTAGCATCCAATTGTTTCGTTTCATCGTTATATTTTTCATAAAAGCTTCCCAGTTGATACCAGACCTGCCCATTTGAGTGGGCAAATTCGGTCACTGAAATATTCAAAATGCTTTTCGGTAGAAAATAAACGACCCCGCCATCTTCTATCTCACTTGTTAAAGCCGTGCAGCCGACCAAAAACATTACCAACGTAACGAACAAAACTCTAATCACATACATACTCTTATCCTTTACGCTTAATTGACAAGGCTCTCCAAGGCCTCTTGTTTTGGTTCACCCCAAAACTTGGTTTAAATTTAATCTAACGGTTGGTTTATATTCGTCGCAGCAAAAAAATTAAACGTGCTGGCAGCTCCCCGGCCAAACTTACAGTTCGGTTTAAATTTCTGCCTTTTGGTCTCATCATTTCCATGGGTTGGCACGGCCCCAGTTTCTAATGATTGAAACACCGCTTTGTTTTGAGTAATCACACCAGCCGCCGCAGTATTGAGATCTGTCACCTTTTGAATTAAGGCTGCATTATCATTTTGATCAGAAAAAGCGTTGGCCCACAGCCCGCTCGGCGTTGCAATCACAGCATTAAAAACATGTAGGGGCAACAGGCTGGCCTCTTCTACCTCGCTTGGTTTGCGAATGGTAGAAGCAATAAGTACCCCTTGGTCAAAACGCAACTGCGTGATGCTGTGGACCAAAAAGGCGCGCTCAACACTAATCGCTCCAAAATCGCCGCGGTTAATCACCGGGACATAATCAACATCCACCGTTTTGCCAAAAAGCTTCAGGTCAACAGGCATTTTTAATTTTGTGCGATAGCAGATTTTATCGGGTGGACAATGCTGTTGAACAACCGCAACAGGGCAATGCCCTCCCTTAACGTCACAATGCGTCGACGGGGGAATGGATAATGCCTCTAACCTTTGCATCATACGTTTAAAATCAAGTTTCACAGGCGCGCCAAACACACGGCTCATATTTGTATTAAAAGCGGCAATATCTTTTGGATTGTAAGGGTCCAGCCGTGAGCTATAGGTCCGCTCTTCAATCTCATCTTTTGCAGTATTAGGAACAAGGGTGACGCTAGTCGGTACCTCTTTAAAAACAGAAGCCAAAAATCGAGATATATTAAAGACAATTTCCGGGGTTCGATCATCGGCTGCAAATTCCACATCATGCAACAGACCATTCGAGCCGCGCGTAATGCATAACCGGTCATCACTTACTTTACTTGGGGTATAAGAGAGCACATAGCGATGATCTAGGTCTGGCACTGTGACATCAACCGCCTCAGAAAGCACCTCTTTATCCTTGTTGACAGAACCAATGTGATACCACACATCCCCGGTTTCCGGGTTTTTTTTCTGGGTAACAGCGATATCTAAAATCGTTTTAGGAAGATAGTAAGAAACACCATCTGCCTCTGGATCATTATCTGAGATTAAAGCTGTGCACCCTGCTAGGAAAAACAGGCACACCAACACCAAAAAATTTGTACTACGCAAAACTCACCCCCCTGCAAACTCTAAAACGCAAAACCACAACCAGCAGAAGTCACAAGCGTCTAACTACGCTCACTTTGTCATTTTTTGTCCAAATCAGAGTCCATATTTAAAGTTTCATTTCCAGGCCTTCAAAATATCAAAATTTCTAATCAAGCCAGCTTAAGTCCTTTTTTCATCCACCACCCCTTTATGGTTTGTAGCCATGTTTTGATAGCTGCTTTACAGCGGTGTCCTCTATGATTTTATCCTTATCATAAGGGCAGTATAAGATAAGCTCTTTGCCATCCCGGCCCGTGTCATAATATTTTGTTGTTCCACATTGAAAGTTGACCATCAATTTTCGGTCTCGGCTATTGGGTGCCGGGTTGTAATGATCACCGCACATTGTCTTTAATTGAACAGGGATTGAGCACATCTCTCGTTGAACCGATTCTGTTTCAAGCTGTTCATCTCCATCAGTGCATGATGCATCTGATACAATCTCAAAGACCTTCTTGCCATTCTTTTCAACCGTCTTAAGACAGAATTTGTCAACCGCCCAGGCTTTCTCACAGTTTCGTTTTACCAATCCTGTAACGTTGCAATTTCTAGCATTGTTTTTGCTATGTCCATATTGCGCCTTGATGATTTTGATTTTCTTTTCAGGTGTCTTGTCACCTTTATCTTGGTCAGCCCCTTTTTTCGTTAAGACAAGTTTAATGGCCCCCGCCTTTTCGGCCGTGTCAATTTTTTTGGTCAGTTCCTCTTGTTTATTCTCATACTCTTTCAGACACTGGTTTTCAGTTTTTTGCAATTCAGATTCATTAAGCTGAGCCCGTATTTTTAATATATCGACCGCGACAGTTGCGTTGTCTTTATAAAACTGAACGAAATTGTCCAAGGCAGATATGAACGTGTTCATCTTTGCCATTTGATCCGTGATCGCTTTGATCTTTTCTTGAATGTCTTTATCTATATATTTCGCCGGATCCGGTTCAGCATCAACGGTCTCAAAATCTTCAACGTTTTTTCTGACTCTTTCTACGGCGTTCCAATAGTCTTTAAGTTCTTTTTGTCTGTCCGGGAGGGGTTTGCTATTCAGGTTTGAGTTGATGAATTTCTGGCGTGCCGTAATTGCCGTATCCAGATTATCAATAAATTTTTGGCTCTTGCTTTCAAAACCTTTCAAAGCTGTAACAGCCGTTGCTAATTTGGTATACCAGTCATGACTGACCATGCTCTCCTTTTTTTTAAATTGGCTTTTAAATTCTTGAATCTTATTTTGAATGGTTGTTGTTTTATTCACTGAGCTCTCAACATAAGTCCCAAAAACCCGCAGCTTCACATTTAAATACCGCTCATACGCATCCCTGTAGTCCTTTAATGCATTGATATAATTTTCTTTCGCTGTGATACAGGCTTGATCTTGAGTTTTACATTCAACAAGCTCGTATATAAATGTATCTGCAGTCTCCGTTGCTTTTAGTGGTGAGAAAAGAGAGAAAAAAATCAGGCAGGTAACAAAAGAAAATAATGAATAGAGTTGAGTATGGTTAACGCCCAACTTAGACTGTGAATTACGCATAACAAACACCCCACAATACCACCTGTATACTAATGGATATACTTTTTATACATTAAGCAAATGTTTTCATTACTAACGACATCAAAACGAATAGTTTTGTTGCGCAAGTGCAACACGCATTACGTGTATGTGTGTGGTTTAATCTCAGTAAGTTGTATATTTTAAATCTTGTTACCAGCTAAAAATGGATGAAAGATATGGGTAAGAGAAATGCCTGGATTAAAGAGATCTTTGCTAAACCACAATATTATTAACAATCGACAGAAGTAAAATTAATGGCTGAATAGGGTCAGGTGGTCACGTTTTGGCTGTGAAAAAATTTCGACAGCAATTGGGGGTTAAGCGGCTGATATCTAAAGACTTAGCGTTTTGCTCTGACGTGCCAATAGGGGGCTTTGTCTATCGAACTTTTTTGTTATTTTAAACTAAATTCTACCTAGAATTAACC
>CAXIBI010000162.1:0-5221 GCA_964022305.1 uncultured Hyphomicrobiales bacterium | reverse complement strand
GACAATACTCAATAGCTTGTGCGAAGTCACCACTCCAATTGAACTAATTACAAAACAAAGCCCTTAAACCAGGTGTGGCTTAAGGGCTTATGTAATTTATAAACTCTTGAATGAGAACAACAAAATACTGTCTATTAAATCGTTTTAAAGTCCGCAGCCAAACGCGCCTTCAAAAAAGCCCCTTCTGAATAGCTTGACCACTCTGTCATCGTGCTACGAAAATCAACAATGTGATTAAACAGCTCTTTAGCCTCGGCTGAGCGCCCAGCAACTTCAGGCATAACGGTTGCCGCCCGTTTACCAACAGCATCAACCAGCTCATCACTATATTGACGCAGATTGACTTTCTGCTCTTTGACTAATTTTTGCAGCGCTGTGTTGTTACTCGCCTGGAATTTTGAGAGAATAAACAAATTCGTTGATGCCGCCGCCCGGATAAGAATTTCTTTCAAATCAGCATCCAGCTTTTCCCATTCTTTCAAATCAAAAAAGCCATCCAAAATTGTGCCCGGCTCATGCCAGCCAGGGTAATAATAATTGCTGGCAACCTTATAAAGACCTTTACCAAAATCAGCTGCAGGCCCAATCCACTCAGTCCCATCAATTGCACCAGAGGTCAGTGATTGCAGCACTTGATTACCAGGTAGCAAAAGAACATTCACACCAAATGTTTTCAAAATTTCACCACCAAGCCCAGGCATGCGAAACTTCAAACCATTTAAATCAGCAATTGTATTTATTTCTTTTTTATACCAGCCCCCCATTTGGTTGCCCGTATTGCCCATCGGTAAAAATTTCACTCCAAGCGGATTATAAGCTGTCTTATCAGCTATCTCGATACCGCCCCCATAATAAGCCCAGGCATTCTGCTCTTGTGCTGTTAAACCATAAGGCATCGCAGCAACAAAAGAGATCGCATCAGATTTACCCGCCCAATAGTAAGGAGCTCCAAATCCCATTTGTGCAGTCCCTGTTTGAACAGCATCCATCGCTCCAAGCGGGTCCACCAGTTCACCAGCATGATAAACCTTAATCTTTAACCGCCCCTCAGATGCAGTTTCAACATATTTGACAAATTGCTTTAAAGCTTGGCCTAATAAACCCGCCTTGCCAAACGCTGAAACACAAATCCATTTCTTCTTACGCTTAGCAAGGGCTGGCGAGGAAAGTGAGCTAACAGCACCAAAGCCTACAGCACCCGCTGCAACACCAGTACCTGCCTTTTTAATAAAATCACGACGTTTCATAGGTTTTCTCTCCAAACTAATGAGACCAGAATGGTGATAATTATATTCTTTTTGCGCTAAGGGCAAATATCTCACCTACAGCCTTTCGTATAAATTACAATAAAGGCACGAATACGCACAAAGCAAACAACAGTTCAACCTCTACCCATAAAAAATGCCCCTTAAATAAAGGGGCATTTTTATTTCTTTTTTATACGGAATTAAATAAAAGAGAGTGAGTATTTCTGCCTCACGCCAGTCACCAATGCAGCAAGAAGCTTACGCGCCGGCTTTTCAATATACATGTGCAACAAACCACAAAAGATAACCATTGATGTAGTTATGAGTACAACAGAAAGGAACACAAACTCAGTACCAACAAAATTGCGCATCAAAGCATAGCCAACTTCCTGATGGAAAAGATAAAGCGGATATGAAATCCCACCCAATAAAAGAGCAACACCCGCAAAACGCTTCATCTGCGGTAATAACAACGTAAAATAAACAGTCCCAAGTGTAAACACCGCATATCCCAATGCTGGCAAGTAGCCCATTGTTCCTTCAAAGTTAGGCAAAAAATCTTGCGTATCAAGCTTTTACACCCCAAGCGCTAAAGACAGCGCGGCTAAAACCAAAAGCGCAACATGAGCGATACTCCACCCCTTTTGCCAGCCATGCCAAAGCACCATGCCACCAACAAAGGCACCCGCAAAATAAGAGATAAACAAGCGCTCAAAAATCACATGCTCAATATATAAATTATTGGCAAAACTAATCGCTAGCCACACAGCACAAATAGTGAGCATCCGCTTATGAAAAATCCCGACTGCGATTAAAAGGGTCGCAAAGCCATAAAAAATAAATTCATAGAAAAGCGTCCAATAAACCCCATCAACAAATTCAAAACCAAACACTTGCGGCGCAAGTGTGTAGTTTGCAATCAATTGCGGAATAGAGAGCACATCAGGCGTACCCAAAAAACTCAAGAGTAAAAAACTAAGAGTGAGGCAAATCCAAAAAGCTGGCATCAGCCGGATCACCCGATTAAGCGCAAACTTAACCGGGTGAATATTCATGCTCACATGTGCAATCACAAACCCTGAAAGCACAAAAAAGATCGGCACCCCCAAATAGCCCATCTTTAAGAACAGAGCAAAAATCCCCTCCGGCGGCTGATACCCCGTCTTACCCCAAGACGGCCCAATAAATCCATAATGAGTAAAAACAACCCAAAGCGAGGCCAAAAACCGCACAATGTCCAAATTCGTAATATAGTTCCGCCCTGAATGGGCAGCTGTCTCAGCAAACGTTTTTTCAGCTGTAGGAACAAGCAGATTGGCCATAATATCTCCCTCTAAACCAGCCCTCAGCTACCATAAAAAAAGCCAACAAAGCAATAAATTAGACAAGGCTAAGTTAATTTAGCTAAATAACTAAAATTCAAACGAATAACCACATTGCAATGCATACTTCATACCAAAAGCTGCAATCTAAATTTAAAGTAGTGACACAACCTCAACCTGCTCTCTAAGCTCCATAGCCCCGGGCTGAGCCCGCCAATCATTAAAGTTCCGCATTTCACCTCCGACACGCAAATCCTTTAATGTCTCTAAATTCACATCACCCACAATCCAGCCCGGCTCATTAAGCCCACCACAAGCAATAACACCATCGGTACTTATCCCTTGCTCTGGCGGCACATAAATCCCAGCAGCTCCAACATTTAAATCAACCACAGACGACCAAAGCACCTCTCCTACTGTCGCGCTTTGCACGCTCACCACACCACCCTCAAGTGCTCGCGCCTGCGCCCCAATCCGCACACGGTTAAACCCGGTCTCCCGCTCCGTACAGCTCGGCACAAGCAAGATCTCAGCCCCCGCTTCAACCACCGCCCGCGCCAAAAGCGGAAACTCACAGTCATAACAAATGAGAATGCCAATGCGCCCGATTGACGTCTCAAACACCTTCAGTCCTGAGCCAGGCTGTACACCCCACTCCACCTCAAACGGCGTCATGATCATCTTTTCTTGAAAACCAACACGACCATTCGGCGTGGCCAAATGCGCCGCATTCACATAAGCCCCACCACCATTTCTCAAAGGGCCAGAGCCTACAAGAATATGCACACCATGCTGCTTGGCTAAACCAGCATGCAATTGCACCCAGCGCTCGCTCAAATCAGCCACACACTCAAGTGTCTTTTGCAAATCAGTCGAGACCACATCACCAAAACACCCGGCAATCTCAATGGCTGCATATTCAGGAAACACCAAAAGGTCAGCGCCAGTCCTTGCCCCTTCAGCCACCCAATCCCGCACCTTGGCCTCTAACGCCTCCAGGCTGTCATGCCTATCAAACGGATATTGCGCTGATGCTATATTGAGTGTTGATTGACTACTCATGAAATCTCTTTCATCCAAAATTGCAATTGATGCTCAGTCTCCAAGTCTTTATCAATATCTTTCCAATCAAAAGTCGCAAATAACCCCTGCATAGGCTCATACCCACGCGATCGCCAAAAAGGATCAAGCGCAAAATAATCATCTGGTTTTAAAGGGTGATCCTTTGGCCGAATAACGCTACAAAAGCAAGAATGAGTAAAACCACCTTGCCTCTTCGCTTCAGCTTCACGGGCGTCAAAAAATTTATGCCCAATCCCTTGCCCACGATAGTCTTTTAAAAGAACACTCTCACCGCAATAAAAAATCTTAGAGACATCAAAGCCTGCAGATACAAATGGCGCCTTAAACACCTCATGCTCTTTCGCTAAGGGCACCGCAGTGGACACGCCCACAACCTTACCCCAATCACGAACAACCACACAAACAGCACTTGGCGCTTCAGCAAACTTACTTAAATAATCTTCTTCATACGCTAGCGTACCATCATACAAATAAGGCCACTCGCGAAATACCTCCATCCGCAACCGCGCAAGATCAGGTAACACGGTACGTATATCACCCCCGGTTAAAGACTGAATAAAAACAGCCATAAGCATCTCCTAAACCAAACAGTCATAAGAAGAGATTATTTTTTTCAGAAAAATGAAACAAGAAGTTTTAAGAAAACTTTAGATAGAGAAAAGAAAAGAGCAAACAACTAGCACCCCTACAAAACACACTAGAGTGCGATTAGATTTGTGATGAAACAACACCTTACACTGGGGGCGGTCCATATTTATTTACCTCAGGAGATGAGGGTACAATGCATAAAACTAATATGATAAGATTACCTATATAGGGAATCAGTGAAATCAGAATAATCCATCCACTAATATTAATGTCATGCATTCTCCTGACAAGAATGGCAAGGGATGGAAGAAGAGTAACTAAATTAAAAATTACTAATAAACCTATCATAACGGCAGGTACACCGTTTGGTTTAAAATTACCAAGGGTTTGATCTATCAAAACTCCCAACATTGTTATGCCTATTACTATCAACATGTAAAACAGGATGAAAGACCAATATTCCTTGCGCCGCGCCCTACCTTGAAAGTCTGCATATTTATCCTGCAACGCTCGGATGAAATATTGCCACATAGAAAGGTCATCCTCAGGCAAATAAACCTCTGAGGTTGCAACGTCAGGCGCGAAAGATTTCTGGTGTTGATGCTGTGCCCCTTCATTTGGGGGCAGGTTGAACTTTTCTTTATATTTAAAATCTGTTTGCGAAATTGGCATCCACTCTTGGTACTCAAGCCGCCAAACTTTTGAAGAAATATTCAAAACACCAGCATCACATAAGGCCTTCAACTGTTCATCATCACAAGGCCCCTGAATTTCACCATCCGCCCGATAGTACCATGTATTCATAAGCTCTCCCTCCATAAAGATACTTGAACAAAATTATGCTCATCTATTCTTTCTATGTAAATAATGGCAATAAAACAGGAAATATGAATTAAGATAATGGAGGATTAGTATGGCACCACTACAAAACTGGCTAGCCAATGGTAGCGGAGGAGGGACTTGAACCCCCGACACGCGGAT
>CAXIBI010000161.1:0-5257 GCA_964022305.1 uncultured Hyphomicrobiales bacterium | reverse complement strand
AACAAACCAAAAAGATTGTATTAAAAATTAAAACTGCTTTTCTGGGGTATGCACAACCAAACCATCTAGTTCATCTGTCACTTTGATTTGACAACTTAGACGGCTGTTTGGGCGCACATCGAATGCGAAGTCGAGCATATCTTCTTCCATTTCTTCAGAGCCGCCTGTTTTAGGCAACCAGCCTTCATCAACATAGACATGACAAGTCGCACAAGAACAAGCGCCGCCACACTCTGCTTCAATGCCGGGGACATCATTTTTGCGAGCGACTTCCATTACGGTCATTCCAACTTCACCCTCAACTTCATGAGAGGTGCCATTGTGTTCTATAAAAGTTATTTTTGGCATGGTGGTTCTAACCGCGCTCCTTTGATTTTTTGATCTTTTTTAAAGCGCTTCTTTAATAGCCTGCGCTCTATTCCTTAAGTTTAAGCCCTGCATAGGAGGCTCAATTGCATGTTTGTGATGCTCTAAGGATCATTTAAGTTGTTATCTTGAAATGTCTAGACACTCAAACCAGCTTTAATACCAGCTCTCCCCTATAATGCAATTCAATTGAAGATTCCAGCCTGAATTCATCTGAAAATATTAAATTTGCCAAAAAGGGCTTGTGAGGCGCTAAAACTGGTTAATTTATGAGTCTACGGCCTAGTTATGGTAAATTTGAAGGATAGGTGAATTAAAAAAATAACAGTGAAGGGGCATATGACCGACCCTCTTTCAGATCGGTCATTAGAAAGGGCTAATTTCTTAACTTATCAAAGTCTCTTAAATTAAGCCTCTGATATAATCGATGGTTGTTTCAATCTCTTCTTTTATCTTTGAGATTGCTTCTTTTTTGTCAGCTTCGCTCAGCTGATCAGCTTGCTTTTCATAGATTTCAGCACAATCGCCTGCTTTCCAGGCACCAACGCCTCTGGCGGAGCCTTTGATTGTGTGCATTACATCTGCCCATTCTTTGTTAGTTTGCGCATTCTCTAAGCGAATAAGACATTGCCGGGAATGACTGATAAATAAATTTAAAACTTCATTTTCTAATTCTTTACTGCCAAATGTTTGACGGGATAAATGAACAAGATCAATTGGTTTTGAATGACAAAGCTCATTGTTAACTTCATCAGAAAATTGATCCGAACTTTCTTGTGTGATTACTTCACATGCACTTGAAACCATAGTTTTGCCCTCGAATGATAAACGCACACCTTAAAATTGTGCGTATTGCCCATAAAAGTTACTTAAATTTCAGTATAACGCATGAGAGTTACGACTTGATAAACAAGCCTGTTTTTCAATCTAAATTTCAATTATCCCCATTTTTGATCAGTTAACTTGCATATTTTATTTGCGTATTGATAAAAAGATTTGATGATTCGGTGAGGCAATTATGTTACTGTCGGATTGTGTTATTTCTTCCTTCTTTTTGAGGGTAATGTAATATTCAGTAATCATAAGTACTTATGCAAATGTATTTCTGTTGAGGGGTTGTTCTTAAAGTTAATATTTCGCTTATAGTCAGTATTTTTAAAAATGCTTTGAATTATTTCTTGGGTGTTTTTGTGCATTTTGCTCACTGATAAAACCGGCAGCATCCTGAAACTTTGAGATATGGGTGGAAATCTAGGTATATAGTGTTCCTATACCTTAATTCTCAAAATAAAATTGTGATACTAATTTGTTCTTTTTTACTTAGCGAGCCCCTGTCATTTATGGCTGGGACGCTATGAACAAAGAGACAGATTTAGTTTGATGCGCTGAACAGACTTAATTTGTAAGTTTTTTCTTATGAGAAGGTTTCGAATTAAAGACTAAAATGATTGAGGGTTTTAAGAAACAAGCTGGCTTTAAAATTGTGAATTATTTTTCTAGTTCACAGATTTGGCCGAGTTTTGACATATTGCGATTGTACTGAATTGAACTGTCTATTCATCTATTGGGATAACACACAAATTTGAAGTGTGGTTTTGGGATCAAACAATTCATATTTAACTAAGACTTTTAGTTATTTATTTTGCCTCCCCCAAAACTAGGCTTTGAAAATTTTTAAGAGTGAAGAAGATAACTCCATAAGAATGGTTGTTTGACTTCAAACGCAAATGAACGAGGGCGTATTTTGTGTTTGAGTTTTATATTTTTAACCATGAGAGCTCATTGATTTACTCTAAAACCTCATCAAAACAGATATTTTGATGATGTTTTTATAAAGTTGGATTGGCGGTCTGACTTTATAGTTTGGGATAGTAACGCGGGTTAAGTATTGGATTATTGAATGGCACAGGAAAAACATCGACCTCCCCTTCCTAAAGCGGCAAAAAAAGGGGAAGCCGGTCAAGCCAAAAATAAAAAGGTTGAGGCCAACCTGACACAAGAGATGGGCGCTAAAGAAACTGGGCAAGTTTCTCAAGGTGTGAACCTCTCGAAAAGAGGCATGGAAAATAAAACACCACCTAAAACACCACTTGGGGTTGGGCAACCAGGCGGGCCAAATATCAAAACTGGCGGTTCACCTAAATCCAGAGCTCCACAACCAACAAAAACACAACCTCCTCGTGATAGAACCTCACTTGATAAGAGTGACAGGTCAAAGCCTGTTAGTTTGCGCCAACGGGCAGAGCAAGAGCCTTATCCAACAAGAACAAATTCAGCACCACAAACACAGGCTGAAGATGATGATGGTCAAATGGATCGCCGCCGCGCGGCACCAGCTCGTCGCCGGTTTGCAGCAAATGATGATGTCCCTTCAATTGGTGGACTGATCTTTGCTTTACAACAAAAACCTTCTAATCGTCCCTTTGTCATTGCTGGAATAGCCTCAGCTGTTTGGCTAGCATTATCATTTGGTTTGGTCTGGACGGTTTTGAGACCTGCTTTAGCTGAAGTGCAATCGGTTGCTGCGTTCTTTCAATCAACAACGGCGATGGCGACTTTAGCTGTCATTGTAATTCCAATTGCTCTTTTCTGGTTTTTAGCGCTTTTGATCTGGAGAGCACAAGAACTGCGGCTCATGTCATCCGCGATGACGGAAGTTGCTGTCCGGTTAGCTGAGCCTGATAAGGCGGCTGAGCAATCTGTGGCATCGCTTGGTCAATCAGTTCGCCGCCAGGTTACGGCGATGAATGATGCGATTTCCCGCGCGCTTGGCCGAGCTGGTGAGCTTGAAGCCATGGTCCATAATGAAGTGGCAGCGTTAGAGCGCTCCTATAGTGAAAATGAGCACCGCATTCGCAACCTTATTGGTGAACTTGCCCATGAACGCACAGCTCTTACCAAAGATAGCGAACGGATTAGCTCCGCCCTATCAGGCCTTGGTCAAAGAGTGACCAAGCAAATCGAGCATCAAGGCACTCAAACCACTCAATTATTAGAAAAAACCAGTGGAGCTGTTACTGGTAAGCTTATAGACTCATCGAATAAAGTTGCTCAATCCATGTCTGAGCAAAGTAATTCTGTTGTCTCTACCATGACAGCGATGAATGATCGCGTTGGTAAAGAAATGCCTGCTTTGCTTGAACGCATGGGCAAAGAGCAAATTAAACTCAGCAAAGTTGTTGAGCATGCAAGTACAAATCTCACCGCGCTTGATAGCTCTATTGGTCATCATGCTGGTGCCCTAAACAACGCACTCACGGATCGCACGCAACAACTTGAAGGCATTTTCCGCAAGCACGTTCAGACTATGAGCACGTCTATGGAAGAACGCGGGCAATCACTTGACAATGCTTTGAGTAACAAACTGCAAACATTTGATAATACCCTCATCTCTCGGATGGATGAATTTGAGGATACCTTAACAAGCACCACTCAAAAAATTGATACAGCGCTCTCTAATAAAGCACAGTATCTTGATATGGCGATTTCTTCGCGGGTATCTGAGCTTGATTCAGCACTTATTGAGCGCACCAAAGTTATTGATGCCGACTTTACAGAGCGATTGGAAGCTTTGGATAACGCGCTGCACACAAGCTCTAAAACACTTGATCAAGCCTTTGCCCACAGAGCTGCTGAGCTTGGCCGCTCAATGGACTCGCGTTCGCAATATATTGTTCAAACCATTGGCGCAAAAACCAAAGAACTTGATAACGCCCTGATGTCTGGCGCGAAAACGCTTCAACTGACTACTGAAGATGTTGGCAAGCAAGTCATGTCGACCATTCATGGGCTTGCTGGGCAGGCTCAAGTCTTGAAAGAAGTATCTCATGGTATGCAGAACCATGTGAACCAAATCACTACTGGTTTACGTGATCAGAGTAATTTTGTTATTCAAGCGGCGGCTCAATTAGAAAATTCGCATGATCGGATTGGCTCTAAGCTAGGTAACAGTCAAAATCACTTGCAGCAACTTGTTGAATCTATTTCACATCGCACGAGTGATCTTGATAACGTTATGGGAAATTATTCAAAGCAACTTGAGACCACATTATCACTAGCTGAGCAGAAGGCGAATGAGATTACTCAATCACTGCATACGCGCTCGGCGTCTCAATCAATGGAAGCGCTGTCAGAGCTCACTCAACTACGTGATGCGGCAACATCGCAAACAGAACAAGCCATTCATGATATGAAAGATCGAATTGCAGCTGTTTCAAATGAAATGTCATCACAGATCAATTCACTTTCATCTGAGATCAGTGACACACAAAGCCATTTGAAAGCTCAGTTGCAGCAAATTCCAGATACAACACGCAAAAGCGCTTCTTTAATGAGACGCACTTTGCAAGATCAGCTTAAAGCTCTTGAATCGCTGTCTTCTATCTCAACGGGTTCTGATCATGTTGATGTTTCAACGCCAGCTTCTAGTTCACCAGATCTTGGAGGGTTCCAGACAGCAATTGGACAAGCTGCTCTTGGTGGTCAAAACACCCCGAATAATTTGAATGCTGGTGGAGTTCAAAACCAAGGACAACCTCTTGTTTCAGGGCAAACACCACAAGCTGGTGGCCTACAACCTCTGGCAGGGGGAAATAGCGCTCAAGGTCTTGCCCCTAAGTCTGATGCGCCACAAAATCCATTTTTAAATGCTGGGGCAGGACTACAGGGTAATCAAGCTCAAAGCCAGGACGGCCCAAAAGAGCGGGATCTTGAAATTGATGCGATTACCAACTCATTAGCCCAACGAGCAAGTGAGCAAGGCAATAATCAAGATTTAGGTGTCAATACTGCTACTCAGAATAACCCACTTGGTCAAGTAGCTGGTGGACAGGGTGCGTTAGGACAAGATGCTGGTCTTGGTAACCAGAGTTCTTCACACTGGTCTATGGGC
>CAXIBI010000160.1:0-5351 GCA_964022305.1 uncultured Hyphomicrobiales bacterium | reverse complement strand
CCCGTCAATGCCCAAAGCCTCAAGACGCTCAGTTACGACAGAATAGTCCATATCATGCAGTAATTTCGCATTGAGCAATTCAAGTTCAGCAACATCAAAACGAGCTGGCGAACGACTTAGCTTTTCAAAAGCAAATTCGTTAAAAATTGTCTCAGTTGTTTGATGTGGTACAATTGGATTAGAAGAGCCAATACTTGCCGCATGGCTCACAACCGCCATCGCTTCTATGCCATCCTCGCGAAAAGATGAGATCGACAAGCTCCCCAGACGTTTGGACAAACCTTCGCCGTCTTTGCCAACAAGTAAGTTATGATGCGCAAACACCGGCGCTTTCGCCCCAAGCGCCTCAAACACTTGAATTTGCGCGCCTGTATTCGCCACATGGTCTTCACCGCGGATCACATGGCTCACCTTAAACTCAATATCATCAATCACGCTTGGTAAAGTATAAAGATACGTGCCATCACCGCGAATAAGAATAGGATCAGAAAGAGAGGAGGCCTCAATCGATTGCTCGCCGCGCACTAAATCTCTCCAAACAACTGTGCGATCTTCAAGCTTAAACCGCCAATGCGGCGTACGCCCTTCCTGCTCAAACTTTTCTTTATCTTCAGCACTAAGTTCTAGCGCTGCACGATCATAAACAGGTGGCAAGCCCCGAGACATCTGACGCTTACGTTTACGCTCTAACTCATCAGCTGTCTCATAGCACGGATAGAGACGCCCATCAGCTTTGAGTTTTTCAACAACCGCATCGTATTTTTCAAAACGCTCCGATTGCCGCGCCTCAAAATCCCACGTTAATCCAAGCCAAGTGAGATCTTCTTTGATGCCCTCGACATATTCTTCCTTAGAGCGCTCAAGATCCGTATCATCAATACGGAGCATAAATTGCCCACCTTCAGCACGAGCAAAAAGCCAATTGATTAATGCGGGTCTCAAGTTACCAATATGAATTTGTCCCGTCGGGCTCGGCGCGAAGCGCGTAATCACAGTCATCTGTTTTAAACTCTCGTCTCAATAAGGACCTCAGATTGAGGTATACAATTCTTTTAGTCTCTATATTTATTCGTAATCGGGTAGCGGCGCCCTCGTCCAAAATTCTTAGAGGAAATCTTCACCCCAGGTGCAGCTTGACGGCGCTTATATTCTGCTAAATATAAAAGATGCTCAATCTGCTTCACTTCCTCTAAGTCAATCCCACGCGTCTGAACAATTTCAGCAACCGGCAGCTCTTTCTCGATTAAACATTCTAAAATGTCATCCAACCTGTCATAAGGAGGTAAGCTATCCTGATCTGTTTGATTTTCGCGCAATTCAGCCGTTGGCGCCTTTGTAATGATATTTTCAGGAATGACAACACCACTTGGCCCCAGACACCCCTCCGGCAACACCTCATTGCGAAGGCGAGACAAAGCATAAACCTTTGTTTTATAGAGATCTTTAATGGGGTTAAAGCCACCATTCATATCTCCATAAAGGGTTGCATAACCAACAGAAACTTCAGATTTATTGCCCGTTGTCACAAGCATATCACCCGTTTTATTCGAAAGCGCCATCAAAAGCACCCCGCGAAGACGCGATTGAATGTTCTCTTCCGTCACCCCGCCTACCCCATCAGGCATCGCCGGTGACAAAATCCCACTTACAGCTTCAACAGCGTCTGCAATTGGCAAAGTTTCATAGGCAACACCCAAATTCTTAGCACAAAGCGCGGCATCATCCAGGCTCTCTTGAGCTGTATAATGATAGGGAAGCATCACGCAATGCACCCGCTCAGCCCCCAGCGCATCAACCGCCATAGCCGCACAAAGGGCACTATCAATCCCACCAGACAAGCCCAGCACAACGCCTTTAAAGCCATTTTTATTCACATAATCACGCAGACCTAAAACACATGCCTGATAAGCAGATATCTCTCCCTCATCAATCGTGTGAACATCACCATTTACGACACGCCAGCACTCATCTTTGCGCTCAAATTCAACCAAGCCGATATGTTCTTCAAACCGCGGGAACTGACACCCAAGCGTACAATCACCATTGAGCACAAAACTATCACCATCAAAAACCAGCTCATCTTGCCCACCAACCTGGTTGACATAAATAAGAGGCAGTTTCGTCTCAGTCACACGCGCAACTGCCACGTTCATTCTGATATCATGTTTGTCAAAACGGTAAGGTGACCCATGAAGCGAAACAAGAATTTCAGCGCCCGTTTCTTCCAAACATTCAGGCACTTCACTTGACCAAATGTCCTCGCATATCGGCAAGCCAAGACGCACACCTTTAAAATTCACCGGTCCTGGCAAAGGCCCGGCATCAAACACCCGCTTTTCGTCAAACACACCATAGTTCGGTAAATCCACCTTATAGCGCGCCGTTAAAATCTCACCGCCTTCAAGCAAAAGAACCGCATTATATAAAGACGCATCATCCACCCAAGGGCTACCTACCAAAATAGCAGGCCCCTCGCTGGTCACTTTAGCCAGATCCTGCACAGCCTCTTTAACCGCAGCTTGGAATGAAGGTCGTAGCACCAAATCTTCAGGTGGATATCCAGTAATAAAGAGCTCAGGCAAAACAAGCATATCCGCACCAAGGCTCGAAGCTTCAGCGTGCGCCTTAGTGGCTAAAGCCACATTGCCCTTCAAGTCCCCCATAACCGGGTTCAACTGTGCCAATGCAAATTTTAAACGGTCCGTCATCTTTTGCCCCGCCTTAAAAAAACCTGTGCTAGAAAATGCGATCTGAAATATGAACTATATATAGCAAACTCTAGCACCAGACAAAAATAAACCGCGCACTCAAAAAGGAAGTACACCCCCTCTCATAATGCGCGGTTTTACAAATTTTAAATTATGCAGATTTCGCCTCAGAAACAAGGTTTCCTTGACGATCTTTCTTCATACGTTCTGCAATAAGGAACGCAAGTTCAAGTGCTTGGTCAGCATTCAAACGTGGATCACAATGTGTGTGATAGCGAGCAGATAAATCAGCTTCTTTCACTGTTTTCGCGCCGCCAATACATTCAGTAACATTCTGGCCTGTCATTTCAACATGAACACCACCCGCATGCACCCGTTCAGCTTGGCAAATATCAAAGAAGCTCTCAACTTCGCTTAAGACACGATCAAACGGACGTGTTTTATAACCAGTTGACGCTTTAATCGTGTTGCCATGCATCGGATCACAAGACCACACAACAGTACGACCTTCTTCCTCGACCTTACGCACCAAACGCGGCAAATGAGCTTCAACATCATCTGAACCAAAGCGGCAAATCAAAGTAAGACGGCCGGCTTCATCTTCAGGGTTCAGCGTATCAATCAAACGCATAAGATCATCTTCACTAATTGAAGGACCACATTTCAAACCAATCGGGTTTTTAACACCGCGCAAAAACTCAACATGCGCATGATCAACCTGACGTGTCCGGTCACCAATCCAAATAAAGTGGCCTGATGTTGCATAAGTTTCACCAGAGGTTGAATCAACGCGTGCAAACGCTTCTTCATAGCCAAGCAATAACGCTTCATGGCTAGTAAAGAAATTGGTCGATGTTAATTGGCGCGTATTATCTGAATTAATACCGCAAGCTTTCATGAAATCTAGCGTTTCAGTAATCCGGTTGGCAATCTCACCAAACCGTTCTGCAACTGGGCTATTTTCCAAAAAGCTTAAAGTCCATCTATGAATATGCTCAAGGTTGGCATAGCCACCCGTTGCAAATGCACGCAATAAATTAAGCGTCGCAGCTGATTGACGATAAGCTTTGATTTGCCGACGCGGATCAGGAATACGAGCCTCTTCAGTAAACTCAATACCGTTGATGATATCACCGCGATAAGACGGCAGCTCAACACCATCTTGTGCTTCCATTGGCGCAGAGCGTGGCTTGGCAAACTGGCCAGCAATCCGCCCAACTTTCACAACCGGCACAGAACCAGCATAGGTGAGCACAACCGCCATTTGCAGCATAACTTTAAAAAAGTCACGGATATTATCGCCATGATGTTCACCAAAGCTTTCAGCACAATCACCACCTTGCAACAAAAAGCCTTCACCAGCCGCAACACGGCCTAAACGTGATTTCAGATCACGAGCTTCACCTGCAAACACCAAAGGAGGATATGAGCTCAATGTTTTCTCAACATCTTTCAACTCATCCATATTTGGATAGTCAGGTACTTGTACAATTGGCTTAGAGCGCCAGCTATCTGGGCTCCAATTTTGGCTAGACTGCTCTGCCATAACGATTATCACTCCCACGACAATAATAAAGTGTCAAAACTAATATCAAACGATAAAACATCGCCTAAACTATATAAATAAGCCTTCTTAAAAAGAAAGAACGGCCCCTTATATGCATATATGTAAATTTTAAGGGAAACCCCTCATTAAAGAAAGGTGTTATAGGCTAAAAAGCCTAAATTTACCAACTCAAAATGAAAAAAACAGCGCATTTTGGGGTCTAGAGCCTTACTTATAAAGCTGCCATCATCCCGCCATCAACCGTAATTCCTGAACCCGTCATATATGAGGCATCATCAGAGGCTAAAAATAAAGCCGCTTTCGCAATTTCCTCAGGTTCACCAAAGCGTCCCATAGGTGTACGCGCCAAAATCTGATCTTTCACAAACGGATTGCGTACAAATCGGCTGGTTAGGTTCGTCGCTACAAACCCAGGGCAAAGATAATTCACGCGAATATTATAAGGCGCATATTCAACGGCAAGACCGCGCGATAATGACGCCATCGCAGCTTTAGTTGCTGAATAAGCACTCATCTGACGTGTTGAACGGGTTCCCATAACAGAAGCTAGGTTAACAATCGCAGCATTTTCAGAAGCTCTCAGCAAATCCAATCCATCTCTAGCAAACCGCGCACCGCCAACAAGGTTCACTTGCAACACAAGATCCCATTCTTCATCAGTCATATGGCGCAAATCAGTACGCACATTCATGCCAGCATTATTAACAATAATATCAAGCTTGCCCGAATGATCCTGAACCTTTTGTATCGCCTCTTTAACAGAAGGCCCATCAGTGACATCAGCAACAATATCAAGCGCTTGCCCACCCGAATTTTTAATCTGCCCAGCTACATCTTGAGCCTTTTCTGGGTCGATATCCACCACATAGACAAAGGCCCCTTCAGAGCCAAACCCATGAGCAATTGCAGCTCCAATCCCAGAGCCTGCCCCAGTTACCAACGCATAACGATCATTAAAACGGTTCATAATCACTCTCATACATGAAAAATTTTGTGTTGTTTTACGCCTGAAAATTAGGCTCAGGACCTATTAATTTTATGGTTTCTGCGCGTGTCTATTTTTTGATGAATGTTTG
>CAXIBI010000159.1:0-5417 GCA_964022305.1 uncultured Hyphomicrobiales bacterium | reverse complement strand
CTTTTAAAACGGTATTGGATATTGTCGATTGACTGTTTCTATCTCGTCTAAAACTTCATCCGTTAGTTTTACATTGATGGCGTCGATGTTTGTTTTTAGTTGCTCGACTGATGTGGCGCCGATGATGGTTGAGGTGACGAAGGGCCGCGTTAGTGTGAAGCTAATCGCCATTTGTGCCGGGTCGAGGCCGTGTTTTTGGGCAATCGCCACATAGCCTTCAGTTGCTTTGTTCACATTTTCTGTCATGCGGTAGCCGTAGCGAAGAGTGCCTTCTTCAGAATGATAGAACCTTGTTCCGCCTGGTTTCTGATTGTTCAGATATTTGCCAGAGAGTACTCCCATCGCCAGCGGTGACCAGGGGAGGTAACTGACATTTTCAAGCACACACGTTTCAGCGACGTCAGTGTCATCTCTGCGGCGGAGCAAGCTATATTCATTTTGAATAGAGACCATAGGTTTGAGATTATGTTTTTCAGCTAGCAGTGCATATTGGGTAATGCCCCAGGCGGTGTCATCTGAGAGGCCATAGCTTCTTATTTTGCCTTGTTGAACCAACTGATCCAATGTTTCCAAAGCTTCAAGCTGGTTGGCTAGAATAGCTTCTTTGTCTGTCACTCTTGGAGTATAGGTCCAGCAATGGTCGAAATGATAGGTTGGACGGTTTGAGGGCCAATGGAGTTGGTAGAGATCGACATAGTCTGTTTGCAGCCGGGTTAGGCTATCTTCAATGGCTTGGGTGATGTTTTTCCGGTCAATATTTTGGCCGCCACCACGGATGTAAGGCATTTCGGGGGAGATTTTAGTCGCTAATACGATATCGCCCCGTTTGCTGGCATTGGCTTTGAGCCAGGTGCCGATGATGGTCTCTGTTGAGCCATAACTTTCAGCCGTTGGCGGGACGGCATACATCTCGGCCGTGTCCCAAAAGTTTACCCCTTGGTCCAATGCGTAATCCATTTGGGCATGGCCTTCGCTTTCAGAGTTTTGGGTGCCCCATGTCATGGTGCCAAGGCAGATGCGGCTGATTTTTATATTGGTGTTTCCAAGGGTTACATAATCCATTGATGAGATCCCTATAATATGGTTTGTCTCTGATGCCGTTATGACTTAACTTTTACAAGTCACATTCTTTTATACTTAGAAGTCATAAAAAGAATATACTTATTTAAGCTATCGGGTGATTTGAATTTTCATCCGCGTCGTGGTCTTCCTTTTTCTGTACTTCAATAAAGAGATGCTTGATTTCAGAATATTTGGATTTAATTTCGCGTTCTAAATCACCGATTTTTCTCTCTACATCAACGGCGGTCATATCATCTTTAAAATCGATAGAAATGGCGAGCAGGATGTCGTTTGGTCCCATATGCATGGTTCTAAGCTCATTCACATGGAGAATTGATTTTCTTTTATCAATGATGCTCTTGATATCAGCAATGATGGCGGGGCTGGCCGCTTCACCAATGAGGAGGCCTTTTGTTTCATAGGCTAACAAGATAGCTGTGCCCGCTAAGATTATACCGATTAAGATAGAAGCCACGCCATCCGCCCAAGAAAGTCCAAGGTTTGCACTTAACCAAATGCCGATAAAGGCAACTATAAGACCGAGCATTGCCGCTGTGTCTTCAAAAAGGACTGTGAAGACAGTTGGGTCTTTTGAATGGCTAACGGCTTCAAATAGTCCCGTGTTGCCTCTAATTCTATTGAATTCTTTATAGGCAATATACCAGGCAAAGCCTTCAAAAATCATAGCAAGAGTGAGGATGATATAGTTGATGTGCGGGGATCTTATTTCTTCTGGATGGGCTAATTTATGAAAGCCTTCGTAAATGGAGACACCAGAGCCAACAGCAAAAATCATGATGGCAACAACAAAGGCCCAAAAGTAGATTTCCATGCCATATCCAAAGGGATGGCGTTCATCTTTAGGTTTTTGAGATTTTTTGATGCCATATAATAAAAGGCCCTGATTTCCCGTATCAACCACCGAGTGAATGGCTTCTGACAACATGGCGGATGAACCTGTGATTGATGCGCCGATGAATTTGGTGATTGCGATGAGGCCATTACCCGCTAATGCTGCGAAAATTACCTTTTTTGAGCCATGTCCAGCCATTTTGACCTCTTAATTTAATGAAATTTTTCTTATTACTATGATTTCAGCTACTGAAGTAAAGCATCTCACCCACAAGGGGGTGAAATTATTGGAAATATCCCCAAAGAATGAGGAAAAACAGCCTTTAAAAACTGGTATGGGCTTTCTCAATGGGCTATACCTAATGAATTGAGATTTGCATCAATGTTTAAAAATTGTGCAGCTTCGTTCAAACCAAAATTTGAACGAGTGCACTTTAATTTTTTATATCAACCAAATCAAGTTTGGCGTTGTAAAATTTGAATTTTTTAAGCATCAATGCTTTTTCTTTTGTTGAATTTTTATTTTCAGTTTCATTCATAGGACCACCAATTGAGCGATAATGATAAAAATGATGGGCCATTAGACGGCCAGGATGGATCGTCTCCCGATATTCGCCCTATTTTAATTACCGAAGAGATGCGCAGGTCATATCTTGATTATGCGATGAGTGTGATTGTTTCGCGGGCCCTGCCTGATGTTCGTGATGGTCTCAAGCCTGTGCATCGCCGGATTTTATATTCGATGCATGAAAGTGGCTATGAATATAACAAGCCTTACCGCAAATCAGCCCGCGTGGTTGGTGATGTGATGGGTAAATATCACCCGCATGGTGATAGTGCGATTTATGATGCGCTTGTTCGTATGGCGCAGGATTTTTCACTGCGTCTTCCGTTGATTGATGGGCAAGGTAACTTTGGCTCGGTTGATGGTGACCGTGCTGCTGCGATGCGTTATACGGAATGTCGCTTGCAAAAGGTTGCGCAAAGCCTGCTAGATGACATTGATAAAGATACGGTAGAATTTCAGGACAACTATGATGCTTCTGAAAGCGAGCCGCAGGTGCTGCCTGCCAAGTTCCCTAACCTTTTGGTCAATGGTGCGGGTGGTATTGCTGTTGGTATGGCAACGAATATTCCGCCGCACAATTTACGTGAAGTGATCAATGGCTGTATTGCTTATCTGGATGATCCGGAAATTGAAATTTCAGCTTTAAATGAAATTATTCCTGGACCGGACTTCCCGACAGGAGGCATGATTTTAGGGCGCACGGGCATTCGCTCCGCTTACCATAAGGGTAAGGGCTCTGTTGTGATGCGCGGTAAAGTTGTCACTGAAGAGCTACGTAAAGATCGTTATGCGCTTGTGATTAGCGAAATTCCATATCAGGTGAACAAGGCCTCTATGGTTGAGAAAATCGCTGAGCTTGTTCGTGACAAGCGGGTTGAGGGCATTGCAGATATTCGTGATGAATCTGACCGCCAGGGTATGCGGGTTGTGGTTGAGTTAAAACGCGATGCTGTGCCTGATGTGGTTCTTAATCAGCTTTATCGTTACTCACCGCTGCAAACGAGTTTTGGTTGTAACTTGGTGGCGCTTAATGGTGGTAAGCCTGAGCTGCTGAACCTCTTGGATTTTATCAAGGCGTTTACTGATTTCCGTCAAGAGGTTGTTTATAAGCGCACGAAATTCTTGCTGAATAAGGCAAGAGACCGGGCGCATGTATTGGTTGGTTTGGCGATTGCTGTGGCTAACATTGATGAGGTGATCAATCTCATTCGAACAGCACCTAATCCGGCAACAGCGCGTGAGCAATTAATGGAGAGAAATTGGCCGGCGAAAGATATTGCGCCGCTGGTTGAATTGATTGCAGATCCGCGCCATGCAGTTGCTAGTGATGGGACATATAAACTCTCTGAAGCGCAGGCGCGGGCTATTCTTGACCTTCGCTTACAACGCCTGACCGCACTTGGTCGTGATGAGCTTTCTGATGAGTTGCATAAGCTCGGTGCGACGATTCAAGACTATCTCGATATTTTAGGCTCACGTGTTCGTATTATTGAGATAGTTAAAGGCGAACTTACTGAAATTAGTGAAGAATTTGGCACAGACCGCCGGACTGAAATTCAAGACTATGATGGTGAAGTTGATGATGAGGACCTGATTGCCAAAGAAGATATGGTGGTCACTGTTTCTCACAAAGGCTACATTAAGCGTGTGCCTTTATCGACGTATCGTGCACAGCGCCGTGGTGGTAAAGGGCGCTCTGGTATGTCGACCAGAGACGAAGATTTTGTGACCAAGATCTTTGTTGCGAATACGCACACACCGATCTTATTTTTCTCATCACGTGGTATGGCCTATAAGATGAAGGTTTGGCGCTTGCCGCTTTCTGCACCGCAAGCGCGGGGTAAGGCGCTCATTAATCTCTTGCCGCTTGAGCAGGATGAGACGATCACGACTATTATGCCATTGCCTGAGGATGAAAGTACCTGGGAGCAATTGCATGTGATGTTTGCAACGAGCTCTGGCGGCGTGCGCCGGAACTTGCTTTCTGATTTTGTTGAAATTCGTCAAAACGGCAAAATTGCCATGAAGCTTGATGAAGGCGACAAGATTGTGGGTGTGGATATTTGTACTGAAGCTCATGATGTGTTGCTGACCAGTCATAAGGGGCAAGCAATCCGCTTCCCTGTAACGGATGTTCGTGTCTTTGCTGGGCGGAATTCTACGGGTGTGAGAGGCATTCGCCTGAGTGACGATGATAAGCTGATTTCAATGGCGATCTTGCATCATATTGATGCAAGCCCAGAAGAAAAACGGGCATATCTCAAGCGGGCAGCGCAAATGCGCCGTGCTGCTAATGGTGAAGGCTCTGACGTGGATGTACCAGAGCTTGAAGAAGAGGGCGGCGCTGACGTTGAGCTTTCTGTTGAGCGCTATGCTGAACTTGGAGCTGGCGAGCAGTTTGTTCTGACATTAAGCCAAAATGGATTTGGTAAACGCTCATCTGCCTATGAATATCGTGTTTCTGGTCGTGGTGGTAAGGGGATCATCGCGATGATTGTGAATGATCGTAATGGTGATCTTGCTGGCTCATTCCCGGTTGAAGATGGGGATGAGATTATGTTGGTGACCAATGGCGGCCAGCTTATTCGTTGTCCTGTCAGTGATGTTCGTGTTGCAGGTCGTAATACACAAGGTGTGACCGTTTTCAAAACTGCTGCTGATGAGCAGGTTGTCTCTGTTGAGCATATCTCTGAAGTGGATAGTGAGGATGAGGATGGGGCACCTGATGGGGAAAGCTCTGAACAATCTGGTGGGGATGAACCATCAGATGATAACTCTTAACTTCAAGGAAGTCGTGTTATGGCGTTGACAGGGTTTTATCCAGGTAGTTTTGATCCTATTACCAATGGTCATCTTGATATTATTGAGCGCTCGCTTAATTTTGTCGATGAGCTTGTAATTGGTGTTGGTGTGCATCATGGTAAGACACCTTATT
>CAXIBI010000158.1:0-5442 GCA_964022305.1 uncultured Hyphomicrobiales bacterium | reverse complement strand
AAGCAAGGCCAACGATTACAAAACATAAAATCAATTAAAATTCCAAAATCAATCGCTTCTTTTTTAGAGCTAACGATCTCAGCTTCACGGTGATCAATAAGAATTGCTTTTGCAGGACAACTATCATAAGCGGTAGCAATGATTTTCAAAACCTTCTCACGCTCTTTTTGATCTAATAAACCATGTGTTTTTACCTTAAGAATCTCATCATCAGAAATAACACTACAAGTCATAATTACCCTCTCCCAACAAAACTAACTGCTACTAGTAGCAGTTAGTAGAAACTTATTCAAGCTATTTGCAACTATTTGAAGTTGCCATCTTCACTTTTTGGATACATACTAACTAGCAAACTCATTATTGGATTGATTATGAACAAAAAGAATTCACTCGATGAAAGAGAAGTTTTATCCGCAAAAATCTCAAGTGACGCTGCTAAAGGGTGGCGTGATTTCTGCGCTGGTAATGGCATTACAATTAGTGCTTTTTTGGAAGTGGCAGGCTTAGAGTTAGCTGAGGAAAAGATTCCCCCTACAATTGAAGCGCGCCAAAGAATGGTGAAAGCAGCAAGGACAATTGATCAAAAACGACGTTCTCGGAAAAAAGAGACTTAATACGTTTAATAAAAAAATAGAAAATATGTGTTTATTTCACTTTATGGTACGGATTTGAATTCATTCTATTTAGCATGGACATCTATTTTCTGAGTTTTTCTAACAAAAAAGCCCGCTCAGTTTGGAGCGGGCTTTTTTGTTTTTCAGTTCGCTATAAAGCTTAGCGATTAAGCATCTTCAAGGCAGGCCACTGTTTCGTTACAGTGGCGGATGACGTGGTCATCTGTTGCCTCTTCAGCTGTCTGTTTAGCTTCAGCGATTTGAGCGGCTTTGTCTTCAGCTGACATTTCATCAACTGTTACTGCAAGTTCAGCTAAAATAGTTAGGCTATCTGAGCTGGTGTCTGCAAAGCCACCTTTAACGAAGTAACTCTTTTCACCTTCTTCACTATCCACAACCAAAATGCCAGGACGCAAGGTCGACATAAATGGTGAGTGATCAGGCAAAACGAGGTAATCACCTTCATCACCAGGAACAAGCACTGATTTCACATCTTGTGAAACCAAGAGACGCTCTGGAGATACGAGTTCAAATTTAAATGTATCAGCCATATGGCTCTTACCTCTTTTAAGAGTTAAGCCGCTTCAGCAGCTAGTTTTTCAGCTTTTTTCACAGCTTCATCGATTGAACCAACTAGGTAGAACGCTTGTTCTGGTAGGTGGTCATAATCACCATCACATAGGCCTTTAAAGCCTTCGATTGTGTCTTTCAATGGAACCTGAACACCAGGCGAACCTGTAAACACTTCAGCCACGTCAAATGGTTGTGATAGGAAGCGCTCGATTTTACGAGCACGTGCCACAACAAGTTTGTCTTCTTCTGAAAGTTCGTCCATACCCAAAATCGCAATGATGTCTTGCAATGATTTGTATTTTTGTAGGATCTCTTGAACTTGACGAGCCACAGCATAGTGCTCATCACCAAGGATGCGTGGGTCTAGAACACGTGATGTACTGTCTAGTGGATCCACAGCTGGGTAAATACCTTTTTCAGCGATTGAACGTGATAGCACGGTTGTCGCATCAAGGTGAGCAAAGGTTGACGCAGGCGCCGGGTCAGTCAAGTCATCCGCAGGCACGTAAACGGCTTGCACAGATGTAATCGAACCGGTTGTTGTTGATGTAATACGCTCCTGCATACCGCCCATGTCAGTACCAAGTGTAGGTTGGTAACCCACAGCAGATGGGATACGACCTAGAAGCGCTGACACTTCTGAACCAGCTTGCGTAAAGCGGAAGATGTTATCAACGAAGAAAAGAACGTCCTGGCCTTGGTCACGGAAGTGTTCCGCAATTGTTAGACCAGAAAGGGCGATACGAGCACGCGCTCCAGGAGGCTCATTCATCTGACCGTAAACAAGTGCTGCTTTAGAGCCGTCTCCGCCGCCTTCTTTGTTCACGCCTGATTCAATCATTTCCCAGTAGAGGTCGTTACCTTCACGAGTACGCTCACCCACACCAGCAAACACTGAGTAACCACCGTGTGTTTTCGCGATGTTGTTGATCAATTCCATGATCAAAACTGTTTTACCAACACCAGCACCACCGAAGAGACCAATTTTACCACCCTTAGCGTAAGGAGCGAGAAGGTCCACAACTTTAATACCAGTTACAAGGATTTCTGATTCAGTTGATTGTTCTTGGAAAGCTGGCGCTTGTGCGTGAATTGGGCGACGGCTTTCTGTTTTAATTTCACCAGCTTCGTCAACTGGCTCACCGATCACGTTCATGATGCGGCCCAATGTTTCGTCACCAACAGGCACAGCAATAGAAGAACCAGTGTCTCTTACTTCATGACCACGTACCAGACCTTCTGTCACGTCCATAGCGATTGTGCGAACTGTATTTTCGCCCAGGTGCTGTGCCACTTCAAGAACGAGGCGTTTGCCATTATTTTCTGTTTCAAGCGCGTTTAGGATAGCGGGCAGTTCACCATCAAACTGCACGTCAACCACCGCGCCCATAACTTGTCGAATTCGACCAACTGATTGTTCCGCCATGGGATAGATTTCCTTGTTTTAACTTTCCTTGATCTCAGTTGAAAATCTTTGTTATTTTTCAAAGATCTTTTTCCAAAAACCAAAACCTAAATTTTTAAATTAAAGCGCTTCAGCGCCTGAAATAATTTCAATCAACTCTTTTGTAATCTGAGCTTGACGTGAGCGGTTATATTCTTGTGTTAACCGATCAATCATGTCACCAGCGTTACGTGTTGCATTGTCCATGGCGCTCATGCGAGCTCCTTGTTCAGATGCAGCATTTTCGAGAAGCCCTCTGAAAATTTGCGTTGCGATATTGCGCGGCAAAAGATCATCGAGAATTTCTTCTTCACCTGGCTCATACTCATTTGCAACAGCTTCAGCTTCTTCTTCATCACCTTCTGCTTCATCAAAGCTAGCTGGGATGAGCTGAAGTTCTGTTGGAATTTGGCTGATCACTGAGCCGAATTCTGAGAAGTACAATTTCACAACGTCAGCTTCGCCTTCATCAAACATGGCGATCACTTTAGTTGCGATTGAGTGCGCATCTGAAAAGCCAAGTTTTTTCACGTCTTTTAGTGAAACCTGATCAATGATTTGATCAGCAAACTCGCTTTTTAATGCGTCATAACCTTTTGAGCCAACACAAAGGATTTTAACTGTTTTGCCTTCTTTTAAGAGGCGGCGCGCTTCGTTACGCGCCAGTTTGGCAATGTTTGAGTTAAAACCACCGCAAAGACCACGCTCAGCTGTTGCAACAACAAGCAACTGCACATCATCTTTACCTGTGCCGATAAGATAAGGAGAGGCATTCTCAGCTGATTTATAAATCTTACCAAGATTGCTTAACACATCATCCATGCGCTCAGCGTAAGGCCGCGCGGCTTCTGCTGCTTCTTGCGCACGGCGCAATTTAGCAGCAGCAACCATCTGCATAGCCTTTGTGATCTTTTGCGTTGATTTAACGCTTGAGATCCTGTTTCGTAAGTCTTTCAGGCTCGCCATTGGGCCGTCACACTCCTTTTAAGTTATCTTAAATGCTCCAAATAGTGGAACTTTAAGACATCCTAGTCTGATGATGATGAAGCAAAGTTGTTTGTGAAAGCTTCAATTGTAGATTTCACTTTTTCAGTTGTTTCATCGCTTAGTTTTTTCTCGTTACGAATTGTCTCTAAAACGTCTTTCTTCTCATCTCTAAAATGACGAAGAAGTTCTTCTTCATAACGACCAACATCACCAACTGGTAAATTATCAAGATAACCGTTCACACCGGCATAAATCACAACAACCTGCTCTTCCACTTGTAGTGGTGCGTATTGTGGTTGCTTCAATAGCTCAGTTAGACGAGCACCGCGGTTCAGCAATTTTTGTGTTGCGGCGTCAAGGTCTGAGCCGAACTGAGCAAAAGCTGCCATTTCACGATACTGGGCCAATTCACCTTTAATTGGACCCGCTACTTGTTTCATAGCTTTAATTTGAGCAGAAGAGCCCACACGTGACACAGAAAGGCCAACGTTCACAGCTGGGCGGATACCTTGATAGAACAAGTCTGTCTCTAAGAAGATCTGACCGTCTGTAATCGAAATCACGTTTGTTGGAATGTACGCTGACACGTCATTCGCTTGTGTTTCAATCACAGGTAGAGCTGTTAGTGAGCCTGAGCCGTTTTCTTCGTTCAATTTCGCTGAACGCTCTAGTAGACGTGAGTGAAGATAGAACACGTCACCTGGATACGCTTCACGCCCTGGTGGACGGCGAAGAAGAAGTGACATCTGACGATAAGCAACCGCTTGCTTTGATAGATCATCATATGTGATCAAAGCGTGCATGCCGTTGTCACGGAAATATTCACCCATTGTACAAGCTGTAAATGGTGCTAGGAACTGCATAGGCGCTGGATCAGAAGCTGTCGCTGCGATCACGATTGAATATTCAAGAGCGCCCTGCTCTTCTAGAGTTTTCACAAACTGAGCAACTGTTGAGCGTTTTTGACCAACGGCTACATAGATACAATATAGCTTTTCGCTCTCATCGCCTGATTTGTTGATTTCTTTTTGGTTGAGCATCGCGTCAAGCGCAACAGCTGTTTTACCTGTTTGACGGTCACCAATGATCAATTCACGCTGGCCACGGCCAATAGGAATAAGAGCATCAACCGCTTTTAGACCTGTTTGCACTGGCTCGTGCACAGACTTACGTGGGATAATGCCAGGGGCTTTAACGTCAACCAAGCGGCGCTCAGTGGCATCGATCGGGCCTTTACCGTCAATTGGATTACCAAGAGCGTCAACAACGCGGCCAAGCAGGCCTTTACCTACTGGTGCGTCCACAATAGCGCCTGAACGCTTCACTGTGTCGCCTTCTTTAATATCGCGGTCATCACCGAAGATCACAACACCAACGTTGTCAACTTCAAGGTTAAGAGCCATACCCCGGATACCACCAGGGAACTCAACAAGCTCACCAGCTTGCACATTGTCTAGACCATATACACGGGCAATACCGTCACCTACGGATAATACCTGTCCAATTTCTGAAACTTCGGCTTCCTTACCAAAATTCTCAATCTGATCCTTCAAAATGGAGGATATCTCAGCAGCTCTGATTTCCATCAGCCGACCTCTTTCATGCGCGTTTTCATATTGTTTAATTTGGTTCTAAGTGAATCGTCAATTTGGCGCGATCCGATTTTAACAATCAGTCCGCCTAAAATAGAAGGATCCACTTTTGTGATTAGTTCGATATCTTGGCCGGCAATATCTTTCAATGCGGCCCTTAAGTTGGCTTGTTGCTCTTCATTGAGCTCAGAAGCGCTGGTGGTTTCTGCTGTTACTTCACCGCGATGATCGC
>CAXIBI010000157.1:0-5469 GCA_964022305.1 uncultured Hyphomicrobiales bacterium | reverse complement strand
AACATTACTACGGTTACAATTACGGCCACAAATACAACCGCGGTTACTATGGTCACAAGTTTTACAGAGGTCACTTTAAATTTAAGAAGTTTAAAAAGGGCCGCAAATTCCGCAGAAACCTCCGTCGCAATTTCCGCCGCTAGGATTTAAAGAACGGATAAAATAAAAACAAGAAAACCGGTCTCAAAAGGGGCCGGTTTTTTATTATGTGATTAATTATAAACCATCCATACGAAGAAGGAGTGACGCCACTTCGGCGTCAGGACATGGCGAAGCGCTAGCGTAGCCCGGCGCGTTGCGCCGCACCTCGTAGGCTCAAACGCGATAGCGTTTGAAATAGCCGTGAGAGATAAAAAAAGCGCCGCCACTTTTGCAAGCAACAGCGCTTTTAATTTTTTAGCAGTGAAAAAAGCTACTTATTCAGCTGGCTTTTCTGCTTCACCTTCTTCATCGTCAGATTTGCCAAGAGCTGCACCAAGGATATCACCAAGTGAAGCACCTGAATCTGTTGAGCCATATTGAGCCACAGCTTCTTTCTCTTCAGCAATCTCAAGAGCTTTAATAGAAAGGTTCATCTTACGGCCTGATTTATCAAGTTGTAAGACGGCTGCGTCAAGAGTTTCACCAACTTGGAAACGCTCTGGACGTTGCTCAGCGCGATCACGAGAAAGGTCAGCACGCTTGATGAAGGCAGAAACATCGCTGTCTCCCACTTTCACTTCAATGCCGCCATCTGTGATTTCAAGAACTTCAACAGTTACGCGTTGGCCGCGCTTAAACGATGAAACTGATTCAAATGGGTCATCAGACAATTGCTTGATACCAAGGCTGATACGTTCTTTTTCTGGGTCCACTTCAAGAACCACAGCTTTAACAACGTCACCTTTTTTATAATCTTGAACAGCTTCGTCACCTGAGCGATCCCAATCAAGATCTGAAAGGTGAACCATGCCATCAACATCACCATCAAGGCCAATGAAGAGACCAAATTCTGTGATGTTGCGAACAGCGCCCTCAATTTCAGTACCTTTAGGGAATTTCTCAGCAAAGCTATCCCATGGATTGTCTTGAACTTGTTTCAGGCCAAGTGAAATACGGCGTTTGTTAGGATCAACTTCAAGAACCTTAACTTCAACTTCTTGGCTAGAAGCAACGATCTTACCAGGGTGAACGTTTTTCTTAGTCCAGCTCATTTCAGAAACGTGGATCAAACCTTCAACACCAGGTTCAAGCTCAACGAAAGCACCATAGTCAGCAATGTTAGTAACAGTACCTTTAACAACAGCTTCAAGCGGATATTTGTCATTTACAAGTGACCAAGGATCGCTCTCTAGTTGTTTCATGCCAAGTGAGATACGTTGTGTATCTGGATTGATACGAACGATTTGAACTTTGATCGTGTCGCCAACATTAACAATTTCACTTGGGTGATTAACACGGCGCCATGCCATGTCAGTAACGTGAAGCAAGCCGTCAATGCCGCCAAGGTCAATAAACGCACCATAATCAGTGATGTTCTTAACAACACCTTCAGTCGTTTGGCCTTCAGCTAGTTGTGATACGATTTCTGTACGTTGTTCAGCGCGAGACTCTTCAAGTACAGAGCGACGAGAAACAACAATATTGCCACGGCGCTTGTCCATTTTCAGGATCTGGAATGGTTGCTTCACATTCATCAATGGAGCAATGTCACGCACAGGGCGAATGTCAACTTGTGAACCAGGTAGGAAGGCAATCGCGCCATCCAGGTCAACAGTGAAACCACCTTTAACTTTGTTGAAGATCACACCTTCAACTTTTTCTTGAGCTTCAAACAGCTCTTCAAGGCGTAACCAGCTTTCTTCACGGCGTGCTTTTTCACGAGAAAGAACCGCGTCACCAAGCGCATTTTCAACGCGCTCAAGGTAAACTTCTACCTCGTCGCCAATTTCAAGGCCAGCAGGTTGTCCAGCCATAGAAAATTCTTTTAATGGAACTCGGCCCTCGGTTTTAAGGCCAACATCGATAACGGCGAGGTCTTTTTCAAAACCAACAACCTTACCTTTAACAACACTGCCTTCTTCCATTGAGGAAGTAACAAATGATTCTTCGAGGAGTTGTGCAAAATCTTCGGTTGAAGGGGTTTGCGAAATCTCAATTTCTTGAGTTGATGTCATAAATAAATGTCTCTTACGATCAATTGGCTAAAATTTGAGGGTCAAAAAGCTGTTGCACACTAAAAAATTTGAAGTGAGGCAAGAAATTTTCATTCATTTTCTAGAGAAAACGCATCTTTACAAAAATATCTAACCGCTTTTAAGCAGTGCAAGCCCAAATAGAGTGGGTTTTAAAGACCAAAAATAGTCAGCCAGGTTAAAGTTAAAATTAATCTGCTGCTCACGGGATTAATGAGAAAATGTTATTTAAAAACAATAGGTTAAATTGCGATTTTAAATCGTAAGAGCAAAATTTAAGCTAAAAATAAAAGAGAATTAGCTTAAATCTTGGCTTTTATTGCCTGATTAACCAGTAAAACAGCAGCGTCCAAGGCTTTTTCTATATCTAAATTTGTCGTATCTAGCAAGTGGGCATCTGCAGCTTTTACCAGCGGCGCAGCGCTTCTGGAGCTATCTCTGGCGTCTCTGCGCTCTATTTCAGCGAAAATACCATCGTAGGTAACATCCTGCCCCTTAGATAATAGCTCCTTAAAGCGCCGCTCAGCCCGCACTTCAGAGCTCGCTGTGACAAAGAGTTTCACATCAGCTTCAGGGCAAACAACCGTGCCTATATCACGGCCATCAAGTACGGCACCAGGCGCTGTTTCAGCGATTTGACGTTGGAATTTGAGCAATGTGTCACGAACCGCCTGCAAACTAGCGATTTTAGAAGCGGCTTCACCAACACCAGGTTCGCGCAGGCGAGGATCAGATAAAATTTCATCCCCAAGGCTATTAGCGACTTTAGAAAGCGCCACTTCATCATCAAGAAGAACATTGTTTTCAAGAGCTGATAGAGCAACAGCTCTATAATGTGAACCTGTATCTAGATAGTTCAAACCAAAATGGCGAGCAAGCCTGCGAGAAAGCGTTCCCTTCCCCGAAGCCGCCGGCCCATCAACAGCGATTGTGAGAATATTATCTGTCAAATGAAAACTCCTTAGAGTTCTTTATTTAAACTTTGCACCTAAACCTTCCATCAAGCCAATAAAACTCGGAAAGCTCGTTGCAATCATGCGGGTGTCATCTACAGCAATCGGGTCTTGCGCGGCCAAACTCATCACAAGAAAGCTCATAGCAATCCGGTGATCAAGATGGGTTTTCACAAAACCGCCACCGGCCACAGTGCCATCCCCATGCACAATCAAATCATCACCTGCAATCTCAGAAGAAACGGAAACCATCTTCAAACCGGCTTGTGTGGCTGCCAAACGGTCACTTTCTTTCACTCGTAGCTCATTAAGTCCACGCATGTGGGTCGTGCCCTTGGCGTAGGCGGCTAAACACGCGAGCATTGGATATTCATCAATCATGGATGGGGCCCGTTCAGCTGGCACATCAACGCCTGTGAGCTGACTGTGCTTCACACGGACGTCAGCAATGGGCTCACCGCTTTCGGTGCGCTCATTTTCAAAAACAATGTCCGCGCCCATTTCTTTGAGCGTTTGATAAAAACCAATGCGTGTTGGGTTCACCAACACACCCTTAATGGTGATATCAGAGCCAGGGCAAATTAACGCCGCGGCTGTTAAAAAAGCCGCTGAACTTGGATCACCCGGAACGTTCACAGGTGCGCCAGCCATTTCAGCATCCCCTTTAACAGAGATTAAGCGTCCACCGTCTTTCTCTTCAACGTTAATCTCAGCACCAAAATAGCCAAGCATCCGCTCAGTGTGATCTCGTGTGGCTTCTGTTTCAAAAACTGAGGTAACACCAGGAGCAAAAAGTCCTGCGATAAGAATAGCTGATTTCACCTGAGCAGATGGTACTGGGAGTTTATACTCCATTGGCATCAAGCGCTCAGGACCTAGAAGTGTAAGCGGCAAGTGATCAAACTCTTCATGCCAATTCAAGCCCATTTCATGCAGCGGCTCGAGAACCCGCGCCATGGGGCGGCGCGACAAGCTTTCATCACCAACAAATTTGGCTTCAAAATTATGCCCGGCAACAACGCCCATCATCAATCGGGCCGCTGTTCCTGAGTTTCCAAAGTCAAGCGGCACAGCTGGCGCTTGCAAGCCACCCACACCAAGACCGCGAATAATCCAGTGTCCAGAGCCTTTATGTTGAACTGAGGCCCCCATATTACCAACAGCCTGCGCAGTCGCTAGCACATCTTCAGCCTCTAAAAGGCCGTGAATTTCAGTCTCACCAGTTGAGAGCGCGCCAAAAATAACAGCACGATGTGAAATTGATTTATCACCAGGCACTTGCACAGTACCGCTAAGGTTTTGAGATTTAAGGCCAGAAAGAGATTTTATCATTTTGGAAAAATACCAGGACGTGTTGCGGTGTATGACAAAGATTTGAAACAAGGGTATACGTCTAGAAGCCCCTTGCGTCCAGTCAATATTGTGTCGTTTAAGAGGCAAGAACCTTAAAAAATACCCGCTTTAGCGAAATTTTTTTTAAAAAGTTGAAAAAACAGCTTTGACAGGAAGGCGATAATCATGTCATGCAGTTTGTTTCATGAAATTAAGAAATATGTTCGAGGGCTAGCATGGCTGACAAAGCAAAACGTGGGACAAAGAGAACATGTGGTGGTTGCGGTGCGAAATTCTATGATTTGAATCGCGATCCCGCAATTTGCCCAATGTGCGAAACTGTCTTCGAAATCAAAAAACCTGAACCGAAACCTAAAAAGGAACCGGTGAAGGAAGAAGCACCAAAAGAAGAAGCTGAAACTGAAGAAGCTGACGTTATCTTGGAAAGTGAAGATGATCTAATCGATATCGATGATAGCGATGAAGATGTACTCCCAACATCTGAAGATGATGATACTTTCTTGGAAGTTGAAGATGAAACAGAAGGTGCGATGGAAAGCATCATTCCTGTTACCAGTGGTGTGTCGAAAGACGACGAAGGTTAAAACTTGAATTTAGGGGCTTGCATTTTCCAATCCAAGCCCCTAAAACCTGACGATGTTTTTAAGGCTCGAAAAGCCTAAAAACACGATCTTAGAGACGATTTGTGTATTATCACTAGTCTCAAGAACAGCTCTATTCGTAATCCAAAGTGATAAAACGAATGTCGCCGTATAATAGCGCGGATGTCAGCCTAGTTGCTTAGGTATAATGACCGCCGTCATATCAGGGGCGGATGCTTAGTGGGCATCTGAAGCCCCGTCAAAAGAGCGACGGTTGCTTGTGGGCAACCTGAAGGAGCACTTAAAAAGCGCGGTTGCTTGTGGGCAACCTGAAGCGCAAACAGAGAGAGGGGCCATAGCTCAGTTGGGAGAGCGCTTGCATGGCATGCAAGAGGTCGTCGGTTCGAT
>CAXIBI010000156.1:0-5515 GCA_964022305.1 uncultured Hyphomicrobiales bacterium | reverse complement strand
CGAGAGTTTATTCCCTGACATTGATGAATTCGCGGATATTGCTCAGCTTTATTCTCTCCATGCAGCAAATGGAACCCCCGTATTATTGGCAGAAGATCTTTATTCAGCAAAAGAAGCCGCTGAAAATAATAAATTGACAGTCCACAATGTAAATTAATCGCGATAAATAATACGATCACAGATTGATGCTTAAAAAAACAGGCCCCAATAAAATTGGAGCCTGTTTTTTATTATCTTTTTTTATAAACCACTCGCAAAGAGCAGATTAAGCCGCATGAGAGGCCGAGGCTTCTGTCAATACAGAATAAAGCGCGCTTTGTTCACGAGAGCCACGTAATTTATCTAAAATTTGTGGGTCGCGTATAAGACGAGAAATCCGCGCTAAAGCCTTCAAATGATCCGCTCCAGCAGTTTCAGGTGCTAGGAGCAGAAAGACCAAGTCCACAGGCTCATCATCAAGCGAGTCAAAGTTTACCTTGTCATCCAAGCGGGCAAAAAGGCAAATAATGCGATCAATTGATGGCAAACGGCCATGAGGAATAGCAACCCCTTGCCCAATCCCGGTAGAGCCTAATCTCTCCCGTTGTAGCAAGACATCAAAAATATCTCTCTCATCCAATTCGGTTTTTTCAGCAGCAACACGCGCAAGTTCTTGCAATACGTGCTTTTTGCTTTTTGCCTTTAATGAAGGAACAACCTCCTCCACAGACAATAAATCACCCAAATCCATTTAAACGCCTTCCGATAAACGATCTAAAGCAGTTAATAAGTTTAGTCATTTGCTTTAGTTTGGCCCACCCATAAAGTGGCTAATTGACAACTTTATGTCATAAATGAAAACAAAATGTTTAAAAAACTCTATGACGGATCAATCCAGCCGATGTTGCCATCCCCCCGGCGATATACAATATTGATGCGCCCATGGCTAGCATTTCTAAATACGAGTACTGAGCTTTCTGCCAAATCCATCTGCATAACCGCATCACTAACGGCTAATTCATTAATGTTTGTTTCGCTCTCAGCAATGATGATAGGAGCATCTTCAGCAACTTCTTCAATCTCATCATTTGATTGCAAAACATAATCAAGTGCAGGCGTTGTAACCGGTGGCAGTGCATTTTCACTTGCCTTTTGATGGTGGTTTTTCAGGCGTCTTTTATAACGGCGGAGCCGTTTCTCAAGTCGCTCGAGAGCTGCATCAGCACTTGCATAGACATCATGGCTCTCTCCCTTAGACTGTAAATCCAGTCCAGAGCGCAAATGTAGCGAACAGTCAGTGCGAAACTGTTTGCCGTCCTTTTCAATGCGAACATGACCTGAGGTCGCATTACCAATAAATTTATCTAACGTTTGATCAATACGATCTTCAATATAAAATCGCAGGGCTTCACCAACATCCAAATTTTTTCCAGTTACTTGTACGGACATATATTTTTACCCTTCTTTTTGTCGTCTCGGTCGATCAGAGTGTTTGGGCTAAAAGAGCCTAAAGCCAAAGCCTCAATTCTGACCATGAATATTGGGCTCGAAAAGATCATTTCGAGCTTAAGGTGAAAATTCACTTAATGTATATTTAACAAAGTAAAAAATGCCACAAGGTGTGTTCTCTCCAACCATATCCACACCTAACACTATAACAGTAATTGGGCGAAAATGTCTTAAAACTTATGGGATTTGAGAGGTTTTTTCGTAAAATTTTGGTTAAAAAAGGCCTAAGGATGGTTGAGTTTTTCTATTCTTATCAAGGGCTTGCTGTAATTCCTTAATAAGCTAGATGAAGAGCCGTGTAAAATTTGAACACATATTGTGTTCAAATCCCTCAAATGGAACTTTTTATTTTAAATAGATTTTGCTGAAGGTCAATAAAACCCGATGTAATTAAGGTGGGCAGAGAGGGTTAAAGGGCCATTTGTTGCGCCATTTTCTTCTGGCGTCTGCGTTGCACAGAGGAAGGGATGCCCATAGCTTCTCTATATTTTGCAACAGTCCGTCTGGCGATATCAATGCCTTTTTCTTTAAGCGTCGCCACCAGCTTGTCATCAGATAAAATGCACTCAATGGTTTCAGCTTCAATCAGTTGTTTAATGTGATGTCTCACAGCTTCTGAAGAAACCATATCATCCGAATCTGAAGATGAAATCGCAGAGGTGAAGAAATATTTGAGCTCAAAAACACCGCGGGTCGTACTAATATATTTATTAGATGTTACACGGCTAACCGTAGATTCATGCATATCAATAGCAGCAACAGCCCGCAAATTAAGAGGGCGCAAATGCTCAACACCGTGGCTGAAAAACGCATCTTGTTGCCGAACAATCTCTTCAGAAACTTTCAAAATAGTCCGCGCCCGCTGATCAAGACTTTTCACCAGCCAATTGGCTGTTTGAAAACAATCCTGAATATATTCTTTATCTTTAGTTGTCTTCGCTGTACTGGCGACAGTTGTGTAATAACTTTTATTTATCAGCACCTTAGGTAGGGTGTCGTTATTAAGCTCAATATGCCAGCTACCATCGTTTTTCTGGCGCACAAACACATCAGGGACTACAGATTGTACCGTATCAGCTCCAAATTGCAGGCCAGGTTTGGGGTTAAGAGTTTTAATCTCTGATATCATATCGGCCAAGTCTTCATCATCAACTCGGCATGCCTTTTTAAGGCCTGAAAAATTATGCGTAGCCAGCAGATGGATATTCTCTAACAAAGCTTCCATAGCTGGGTCAAAATGGTTGAGCTCAATTAATTGTAAGCGCAAACATTCACTTAAATCACGAGCAAAAACACCGGTAGGCTCAAATTTCTGCAATTCAGTGAGAACGGTTGTAATGGCTTCAATGGAAGTTCCCATTTGCATTGAAATGGTCTCAAGTGAGCCGCGCATATAGCCTTGCTCATCAACCATATCAATCATATGAGAGGCGATAAGTCTTTGTTTATCATCAAGTTTAGATAGAGCTAGCTGATTATCTAAATGGTCATGCAATGTCGTCTCGCTCGAGACAAAATTCTCTAAATTATAATCACTAGCAGGGCCACCAGCTGAACTCGAGCTATGTGCACTGCCACTAGATTTAACAGAGGTCCAGCCCTGATCAGCCAGGCTTGTTTTATCTGATCCAGCTAAATCAGGATACATATCCTCAGCCCGCATGTCTAAATTAGCTGAAGGGTCTTCTTTTGTATTATCCGCTGAATTAGAGAGCCATTCATCTGATTGATCTCTTGTTTGTGGCTCAATATTTTGAGGCGTTTCTTCAGGCTCATACGCAGCTTGTGGCACCGCATCAGCTGCCGGATCGCGTGCTTCAAGCAAGGGGTTACGCTCCAGCTCACCCTCAACAAACTCATTTAGCTCAAGGTTAGAAAGCTGCAAAAGCTTAATCGCTTGTTGCAACTGGGGTGTCATCACGAGTGACTGAGATTGTCTTAGTTCTAGTCTATGAGACAGAGCCATTGTTGAAAAAAGTCCTCAAAAATCTTGTATAGGCAATATTCATACCAAAATTGAATTTAGCGACGATTAAGAAGAAAGACAAACTTTTAATTAAAAGTAAGTTATTTCTAATTCAGTAGACTGATATTTGCGATAATTTTAGCACGAAAAACAGCTGGAACAAAAAACCTGCACGTAAAATATGAAAAAATCAGAAAAAATTTTGGTTGAAATTTTGTAAATTTATACTTTTTTATCAAGGTTAATTCGCGGAGTAATTTTGTCGCAAGGCCTTGAAATTAATATATTTAATAAGAGAGCTATAGTCTAGCCAAACATATCGCCAAGATAAACACGCCTAACATCATCGTTAGAGACAATTTCTTGCGGTGTCCCCTCAGTGAGAACCTGACCATCATGGATAATATAAGCTCGGTCAATCATTTCTAATGTTTCACGAACGTTATGATCAGTAATTAGTACACCAATGCCACGATCCGTCAAATGGCGGACCAAATCACGTATATCTCCTATCGCAATGGGGTCAATACCAGCAAAAGGTTCATCCAAGAGAATATAGGATGGATCACTAGCAAGAGCCCGCGCAATCTCACAGCGCCGTCTCTCACCACCAGAAAGGGCAATAGAAGGTGATTTTCTCAAACGTGTAATATTAAATTCATCTAACAAACTCTCGAGTTTCTCGAGCCGTTTCTTTTTATTCTTATGCGTAACTTCCAGCACAGCCATAATATTTTGCTCAACCGTTAGCCCTCTAAAGATAGAGGCTTCTTGCGGCAAATATCCAATACCAAGGCGTGCACGTCGATACATGGGAAGAGCGGTCACATCATATCCATCAATGTGGATCATGCCTTCATCGGCCTTAACAAGCCCTGTGATCATATAAAAAATCGTTGTCTTGCCAGCACCATTCGGGCCAAGCAAACCAACAGACTCGCCCCGCTTCACGCGGATACTGGCTTGCTTAACCACTTGGCGTTTTCCATAAGTTTTGCAAATCTTGTTCGCCGTCAGCCACCCTGTTTGTGGTTGCGTGACAATACCGCCCTGATGCACTGGTTGAAAAGAGGGGGCTTGTTGAGGCGAATGGTGAACTGGAGGTTGTCCAAAGCCCTGAATTTGTTCACTTAACTGGTCTTGAATGGGAGTTTTAAAACTCGGTGGCAATTGCAATGGAGCTGCATCCTGAAATCCAGGCTGAGGAGGCGGGGTAAATTGAGCCTCACCATTCATGCCCCCGCCTTCAAAAGGATGAGACGTTCGCCCAGCATTCTTAACATTAGCGCCATTTATCAAAGGTGATTGCTCACGAGGTACTGCAAACTCTGTTTGAGTTTTGTTTTTTGGTCTCTTAGTTATTTTAGATTTGAAAAAATCAAACATCTCAGTGAGAACCACTTTCATTGATAAATTTGAACATAAATGATGTTTAAAGGTTTTTTGCCTCTAAATCAAAATAAATACCTCAATCTCATTTTAGGGAATGAGGACAAATAGGTTTGTGAAAATTAAAGACGATAATTAAGGCAGGATTTTATTGATCGCCATTTAATTATTTGATTTCTGCAATTTCTTGACAGACTTAGGGCTCACATCAATCTTCATTTGAACCCGTTTCTTCTTTTTGGTGCCACCAGATTTTTTGTTTTGATTTTCAAAATGGCTTTGTCTTGTTTTTAAATTCACAATCAAACGGCCACCTTTAAGAATATTCCCACCTTGAGTTAGAACAACCGTGTCACCAAGCGTGATGATTTGTTTGGCCACATCGAACCTGGCCCATTCACTGGTTGCCGATTGCTTGTCCTTTGTGGTGATTAAAACTTTGCCCTTGGCTTCAAGCCGTTTTACTTTGCCGTTCGCTCCTGATTGAGCACCAGGGCGTGCATTGCCATCATAAAAAACTTCAAGAAATTTTGAGCGCAACACAAACCCATCTTGCTCAGCCTTGACATTGCCACTAAAAATCGCAGTTTTCTTAATATCATTGACCTTCAGTTGATCTGCTTCAATGTCTATGGGTTGGTTCGAATTTCTTGAAAACCCACCAAACCTTTC
>CAXIBI010000155.1:0-5549 GCA_964022305.1 uncultured Hyphomicrobiales bacterium | reverse complement strand
GCAGGGCATCCAATCGCAGAAGAGTTAGCAAAGACAAATCCAGAAATCGAAAACTTCATTAAAGAATGCGCTGGCCTTGGCACATCAGAAGAAGACATTGAACGCGCAGAGAAAAAAGGCATCGACACTGGGATTAGAGCAAAACACCCGTTTGATCCTTCTATTGAGCTTCCCGTATATATCGCCAACTTTATCCTCATGGATTACGGCACCGGCGCCATCTTCGGCTGCCCAGCGCACGATCAACGCGATTTAGATTTCGCCCGCAAATATGAGCTGAACGTCACTCCTGTTGTGGTGCCGGAAGATGAAGAGAATTTCACAATTGAGAACGAAGCCTATACGGGCCCTGGCCTCCTTGCCAATTCAGATTTCCTCAATAGCAAAACCGTGGAAGACGCTAAAGAAGAAATCATCACTCGTCTAGAGGAGTTGGGCCAAGGCAGCCGCCAAACCAACTACCGCTTACGTGATTGGGGTATTTCACGCCAACGCTATTGGGGCTGCCCAATCCCGATTGTCCATTGTGATGACTGCGGCACGGTGCCGGTAAAAGCAGAAGACTTGCCCGTGAAACTCCCCGAAGACGTCAGCTTTGACAAACCAGGCAACCCGTTGGACCATCACCCAACCTGGAAAAACACAACCTGCCCAAACTGCGGTAAAGACGCAAGGCGCGAAACAGACACCATGGACACCTTCGTTGATAGCTCTTGGTACTACGCTCGCTTTTGCTCACCAAAAGCCGACACGCCAACAGACACAAAAGAAGTCGATCAGTGGCTCCCAGTTGACCAATATATTGGCGGCGTGGAACATGCGATTTTGCATCTTTTATATTCCCGCTATTTCGCAAGAGCCATGAAAGTCGCTGGCCATCTTGGGTTGAAAGAACCGTTCAAAGGACTCTTCACCCAAGGCATGGTGAACCATGAAACTTATAAAACCGAAAGCGGTGATTGGATTTCACCAGCCGACATTAAAATCGAAGATGTGGACGGCAAACGTGTCGCTACAGAATTAGAGTCAGGCAGCCCCGTGAAAATCGGCTCCATTGAAAAAATGTCAAAATCCAAGCTCAATGTTGTCGATCCGGATGATATTTTAAGCCATTACGGCGCTGACACAGCCCGCTGGTTTGTCTTGTCAGATAGCCCTCCTGAGCGTGACGTTGTATGGACAGAAGCCGGCGTTGAAGGCGCTGGCCGCTTTGTTCAAAGATTATGGCGTGTGATCACCGATGTGAAAGCTTTGCTAGGCGATGAAACTTATGCTGAGCCAGCTGAGCTCTCAGATAAGGCACTCGAGCTTCAAAAAGCCGCTCATAAAGCCCTTGATAACGTTTCAAATGACATTGAAGCGCTGCGTTTCAACAGAGCCGTTGCACAAATTTATGAATATACCAATACGCTATCCAGCAATTTGGCAGCCGCTAAAAATGACCTGAAACCAGACATGGCCTTTGCGTTGCAAGAGGCGACAAGCTTCTTAATTCATGGGTTTAACCCCATGATGCCGCACTTGGCAGAGCAATGCTGGGCTCATATGGGAAACAGTGATCTTCTTGCCAAAACCCCATGGCCTGATGTCAATAAGTCACTTTTGAAAGAAGATTCGATTACAATCGCTGTACAAGTTAACGGAAAACGCCGTGATGAGTTGACTATTTCTCTCGATGCGTCCAAAGATGAGATAGAGAAAGCCGCTCTAGAATTAGGCGGGGTTCAAAAAATGATAGATGGCAAAAATATTCGCAAAATCATTGTGGTTCCGCAAAAAATCGTGAATATTGTAGCCAACTAACGCATTTATGCGTTTAAAACTTGCAACCTGTTAAGGTTTCAAGCTCTGTAGAATGTTATAATTTATTGATTTGAACGAATTTCAAAGAGATATACGGGATAAAAGATGATGGGAAAACACCCTCAAACAGGCAAAAAGCAACAAATCAGCTTTAAAGCTATTTCAGTCGCCCTATTGCTGAGTTTTACAGGCACATTTCTATCAGCTTGTTCCTTCAAACCACTTTATGGAACTTCGCAAACAAGCACTGGCCTGCAAGAAACCTTAAAATCAGTTCAAATCCCAGAAGTCCCAGGCCGTGTTGGCCAAGTTGTTCGCAATGAACTTATTTTCCGCTTTACTGGCGGTGGTCATGCAGCTGCGCCTCAATACAAATTGACATTAGCCGTAAAAGAATCCGTCAAAGCCCAGTTCGTGCGCCGCGATGGTGATAGTGAAGGACAATTCTTAGAATTGAATACGTCCTTCAAACTTTACAAAGTTGGCGATGATAAAATGCCAATTCTAGAAGGCGTATCTTTCGCCAAAGCAGCGTTTAATGATAATACTTCGATCTATTCTAATGTTCGTTCTCGCCGTGACGCTGAAAATCGTGCAGCAAAAACCACAGCTGAAGACCTTCAGGTAAGAATCTCAGCCTTCCTCTCAGGAAACAGCTAAAAATTCTAATACCGTCTAAAGCCTCTTTGATGATCGCGAAAAAACAATGGTTGCCATCAAACCAAATGACATTGATAGGCTCATCAAATCCCCAACAAGCTATGATGCATATTTGATTTTCGGCCCCGATAATGGTCTTGTCTCAGAACGCGCTAAATTCCTAAGTGCTAGCCTGGCAAAAAAAGCAATTGAGCAAAATGCAGAAGCCGAGCAAATCACCCTTCTCAATGACGACCTCTCAGCCAATCCAGAACGATTAGCCTTGGATTTAAAAACCATATCCATGTTCGGAGAGCGTAAAATCCTGCGTGTTTCGTCAGGTCCAGCGCTCTCAACAAACAAACTTGAAGAGCTCTTGAAAGAAACCCCTTTTGAAGCAGACTTAATCATTGAAGCGGGTGACTTAAAGAAAACGGCCAAGCTTAGAAAAATTTTTGAAACCGGCAAAACCCTTGCCGCCATCCCTTGTTACACAGACAATAACAAAGCTCTTCATAATTTAATTCAAGATATTCTAACAGAGAACAAACTCGTCCTCTCGAAAGAAACAGAACAATATCTCATTTCTCGTTTAGGTGCAGACAGAGGCCTAAGCCGCAAAGAAGTTGAAAAGCTCGCCCTCTATGCAATGGGAAAAGATCAAATCACCATAGAGGATATAGACAATATCCTCACTGATATGTCTGAAATCGCAATGGATCAAATCATTGCTCAAACACTACTTGGCAATCCTCACATTGCCCTCAATCAACTCCACCGCGCGGTTAAAACAGGGCTTAACCCAGCACCAATTTTTCTTTCACTCTTACGTCAACTCGAACAACTCCACAAAGGAGCTTTAAGCGTAGCCAATGGTGCCACCATTGACGCTGTCACAAAAGCCCAACGCCCCCCTCTTTATTTTGAACGCCGCGACAACTTCATCAAACAACTCAATCTCTGGCATGAGGATCACCTCTCTCACGCCATCAATAAAGTTCAAGATGTCATGGGTACAGCCCGGCGCAGAAATAACCCGGCATTAGAAATCTGTGAACTCGAACAACTTCTATTATCTCTCGGCGGCTTTGCAAAAAATAAAAGGCGCTAAGGTCTCAAAACCTCCTCAGAGAGTGGCACACACTCCACAAGCCCAATTTCAGCCCTAAAGAATTGGTAAACAAATCCTTAACAAAAATTGATACGAGCAGTTAGTTTTCTGTTTTTTCCTTCTCTTAGAGCAAGTGGCGAAGCAAGAAAGAGTTCGTTCTTAAGCGCTTAATTGAATAACATTCAATAAGTTAGCTTCTTTAAGCAAAACAAACCAATCATGCTCTCAAACAACAAGCAGAGCATCAGACATTAGAGTGTATGAGTAGTGTGAGTGAACCCAATAATCCATCTCAAAAATGACAAATTTCAAATCTGGCCCTTTAGAAAAGCCAGATCAATCAGCTCGATTGAGAAAAATCATTCATGCTGAATTCAGATCAGATAGTGAAAACTACAAACAGCTAGGACACGTTGCGTTTTTATGAATTCATAAACTATGCATAAAGTTAGCATTACGATGGAGGGAGTGCTCTTCTTCAGAGCACGAACATGGCAGCGACAGCTGCCCGGCGCTTAGCGCCGCCCGTCGGAGGGCTTTTCGCTACTTCAGCGAAAAAATAGCCCGTGAGACAGAAAAAACCGACTTTAGGGGTTAAGTGTAAAAATGAGTGACATGATCAGAAACACCGGTGTTTATCAGCGCCTCTCTTCAAGCACGAATGAGCTTGAGCGGTTGTTTAAAGAAGTTGATGAACAAAAGACACCCATCGACATAAAAAAAGTCCTCCTCATCATTGGCCTTGGCACCCTTTCTTGGGTCTCAACCTATTCTGGCCTTTTAGAGCTGATCACAGCCAATTCCGGTGACATCGGCTTCACTTATAAGTTAGCTATCGGCTTTGCTGTTGCCATGCTCATGCTGATGATCGTTTATATTCTTGATCAACTCTTCTCACCTCTCAATTGGCTACTCCGAACCATCTTTATTTTTGGCTATTTATTCCTCACGCTCATCTCGGTCGGTTTCGGCTTTGGCTTTTATTGGAAGTTTCTAGAGAGCCGCTCAGAAGCTACACGGTCAGCTGAAAGCGCCGTTGGCCAAGTGCAAGGCTCATTACAAGCCGGTCAATCACGCCTCGAGCAATTAGAAAGTACGCTGACAACACTCACAGCTCTCTCGCTACAGAAAGCCACTGAAGAGCGCACCAAAGGCAATAGTTGCCCCAACTCTCGCCCTGGCGACGGCCCAAGGCGCCTCCTAACAGATAATGACTCATAATGCTTTTCCTTTGCTGGTGACTTCGTAACCCGCCGCGCTCAAAATGTTGCGGGTGAGATAAAACAACTCAATGTCGACATGGCAAAAATCACCTCTCGTCACCCTTCAACGGTTGATCCAGCAACTGGGACCAGAAACGCGTTCATGAAAAGCTTAAACCAAAGATTGGACCTCACAATCACAAGGTTTAACTCTTTCAGAACAGACCCACAGCTTAAATCTATCCGTAATAGCTTAGCTGACCGTTCTGCCAAAACTCAATTTCCCGATGGCAAGGGCGGCACCTTCAAATGCCCAGACCCACAATTGCAATCAGCTTTGCGAGGTGTTGTTCAAGCATTTGATCAACTCCCCTTACTCGAAAAACCTCAAATCGCAGCTGTTGAAGGTTCTGAGGCCACAATCGAAGCATTCCGCCGCCTGGCCGCGACCTTAAAAGGTCTAGCAGTTCTCAAAATGCCGCCAAGTGAAGATGAAATCAGAAAGGCCCGTCAAAAAGCCGTTCGCTCAGTTAGCGAAAAGAAAACTCCACCGAGCCTCACAAATGTCAGAGCAGGCCTAAACGATCGAGACTATATCCCGCTTGCCATCGCCATTTTTGTCGATTTTTGCTTGCTGCTTGTCTCAATCAACCGGCCAATGGATCGCCTTAAATCTCTCGTCCCCGTGATGAAAGACGCCAGAGATGGACCCATAAGCGGAATTCTTTCTAGCTTCCATGCCACCCACTTCGCCGGCATCAGAGAAGAGTTTAGCCTTTTCCAGCACGTGGTGT
>CAXIBI010000154.1:0-5553 GCA_964022305.1 uncultured Hyphomicrobiales bacterium | reverse complement strand
ACTGTTTATATGACATTAACAGAGATCTTTGCCTTTGTCGCAGCTCTATTTTCAATGATGAATCCGATTGGTGGTGTTGGAATATTTGCTGGTATGACTAGTCAGATCAATTCAATGGAAGCTACCTTAACAGCTCGGAAATGTGCTCTAGCTGCTGCAATAACGTTGTTGATTGTAATATGGGCAGGGGGGGCAATGCTAAAACTTTTCGGCATTACAGTTGATGAAATTAGGACTGCAGGAGGGTTAATTGTTTTATTAATTGGCTTGAATATGTTGTTCAATAAAGATGACCATAAAACAAGCTCGGATGAAACCACAACATCTGACCCTAGTGATTCTATAGCGGTTGTACCGTTAGCTATACCACTTGTAGCTGGACCTGGAACTATGGCAACTGTATTAGTTGCAGCGCAGCATCATGCTGGAATGGTAGCGAAAATAGAGCTTTCGGTTGCTACTCTTGGAATATGTTTGTTAACAGGTGTTTTATTTTCATTTGCAAAACCAATAGCTTCTAAATTGGGTGCTAGTGGCATGGCTGTTGTATCTCGAGTGATGGGAATGGTATTGATGGCTATCGCCGTTGGTATGTTATCTGAGGGGATTACTGGAATGTTCCCTTCACTTGCTGTTCATAAGCCTTAGTTCCATTAATCTTCTAGCCTTTAGAATTTAAGGCGTAATTTGCGGACTTTATTATCTCAACAATAAAACAGATCTAAGATGAAAGAGCTTAGGGTTTATTGATATAAGGTTTCGCCTGAAAGCAAATTGACTTTCAGGCGAAACTCATTTGATTGGTTCGTTATTTTGAATAGAAATAGCTAACAAAAAAGCTCGTAACAATGCCCCAAGTGAGGTCTGCGCCAAGGACTAGTAAGGGAATATGGTTGCCTTTTTCCAGGCCGGCTATGCCCGCAGCTTTCATGGGCAGCACGACTAAGAACACAACTGCAGCAGTAATTAAACCAAAAATGATACCTCTGAGGATCCAATTTTTCGGCATATAAACTATGGCCATGATGATGCCCCATAAGCCTCCCCATACCATTTGTTTATAAAGGAATGCTTTGAAGGTTGTTAAATTTCCCGGATCAACAAAAGATTGCAGTCCTATTAATGCTATTATCGACAGGAATAGTACGTTTGCTATTCCGCCAATTGCTCCTGATGTAAATCCAATGGCTATTGATTTGGGCATAATCTCTCCCCCATATTTTTTGTTTTAATACTTTAAGATCGCATTAAAATTATTTCTACAGGTATTTAGCCCAAGAGACTACGACCAAGAATTATTCTTCATTTGCCAGGAGGTCGATTTCTAGCCCCTCAATTTGTGGCATGGATTGGCCGGCAATGCCTTCAAGGTCGCCGTGAAGGCCAACGGTGTTTTCAATCACAGTATTGATTTGTTTGTCTCGCTTGGCCCACATGCGATTCATAGCGGCTTTTTCTTTATTGAGATCGTCTTGCATGGATTGGAATTGCTCGCAGATACCTTCAATGCGATGTTTGAACTGACTACCGGTCAGATATTCATAGACCAATGTCATTTTATCTTTTTGGCCCAGCTGAGCGACCTTGGCTTTGGTAATGCCCATTAGGGTTTGGCGTAAGATGAGCGCGAGGGGGAGGACATAACGGGGTGAGCAAACGTACACTCCTTCATAGAAGTTGAAGGTTTCAACTCCTTGTGGCAGAGCGTTGGAGACGAGGATCGCGATTTCAGCGCCGGCGTTTCTTTGGTCTGTTTTGAGTTTAGGGATCCAGTCATTTGACCAGTTTTTGGTTTGTTTTAACTCCCAGAGGATTGAGCCTGAGGCTTGACCTGTTTGAGTGATGACAAATTGTTGGATGTCAGCACCTGAGACACCTTTGCCAACAGGACTAATCTTATCGTGCGGGAACTTGGCAACTAGTTGCTCTTCTAGTTGTAGTTCTAGGGCTTCACCTTGCAATTGCTGAGAGCCTTGGTTGGCGCGGCGTTGTAGGTCTTCAATTTTCTTTTGCATAGAAGAGAGTTGCTCATCTTTTTCCTTAAGCTTGAGGGCTTGTGTTTCGCCCAGTTCTGCCTGGGCTTTTTTGAACATCTCTTCTTTTGCGGCACTGACTTGTTTTTGGACCGTGAGGTTAAGCTCGCGCTCTTTGTCCCCAAGCAGGCGTTCTTTTTCTAAAAACTGAGCTTCGCGTTCTTGGGCGAGTTTTAATTTTTCTTCACGTTCGGCCATCAGCTTTTTGGTGGCTTCGAGCTCTTTTGATTTTGCATCCATCTCCAAGGCGATGTCGGCTTTGGCTTTTTCTGTGGCAGCTTCAGTTGCGGTTTTAAGGGCTTCAGCTTCTATTTTTTGTTTTTGTGCTTCTAGCTGTTTGGTGAATTCGATCTCTTTGGCTTCTTCTTGCTTGACGAAGTCCTTCATGCGTTTTTCGAATTCTTTTTCCTTGGCGGCGAATTCTTTGGTTTTTTCAGCTATCAGAGGGGCTGCGATAGTGTCCTCTAATTTTATTTCGGCACCGCATTTTGGGCAGGTGGTTTTGAGTTTGGTTTTAACGGACTGATTACTCGCCATAGTGTGCCTCTGGTGGTTGTTTAAGACCTAAAAAATAAAAAAAATAGATTTAAATCTGTATTGGGTTTTGGGAGAAGTGACAAATCGCGACGCATTTGTTCTTCTTTTGTTCTATTATAATTTTGAGGATAAGTCAATTTTGTGAAATTTGTAGCGTTATGAAAATTTATATGGGATGTGAATTTTCAAACTTTTAATAGTTTTGCGTGTATATTTTTGTTTTTAATCTATTAGTTGTGTAGTGAGGTTCAGATGGTTTTAAGATTGGTTTATTCTAGTGTTAGTTCTGATGTTGGTCCAAATAGCTCTAAACTTCAGCAATTGCGTGATATCCTTGCTTCGGCTCAAAAGCATAATGGACAAAATAATGTCACTGGATTTTTGGTGTTTGATGGAACGACCTTTTTGCAGATCCTTGAAGGGGAGCGCAAAGATGTGATTGAGACTTATGATCGCATCAAGCTGGATAAACGCCATAAAGACGTTAATTTGTTTGAAATGGCAGATATTGAACAGCGACAATTTGCGGATTGGCATATGGGTGGCTCCATGCGGACGCTTGAAGCGCAGGAAATTTACCTAAGCCATGGCGTTGGTCAGGTCATTAACCCGAATACTCTTTCAGCGGCAAAGATTGTGGCTCTTGCGCTTGATTTGCAAGCTTATGAACAAGGACGATGCTAGGCAATTTTCAAGCTATAAGCTTTGTTTTTAAGCTTATAAAGCTTTTTATGGCCTGTTTTTAAGGGCTATTCTTGACTCTTTAGTCCTTTCAAGCATAATCATAAAAAATAACCTTTGATGCCAGGGCCTTGAACCCTTTCGATTTTAGGACTTGAATTTATGATTTTGCTTGCTTTTCTAAACGCGTTATTGCGCAATTCACTTGTGTTTCTTAACACATCTTCCAAGATTTTTTCTTCTAAAATTTATCAATCTTTGGCTCCTTTCACTAAGGAGTATCGCTAATGCTGGTTTGTAGCTGTAATGTGATTAGTGAAGCTGAAATCGAGCAAGTTATCACAGAGTTATTAGATGAAGATTGTTGGCGCTTGATTGTCCCTGGTCAAGTTTATCATGCGATGAATAAACGTGGTAAATGCTGCGGATGTTTCCCAAATGTGGTTGATATTATTGTGCGTGTAACCGAGGCTTATCATCGAAATCAAGAAACGGCTGAGGCTGAGATTATTTCTTTCATTGACCGGTTGAAGAAAAAGCATGTCCAATGTGAGACGGCTAGACTGATAGCGCGTGAGCGCTTGCGTAAAATTTCTGCTGCTTAATTTTATCTGTGACTGGTTTCTTTCAGTCATTTTTACATCTAAGATTTACGCTGCCTGATGAATTAAAAATATAATTAAATTAAAGAGGAGGTACCCTTATGAAAGGTGAAGCACAAGTTATAGAACGCTTGAATGAGGCTTTGTTTTTGGAACTTGGAGCCGTGAACCAATATTGGTTGCATTACCGTTTGTTAGATGACTGGGGTTATGGATTGTTAGCAAAAAAAGAACGTGAAGAATCCATTGAAGAAATGGAACATGCTGACAAGATTATTGAGCGGATTATTTTTCTTGAAGGTCATCCTAATTTACAAACTGTGGCGCCGCTCAGGATTGGTCAGAATTTAAAAGAGGTTTTAGAGGCTGATTTAGCTGGTGAGTTGGATGCGAGAGCTTCGTATAAGAAATCTCGTGAGATCTGTAATGAGCTGGGTGATTATGTTTCTATGAAATTATTTGAAGATCTCTTATCTGATGAAGAGGGACATATTGATTTTCTTGAAACTCAATTAGAGCTGCTTGGTAAGTTGGGTGAAGAGAAATATGGGCAATTAAATGCTCAATCTGCCTCTGAAGCAGAGTGATTTATTTTTTCTATAAATGAATTTATATAGACATACATGTAGGTTCAGCCTCTTGTATGTCTTTTTTTTGTAATTTGATTGTAGAACTGGGGCGTTGTTAGGTAAGAAAATGAAAATTTATGGAGATGTGCACTCTGGTAATTGTTTGAAGGTTAAGTTTTTGGCGGATTATTTGGGCTTACCTTATGAGAGGGTCAGTATTGACTTGCTTGCCGGAGGCACGCGTACAGAAGAATTTTTATTAAAAAGTCCTTTTGGGCAGGTGCCTATTGTTGAGTTCGATGATGGGCGTGTGATTGCCCAATCAAATGGTATAATGCGTTTCTTGGCGCGTGGATCAGACCTTTTACCTGCGGATGCTTTTTTACAAGCAAAAGTAGATGAATGGTTGTTTTGGGAGCAATATAGTCATGAGCCTTATATTGCGGTTTCGATGTTTCAAATGTTTTATTTAAAAAAGAAGAAAGAAGAACGTGAGTTATGGCGGGTTGAGCGAGGGGAAAAAGCGCTTGATTTTTTAAATCAACATTTGGCCAATCATGATTGGTTAGTCGGTGATGAATTGACCATAGCTGATATTGCGCTTTTTGCTTATACGCATCGTTGTCATTTAGGTGGGTTTGAATTAGAGACAAGACCATCGGTTCTTTCGTGGCTTGATCGTTGCCATGAAGACCTAAAGGTGAGACTTGAAATTTCTTAACGAAACTGATTGTTCGTCAGTTTCATTCATAATTATAGATAAATGCACCGGTGAATATTTATTCGCCGGTGCATTTTTGTATAAAGTTCAACCCTGATGTGTTGATCATAATAAAACTTAAGCTTTCTTTGCTGTCGTTTTTCTTGCTGGAGCTTTTCTAGCAGTTGCTTTTTTGGCCGGAGCTTTCTTCGCTGGAGCTTTTTTCGCTGTAGTCGCTTTAGCTGCAGTTTTCTTAGCTGGTGCCTTTTTAGCAGGTGCTTTCTTTGCTGGAGCTTTCTTAGCTACTGCTTTTTTAGCAGGTGCTTTTTTCGCTGCAGTTTTCTTCGCTGGAGCTTTTTTAGCAGTTGCTGCTTTAGCTGGAGCTTTCTTAGCTACTGCTTTTTTAGCAGGTGCTTTTTTCGCTGCAGTTT
>CAXIBI010000153.1:0-5565 GCA_964022305.1 uncultured Hyphomicrobiales bacterium | reverse complement strand
CAATTGCAGCCGTCTTGACGCAACATTTCAATAATGAAAATTTTGGTGTTTACGGAAAGATCATTGAAGGAGGGCTTTTAACGCCCAATGATGCCGTTCGCATTTGTGATTGAGAACAAGGAAGTGCTAAACGCGGCTGCTTTTTGCGGATGCCTAGTGGGCATCTGAAGCACAAAAAAGGCAGCTGAAGTGCCATCAATAGCTCGGCTGCTGGTGAGCAGCTAAAGCGCCATCAAAAGAGTCTAGCAAGCACTAAGCAGCAGCATCATCGGCTTTATTCTCAACTTGAGCTGTTTCAGTTGGAGGTGTCTCAGCGATTGGAGAAGACGTATCTTCAGAGGAAACAACTTCAACCTTAGATGTTGAACGACGGCGTCCGCGTTTTTCTGGCTTAACATCAGCCTGACCGTCAGTACCATCAAGAGCCACTTCTTGAGTGTCAGAATTTTTGCTGTCTACGCCAGATTTATCTTCACCATTTGACTTGTGAGCCCGTGCTTCAGAACGACGACGGCGGCTATTTTTACGCCCGTCATTACGCCCACCTTCAGAACGATTGCGTCCAGAATTTTGTTGCTGATCTGAGTTTTCAGCTGAACCAGCCTCAGCTTCAGCCGATGTTTGATCATCAGATTTTTCAGCAGAAGATTGATTATTTTGCTGAGCGGCAGCAATTATACGGTTGTAATGTTCAGCATGTTGAAAATAATTTTCTTGGCGCACAGTATCACCCGATGTCTGTGCATCACGTGCAAGAGAGGTGTATTTTTCAGAAATATGAGCAGCAGTTCCACGGATTTTTACATCCGGCCCGTTAGATTCATAGTTCTTAGTTAATGGGTTTTGTGCCTTACGGCTTCTTCCCCGTCCACGTCTATTTGATTGAGATTGCCTCATCGGCTTCCATTCAAGTTGTTACAGTTGGTTAACAATTAAAAGTTCCTCATTTAGCCAGTTAAAACACGGCATTATGAAGTACAAAATTTTGAAAAATGGTGTGGGTGATTTTAGCTTTAAACTAAAAAATCCAGAAAATAATTAAAGCAATCAAACACACTGATCTAAACAAATCAAAGAAATAATCTATTGTTTAAATCGAAAGCTTAAAACAAGGTCCACACACTCTTATTTTAAGAAGCTTATATTATTTCATATTCTAAAATAACACATGGCTTACATAACTTTTTGTTGCTCTAAATGGTTTTAAGTCCTCAACAATTCTTAGATTTATTCAACAATAAATCGGCATAATCTTTTCAATGTTTTAAACACTGTTGTCCTATACAAGATTGATAAGCCAGACCATATTATTTGCCCCTCAATCAAGGCATTTATTATTTAAAAATTTGTTCTGCCTAGTCCTATCAGAGGTCTAACCGCCAAGCTCAAAATCAGACGTTCCCATTTAACAATCTAAGATTTGAAAACAAATGCGGCGTTAAAATGTTTCGAATGCTTTCTATAATCATTCAAGCGTAAAACCCGCGAAAAATTAACAGAAAAATTAGGTGCCCCCACCTAAATCAAGAAACAGGGCTGGATCCAAATCAAACAGCCATTTAACGAAACAAAGCATACCCTTTTTCTAAAGCAACGCCAAGACAATTTTTCATATAAACACTGAATTAAAAACGAAACTTGACCCCGATCGTACGAATTATCCCAGCTAAATCGGATCTTTGCTCTAAAGTTTCAATAAAACACCCTATAGGGGATTTATTTAATAAATCAATAAGTTGCTTTTCCTGATTTTGTCCAAATTCAAAAATTAATATGCCATCTTGTTTTAGATAGTTGATCACCTGTTTAAAAATGATTTCATAAGGAAATAGCCCTGTTTCACCACCATTCAAGGCTAAAACGGGGTCAAAATCTCTCACTTCCGGCATTAAGTGGGCCAAATCACACTCTGGAATATAAGGAGGGTTTGAGAGTATCACATCAAACTTTCCATCAATGGTTGAAAACCAGTCGCTTTGTTGAAACTTCGCTCGGTTTTCTAAGGATAAATTAAGGGCATTTTTTCGGGCGATTTCCACGGCACCAGGGTTCAAATCCACGCCCAAACCTGTTGCCTCTGGCAGCTCATGTAAAAGGCTCAATAAAATACAGCCCGTTCCGGTTCCAAGATCCAGTAGTCGTAAAGGAGTAGCTTTTCGTGCGCCGATCATGTGCAAAGCATGCTCAATTAAGGTCTCAGTATCTGGGCGCGGATCAAGTGTATCTGAAGAGATTTGAAAGGGGAGCGACCAAAACTCTGTCTCACCAATAAGGCGGCTCAAAGGTTCTCGCTTTAAGCGCCTTTGTAACAAGATTGTTAGAGCCTCTGTTTCTTCCGGCGAGAGCTCATGATGTGGCTTGGCGATAATGTCGCTATGGCTAAGACCGCCCACATGCTGAACCAAAAGCCGTGCATCAAGACCGGCTGTATCAATCCCAGCAGCTTCAAACTGTTTGGTTAGAAACACGATGAGCTGTGAAATTTGGGTTATATCATCAGGCAATCGAGTCACGGAGCACTCCATTGAAAAAGAAACATTTTATTTAAAAATGCCTGATCAACATGCATCAGTTTTATGTGTCTTCATTCATAGCGGCAAGCTGCTCAGCTTGCGCTTCTGTCACCAGCGCATCCACTATTTCATCGAGCCCTTCGCCAGCAAGGGTTTGCTCAAGCTTGTGCAAAGTTAAGTTAATCCGATGATCTGTCACACGCCCTTGCGGGAAGTTATAGGTCCGGATCCGTTGTGAGCGATCACCAGAGCCAATTTGCCCCCGCCGTTCAGCAGAGCGTTCATCTTCCTGGCGTTGGCGCTCCGCATCATATAGCCGCGAGCGCAGCACTTTCATAGCCTTAGCCCGGTTCTTATGCTGTGATTTTTCATCTTGTTGAATAACAATCAGCCCCGTAGGCAAGTGAGTGATACGAACAGCACTATCCGTTGTATTCACAGATTGCCCACCAGGGCCACTTGCGCGAAATACATCAATACGCAAGTCTTTATCTTCAATTTCAATATCAACATCTTCCGCCTCAGGAAGCACAGCGACTGTAGCGGCTGATGTATGAATACGTCCCCCAGATTCTGTCTCAGGGACCCGCTGCACCCGGTGTCCACCTGATTCATATTTTAGCCGAGAAAACACGCCAGCTCCCGTCACACTTGCGATAATCTCCTTATAGCCCCCCACAGCAGATTCATTGGATGAAATCACTTCAACTTTCCATCCCTTCACATCAGCGTATCGTTGATACATACGAAACAAATCACCAGCAAACAAAGCCGCCTCATCACCGCCTGTACCAGCTCGCACTTCAAGAATGGCGCTGCGACTATCAGCTTCATCTTTCGGTAGCAGCTTAATCTGAATGGATTGCTCAAACTCTGGAATTTTGGGCGAAAGTTCCTCAAGCTCTTCTTGAGCCATCAGTTTCATCTCTTCATCAGCCTCAGCATCAGCAAGGATTTCATTCAACCCATCAATTTCCTCAAGCGTTGCAAAATAACTTTTAATTTCAGCAACGACAGGGTCTAACTCAGCAAATTCACGAGAGAGTTTCACAAAAATATCTTGCGCTGGCCCTTCAGACAACTCGGTTTGTACCACTTCCCAGCGGGCAACCAATTGTTCAAGCTTTTCCTTTGGCAAAGCCGACATAGGCCTCACTCCTATAAACGAATGTTGTTATTGTTAGTTGGAACAGATCGATTTTGATGAAGGATCAGCAATTCCACTTGGCTTTAGTGCTTAAAAGGTGAACCATCGTTCGCCAGCAAATATCCGAAAACCAAACTAGACCATACTGAAAAATGAGAAAAAGACAAGCGTCTCACTCATTCTTTCAAAGAGACAAAAAAATATAGTATATTACGTGAATACAACAAAAGTAAAAAGCGCTAGCGCCCGAGTTTTGAAAAATCAATTCGCGGTAGTTTACGGACCACAGGCACTGGCAATTTATCAGCTTTTCTCATGCGAGGGTCAGCAACATGCACCCAATTCATCCGATAAACTGAAGCAAGTGGGTCTGGCATAACAAATTCAAAAATCGCGTAAATGGATTTTGAAATTGGTTGAGGTAATTGATCAACTCCAGACCAAAAGCGGTTAGGTTGCCAGTTAATAAAGCCAACCAATAAAATGAAAACAAGGGCCAAATTACCAAACACACGGAGCCATTTGTTTTTAGATTTAGGTTTCTCTGGATGCGAACCATGTTGTGCGTGGGCATTCTGAATAAAATTTGGATTTGAATAGGCAGGCTGTTGTGCGAACTGACCTTGATGAGAGCTATGAAGAGGAGCTCCTGCTATTGCAGCTCTGACATCTAAAGGTTTAGCATGTGTCTGTGATTGAGCAATGATGTGAGACGAATTTTGAGACTTCGTAACAGCTGACGTAAGAGCTGAGAAACGGTCTTCAATTGAATGTAAATGTTGCGGTTGAGCAGGGCTCATATCAGGAGTAACAGCTGGCTGTTGTACCGGCTTCTGATAAGTCGCAGCCGGTTGCTTGTTACCGTTGGTTCTATTTCCATTGGCAAATGCTTTTAGCCCCTCATCTGAATGAGGCATTAAAGAAACACCACCATTTGAGTAATTATTATGTGCCTGATTATCTTGGGTCAGAGGCGGCATTTGAGGTGGTACATGTGCTTGATGCTGTGTCTGTGTATGAGTATGGGCCTGAGGGTGCACCGGAGGTTGCTGTAAAGTAGGAGCGGGTGCCTCAGGCGTCATGTTAGAAAGTGTATGCTCTGTAATCTGTTCTCTTAAACGGCGCACAATAGGACGTTCATCAATATTCATCAATTCAGCATAACGTGAAATAACAGGCTCAAGCTCTTCCCACTCAGGTAGATTTTGCAAGAGACCGTTTTCAAGTGATGAAATAAGATCTGGAGAGGTTTGTAGCCGTGCTGCCAATTGAGAACGGCTCATTTGGCTAGCCCGCCCCATGGCGGTAAACAGCGCTTTGATCTGAAGGTCGACACCAGGTTGCTCTAAATCTTTAGAGAGCTCCTTATGTGAAATGGGAGCTTCGACAAAAACGGGCGGTTGAGGTTGTTGCTCAGAAGCAAGCCCTTCATTTGCCTTCAATGTGTTTCTAGGTGTTCCGTTTTGAGGGGTGCTAAGTGGGATTGAGCGTTGAGGTGCAACAGGTTCTTCCAATTGCTGTGCAAGTGAAGAAGTGCGTTGCGTATGGTAGGGATGGGGAGCATCAACAGGCATTTTTTGTGGTTGATGTAGAGAGCTTTGAACATCAACTGAGCCGACAGCCTGAACAGAAGAAGTAAATGGCGTCTGTTGATTGAGGTTTTGAGCAGATGATTTCTCATCAGCTAAACCATGTCCCAAATTTTGGGACTCAAAATGATTAGAACGATACACGATACACACCCGTCACAACGCAATACTAATAGAAAAACCCAGGGTATAAATTAAGCATTTAAATTAACCAATTTAGGAGGCTTTTCCCTTAACTACCTTACACATATAGCTAATATTGAACAATAATGTCCTTAGTTAGGCATGAATTACAAGTAAAAACTGCTCAAAATGG
>CAXIBI010000152.1:0-5667 GCA_964022305.1 uncultured Hyphomicrobiales bacterium | reverse complement strand
GCCAGAGAAAATGATCAAATCGCCCGTTTTGCTTCGGGCCGCGGTCCAGAGCTTATCGAGGACCTTTGCGTAGATTTCGAAACCAGATTAGCGGTTGGTTAAGTTGAAATTCTCTATCATTTTTTGAGGGTGGTTGTTGTTCTGTGGCCTATCGGGGATTGCGGGCCAACCGCTGTTTTTTGCCTCACGGGCAATGGCAGCGAAGCTGCCGCCCTCCGCTGGGCAGCGCAACGCGCTGACGGTGCTACGCACCTACGTTTTTCGTCCTCAGCTAATTGATTATTCTGAGATAATTGAGATTGAGTTTTTTTGGGGGGGTAACTCAGCCCGCTGGGGGCTGAGGTTTTTATTGAGATGAGAGTTTAATGACTGCCGCGATCGTCGCCGTCTTCGTGGGAGCCGCGGTGTTCATCATCTGCATGCGACCCGCGTTTGTCATCTGCCTTAGAGCTTTTAGGGCTATTGTTCATGACTTTGACTTTCAAGACTTCTTTGGTGCCGTCTTTAAATTCAAGTTGAATTTTATATGAGCTACCATCTTTGAACTTTTCTTTCATGCCCAACAGCATCACATGCTTACCCGCAGGCTTAAACTGCAGGGTTTCACCTGGTTTGATTGTCACGCCATCTTTCATATGGCGCATTTTCATGACGCCGTCTTCATGGGTGTGAGTGTGAAGCTCAACCCGGGGTGACAAAGCTGAGCTTGCAGCGATGAGGTGGCGTTCCTTTTTGCCTTCGTTCTTTAAGGTAAAGTAGGCAGCGCCATTGGGGCCATAATTAGGTTTGCCCCAAACATGACTGATCTTGAGTGTTTTATCTGTTGTTTCAACTTTTTCACAGGCCTGTGCGGGCGTTGTGACAAGAATAAAAAGGCTAAAAAAAAGAGCTGAGAGTTGTTTCATTATTTAACTTTCATGCATGTAATAAAGAATTTCCACATTGAGGGATACTCCCCCAATGTGGATATGTTGTAAAGGCCTCAAGACTTAAAATGCTTTTTGCCAACCAACGGTGACTGTGTAGTCAGTTTCCATTTGTGGGCCGTTTAGGTCTTGATAGATCGGGGCACCAACTTCTAGTGCAAAGCGGTGATCTTTAAGACGCCCGCTTGGAATTGCGATATTTATACCACCAAGAAGGTCAATGCGCTCGCCGCCAAAGTGATCAGGGTCAGCTGTTGTCACAGGTGCTGCGATATTGAAGTCTCTGCCGTCAATCTCTTGTTGAGTGATACCTTTAAGGCGAAGGGATGTTGAGATCCATGGTGCCCATTGATAGGCAATCCAGGCTGTGAGCTCATGTTTGTCACCCCAGCTATAATCTTCATCATTCTCACCTAAATGAAAACGAGCCATATATTGTGCGCCATAAGAAAAATTGCCTCTACGGCTTTGAATGGTGATGCCTGGTAATAGATCCCATGTACCTGTACCGAGTTGCATGGCGTAGGGTAAACGCAATGTTGGTCTCATACCATTTGGAGCAAATACTTCATCACGGCGAGTGATGCTGCCTGTTGGCACACTAAGACCCGCATTCAGGTGAATTTTTGTTACACCATCATCATAAAGGCCGATAAGACCAGAGAGCTTCAGATCGCCAATGCCGCGAGCGCGCGTGGTAAAGCCACCAATTCTTTGATTTGGGTTCATACCAGCAAAAGTGATGTGATCCATCTCTTTATCAATGATTGGAAGCATGGCCATAAGAGTGACAGTGTCAGATGGTGCCACCATAGCGCCGAGCATGTGCATGTCCATGGTCATTTCTGTTGGCACAACGCGAATGGGGCCGCCATTGGCTTGAACATTATTTGTGATGAATTCTGGTGAGACGTTATCATCGCCAATGAGATTGCCTTTCATGCCCATGGTCATGAAACGGTATGAGAACATCCACTCGCCTTTTTTGTGCAAGTGATCGCCCATAACGCCGATAGGGGCGTGGCCGTCTGCTCTTGTGCCGCCATGATGGTGATGACCGCCACCTGAGACTGAGAAGTTCGGGATTTTTTTCTCGTCAGCTTTTAGGGGAGCTGAAAAGGTGAGTGAGGTTGCAACTGTAAGTGCGAGCGCAGTTGTGGCGCTGTTAAATTTAGTAAACATGATTACTCCGGTGTAAAACGAAAAATTGAGTGCCAAGACGCCTTTACCCTTCACTCAATAGAGATAGAGGGGGCAAAGGTTCGTGGGCACGAAACTTAAATAAAATGAAAAGATTTTAGGCGTGGGTAGGGGGTGCACGGGACGGTGGCCCATGTGCTGTTAGCTTTGTGATTAATGTGTCTGTTGTCCAGCTGACATAGGCTTTTGTCGCAGATGGATATAGAATAATCTCTGATACTTCAGCCATAACTGTCGTTGAACATCCGCTCGAGCAGTGAAAACATGTTGTGCTGAAGCTATCATGTTGTTCTTGCTCAATGGGCTCACCATTTTCATCCAAGGTGATGGTTTTGAGGCCCAATGCCGTACAGATTGTTGTTGTATTTGCATTGGCTGTATAGCTGCTGGTCGCACAAAGAATGCTTGTGATTGCTAATTGTAAAATTAGAACCATGAGAAGCGAATAACGCGAGCAAAGCATTAAGATGTTGGCTTTGCTTGATTTTCTCTGTTTAGACACTGCGGTTAGCCTTTGTGAATGCATGAGCGTAAAATAACCAAATTTTGATGTGCGACAAGGGAGAAAACAGCACAATAGTTCCTTTTTCACGATACTATTGTACATTTGCACCCAATTTTTAGGGTCTAGACCCTCGTTTTACCCTTTGATTTCTAGCAGTGGCCATAAAGTCTAGCGTTGATGTATGTCAATGATAGGGTAGGGCTTGACAGTTATATGACTGCTTGTAAAAACAGATTTTAAATTTTATGAGTTTACGGCCCTAATGCGATTGCTCTTCTTTTGATTTTGAGAAGATTGAGGCAAACCTTTATTTCATCAGACACTTTGAAAGTTATAGCTGCCATGTCAGAACAAGACGCAGACCAAGAAAAAATACCCGATTATAAAATTGCAGCTCTTTATCATTTTGTGACATTGGATGACTATGAAGCATTAAGAGCGCCTATAACTGAGTTTTGTGAAGCGCGTGATATTAAGGGGACTTTGCTTTTGGCGAACGAAGGCATCAATGGAACGGTTGCCGGGCCTGTTGCTTCAATTGATGAGCTTATCAGCTACCTTAAAACAGGGAATATTTTTAAAAACCGGTTCTCAGGGCTTGATGTCAAATATTCGTTCAGTGATGAGGCTCCTTTTTTGCGGATGAAAGTTCGTTTGAAAAAAGAGATCGTGACATTGCGTGCGCCTGAGGCAAACCCGAATGTGCAAGTGGGCACTTATCTTAACCCTACTGAATGGAACGAGATTATCTCTGACCCTGAAATGGTGGTGATTGATACGCGTAATGATTATGAAGTTGATATCGGTACCTTTAAAGGAGCGGTTGATCCGAAGACGAAGACCTTCACAGAATTTAAAGATTGGGTTTCAGAGAATTTAGACCCAGAAAAAGATAAAAAAGTTGCGATGTTTTGCACCGGCGGTATTCGCTGTGAGAAGGCGTCCAGCTATATGATGGCGCATGGGTTTGAACAGGTCTATCATTTAAAGGGTGGTATTTTACGCTATTTGGAAGAGCAGCCTGAAGAGGATAGCCTTTGGGAAGGGGGCTGTTTTGTGTTTGATGAGCGGGTGGCTGTAGGCCATGATTTGGTGCCGCAGGATTATTTGCTCTGTCATGCGTGTCGTCAGCCGCTGAGTGTTGAGGATAGAGCAGATCCTTTATATGAACTTGGTGTGCAGTGCTCTTATTGTGCTGAGACGAAATCAGATGCTGAGAGAGAGCGTGCTCGTGAGCGGCAAAGGCAAATGGTCTTAGCGGCTGAAAAGGGTTTGGCTCATTTAGGTGATGAAGCGACGATTGCAGCAGAGCGGCAACGCCAGCTTAAAAAAGAAAATAAAGAGCGGCAAAGGCGCAAGAAAAAAGCTGGGTAGTTTCTTCTCTCTCACGGCTATTCCTCGCTTTGCTCGGGCCTCCGAGGGGCGGCGCAACGCGCCGGGCTACGCTGGCGCTTCGCCATGTCCTTCAGCCCGAAGCGGGCTGAACTCCTTCTTCGTATTTCTCTATCTTTTTTTGGGTTGCAGATGTTTTCTTTATGCTTAAAAGAACACAACCCGGGGTGGGTTGTGTTCTTTTTTAGATGTAATGTGTTGTCTTGTTTAATGACAAGGTTTCGCAACTGCTAGACAACGCCATGTGTTGTTTGGTTGTTTTTTACATTTGAAATGTTTTAGCTTTGCATTGTTCCAGAAGCTGTAATTAATACCATATTGAATGGCGGCTTGTTTTTCCCAGCGGCCTTTGGCTGATGTTTTGGCCTTTTGCTTATTGAAATAGTACATGCCATGTTTTTTCAATTTTGGTTTACATGTTTTTTTCGTTTGGCAAGGGGTGCCAATAGCCAGACAGCGCCAAGTATTGTTTGCTTGTTTTTCACAGACATTGCTGCGTTTTTTCGCATTGTTCCAAAAGCTTAAACCAATGCCGTGCTGGATGGCTGTTTTTTTCTCCCAGCGACCAATGGCTGATGTTTTGGCTTTTGATTTTTTGTAATAATACATGCCATATGAAAGTGTTGGCTTTTTACAGATTGTTGCGGCGTTAGCGCTGCTTAAGGCTGTAAAGCTTACGCTGACGACGGCTAAAACTGCTGTAATAATGGATAGGGAAACTGATTTTGAGGTGATTGAGTTCAGGGACATGATATTATAATCTCCTAGGGTACGATGTTTACTTAGTTTGGGTTCATTTAATTGTTTCGTACTAGGTTTGACGCAGATAGGGTGAAAAGGGTTCAAAGAAAACTGAAATTTTTTCATTTCACTTAAAGTTTTAAGAAATCGGACTGTTTATGAGATACCAATCAATTGAATTTTTAACGACCAAAGAGCTGGCTGATTTATTACGGATTAAAGAGCGCCGGGTTTATGACCTTGCGTCATCTGGGGAGGTTCCTTGTAGCCGTGCGACCGGCAAATTGCTTTTCCCTCGTAAAGCCATTGATCAGTGGTTGGTTGAAAATGGTTCTGGTTTTTCAGCACTTAGACGCAAAGAGCGAGCCAATGTGATTGTTGGCAGCCATGATCCGTTGCTTGATTGGGCTTTGCGCGAATCTCGCTCGGGGCTGGCGTCCTTGTTTGACAGCTCTGTTGATGGGCTTGAGCGCTTTAAGGATGGGAGTGCTTTAAGTGCTGGGATGCATATTTACAGCCGTGAAGAGAATTTGTGGAATGAGCATATAGTCGCCGAAGAAATAGAGTTTCGCCGGGCGGTTCTGGTTGAATGGGCTTGGCGTGAGCGTGGATTTATTGTTCCGAAATCTAACCCGAAAGGGATTAATGAGTTTTCTGGTTTGAGCAAAAAAACCATTGCTGGGCGGCAAGCGGGGGCTGGTTCTTCGCTTCTTTTGCAAAGTTTGGCAGAGGCTCATGACTTTTCTTTAAAAACCGTCAAGTTTACAGCTGAGCAACGCTCTGAACTTGATAGTGCGTTGCAAGTGGCTGAGGGCAAGGCTGATGTGGCTTTTGGTATGCAATGCTATGCAGATCAACTGAATTTGGATTTTATTCCCATCATCAAAGAGCGTTTTGATTTGC
>CAXIBI010000151.1:0-5687 GCA_964022305.1 uncultured Hyphomicrobiales bacterium | reverse complement strand
CGCCGGATTATCCAGCTCAAGATTGAACGTGAAGCTTTGCTCAAGGAAGATGATGAAGCATCCAAAGATCGCTTGAAAAAATTAAGCGGAGAGCTCGCTAACTTGGAAGAACAATCTCGCGCGCTCACCGAGCGGTGGTCAAGTGAGAAGGAGAAACTATCTGACGTCAATAAAGTGAAGGAACAGCTGGACCAGGCACGGATTGAGCTTGAGCAAGCCCAGCGCGCTGGTGACCTGGCTAAAGCGGGTGAGCTTTCTTATGGGGTTATTCCAAGCCTCGAGAAACAACTCGCAGACGCGCCAGATGGTGAAAATTCTTCTGATCTGATGGTCAACGAAGTTGTGCGCGAATCTGACATCGCCGGGGTTGTCTCTCGCTGGACAGGTGTGCCGGTTGACAAGATGCTTGAAGGCGAGCGCGAAAAACTCCTCAAGATGGAAGAGGCACTTGGTGCCCGGGTGATTGGCCAGGAAGATGCGGTGAAGTCTGTCTCTACTGCCGTTCGCAGAGCACGTGCGGGCTTGCAAGACCCGAACCGGCCGATTGGCTCTTTCATGTTCCTTGGCCCAACAGGTGTTGGTAAAACCGAGCTCAACAAAGCTTTAGCTGAATTTCTTTTTGATGATGACACGGCAATGGTGCGCATTGATATGTCTGAGTTTATGGAGAAGCATTCTGTGGCTCGCCTCATTGGGGCACCTCCTGGGTATGTTGGCTATGAAGAAGGCGGTGTGCTCACTGAAGCTGTCCGCCGACGGCCTTACCAGGTGATCTTGTTTGATGAGATTGAAAAAGCGCATGGGGACGTGTTCAATGTTCTCTTGCAAGTGTTGGATGATGGCCGCTTAACTGATGGTCAAGGACGGACAGTTGATTTCCGCAACACGCTTATTATCATGACGTCTAACCTTGGCTCTGAGCACCTTGTCAGCCTCAAGGAAGATGATGATGTTGAGCTGGTTGAAGCAAAAGTGATGCAGGAAGTGCGTGGGCATTTCCGCCCTGAGTTCCTTAACCGTGTGGATGAAGTGATCTTGTTCCATCGCTTAAAACGCGCTCAGATGGCGGCGATTGTAACCATTCAACTGAAGCGTTTGCAAAGGCTCCTTGATGAACGCAATCTCACACTCGATCTAAGCGAGGCTGCGACCGAGTGGCTTGCGAATAAAGGCTATGATCCGGCTTATGGTGCACGGCCTTTGAAGCGGGTTATTCAAAAACACGTTCAAGACCCGTTAGCTGAAAAGATCCTTGCTGGTGAGGTGCTTGATGGCCAGACCATCAAGGTTGATGTGGCTGATGGTGAGTTGAGTTTTCAGAGCATCTAGTTAGATTTCATGCAAAAGTCACTCGCTTACGCTCAGTATACTTTGCATGAGTAATAATATAACGTTGAACCACCATGGGGCGGCCCGTGATGGTTCAACACTTTTTATTTTGGTTTATTCGTTGAGGTTTCAGTAAGCCATTTTCTGGCGCTTCTCTCATTTAAGTAAAGGTCATAATATTCAATACATTTTTGTCCAATCTGATCTTTCTCTAAGTAGTGCTGAGCAGAAGGATTTGTTTGTGTTTTTTTATTATCAGTATCTTGATAAGAAAATAAGTTGATCTGATTATCTTTCCAAAAATCTTTTTCAATTGGTTTATGAGGCTCAAGATCATTCAGGATATTAGAACCGACATCTTCTCGACCAGAGAATTTTAATGCTCCACTAATTGATGCCTCTGTTAATTTCTTATGAAAAATCGAAAAATGGTCGTCTCTAAAATTCTTATCATTTTCGATACTCCAACCATGACCGTGTGCTATTTCAAGAAATTTTAAAAACTCAATATCTCTAGAAACAGGTGATAAAAATTCTTTTAAAGTCGGTAATGTCCAATTCCGATCTCGTATATAAACTAAGGCTTTATATAATAATATAATTCCTAGTAAACTACCCGCATAAGGCAATAAACGAACTATTTGGATGATCAATTGTTCCATCAGGATTCCTCTCCATTACCTTTTAATAAAATAAACTTCACCCAGTTGCAGAAAACTATCGAGGCTTTTTGCACCAGTGATCACTAGGCTTTTTTCATCTTTATCCAGTGCCATGTTGGTAACGAAGCGTAGGCCGGTGTGGAGGCTTTTTTGGTATTTACCGTCAGCGCCATAAACATAGATGCGCCCCTTTGCGTATTCGGCGATGTAGATGGTGCCGGTTTTTGAGATTTCTATTCCGTCTGGCCCTGTATATTGAGGGTCTCTGTTTCTAAAAAGTGAGGTGTTTTTAAAATCTGTGAAGAGGTTTTTCTTACCGATTTTTCCTTTGCCCTTAAGCGGGTATTTGATCACGCGTTTGGCCAAGTGCTCTGAGACATAGAGCTCACGCCCATAAATCGCGATGCCGTTGGGGTAGATGAGGTTTTCAGCGAGTTTTGTCACCTCCCCCTTATTGCTCAAGTAAAAGATCAGCCCCATGGGTTGGAGTTTTCTATCGAAATGGCCAGGTGCTGTTAGGTAAACGCCGCCCTCCCCGTCACTAATGCAATCGTTGGGGTGGAAGATGGCGTCTCCCTCTTTGCTCTTTTTTATGGTGCGCAGGATTTTGCCAGCTTCGCTTAAAATGATGAGTTCATCGCTTAAGTGGCAGAGTATGACGAGTTTATTTGCTTGATAGCGTGCGAGGGACGTGGGGCCGCATCCCTTCTTATAAAAGAGGACTTCAGCTTTTATTGTTTTTTTTTAAGGGCTTCGCTTGAAACTTTCATCACCCTGTTGCGAGTCATTTCTGTGTAGTAGAGATCATTACCGATAAAAACCGGGCCTTCAGGATAGCCTGCTTGTTTAGCTATGATTGTTCTTTGACCCTCTTTTGCGCCTACTGGCTGCGTGCTTAAAAACATTACACTTAAGAGGCTAGCAACACCGACTAGGAGGAGGAGTGTATTGAGCTGAGTTGCTGGTTTTTGGCCCTCTGCTTTCGGGCGGGCGAAAATGACAATGGCCATGGCCAAAATCAGAAATACAGAAAGAGACATGGTGAGAGACCGCGTGCCGAAATTGGGAATGAGATAAAATGAGGTTAGCAATGTGCCAAAGATATTGCCTGCTGTAGAAACTGCAAACACTGTGCCTGAGGTGCGGCCAGCGTGCTCGACATCCATCAAGGTGCGGCGAATGGCGACGGGTGAGAAAGTTGAGAGGCACGCAACAGGTGGCCCCGTGACAATGAGCGCGCCAACGAGGGCACCAAGTTTGACGTCTTCAATCGCTGTGATAACCATCTCCATCATGGGGTCAATGAATTGGGGGAGCGCTATCATGTAAATTGCAGAGAGAAAGATCATCGCCTCCAAGAGCCAGCCAGACTTATGCTTGTCTGCATTATACCCGCCAAGGAAATAACCGCCCATCATAGCCAGCAAGACAACAGAGATCAGTGCGGCCCAAGTGAAGATCGTGCCGCCAAAATAGGGATTAAGATAGCGCGATGCCAGCATTTCGAGGGACATGATCACAGCGCCAACCGTAAAAGCGGCGATGAGCATAAGAATGAATGAAAAAGATTTATTATTCATGTTTTTGACTGTGTTTACTTTCAATTGACTGACTTGCTCGGGACTACCATTAGCGCTTTTTATTATAGGTCTTGATGGTTTTTAGCATATTTACTGGGGCGAAGTCATCTGTCAGAGGTTTTGTTTTTGTGTTGTAATCTAACAGCATAGTGCGTTTTTCAATGAGCTCTGGCAGGTCATAACGGAATTTATGTGTCTCTTGCAGGCTTGTGGCTTTATCTATCAGACTTCCAATCGGCTTTTCTTTGCCATCATAGGCAATGGCGACGATATTACCGCCGCCACGATAGACATCTACATTATCAAACACTGACGCAATGGTGGCGATCGCGCTATCATAGAGCATGGTTGAGGGCTCAATGTTTTGCACCATCACGCCGCCTTTGTTCAGGCGTTTTTTCGCTAAATTGAAGAACTCTTTAGTCATGAGATGGAAGGGGACGAACTGGCCTCTATAAGCATCCACGAAGATGATGTCATGGCTTTCTTTTTTGCGCAGAATATGCATGCGGCCATCAAGCTCTGAGATGATGAAATTCTCACTTTGTTTGCCATTTTCTTTAAAGCCGTAATATTTACGGGATAAGCGGACGATCTCAGGGTCTAGCTCAACAGCGGTGACTTTAGCTTTGGGTAGAGATTTATGCAGGTACCAGCTGGTTGAGCCACCGCCCATGCCGATCATCAAAAATGAATTAAGCTTCTCTGGATAAGCCATGCCGATGGTGAAGCTTTTGGTATATTCAACCGGCAATTCCATCAGGTCATTTGGGTTGCGGCGGCTTTCTACATAGCGGCGACTTTTATGGCCAAAGGCTAAGGTGATGTAGGGGGACTGTTTATATATATAAATCGTGTTGTAGGGACTTTCGACTTTTTCCAAGAGTTGCTCGGCTTTTAGAGACGTCATGCCCAAGAGCTGAAGCAGTACAATAGCTGTGATGATGATGATTTTATACATTTAACAAGTGGTACCCTGAGTTTAACTGGCCAATTTTTGCAAGAGCTTTCGTTCTTATTAAAACGTCATATAGAGCGCTATCCTTACAAACATTGCAATAATTTAATTTTGGAAGATATAGAAATTTGATCACAGATATTTTATAGTTTTATTCAACATTAATTCGCCTGTTCTTTTGGAGGATCGTTGAAATGCACCGTCTAGCACCTCTATTTTTAGCTCTTGCTCTACTCTTACCATTTAGTTCCCCGAGTTTGGCAGCAAAACGCGTTGCTTTTGTGGTTGGTAATAATACTTATGCCAATGTGCCAGCCTTGGCTAAGGCAGAGAATGACGCTGACAGTATTTCCACAAAACTCAAAGAAGTTGGTTTTCAGGTGCAATTGCATAAAAACCTGGATCGGCGTGGGTTTAACATGCATTTGCAAAGCTTTCTCTCTCAACTTGGGGCTGGCGATGAAGCACTTTTCTTCTTTGCAGGGCACGGTGTTGAAATCCGCGGGCAGAACTATCTTCTCCCCATTGATATTCCTAATGCAGAGCCTGGCCAAGAATCTTTTGTAAAGAGTGAAGCCATTGGCGTTGATTATATTTTAAGTGAGATTGGCCGCCGTAAAGTGAGACTTTCTCTTCTTATTCTTGATGCTTGCCGGAACAATCCGTTTCAAAAAGCTGGTACGCGCAGTTTAGGGCGCACACGCGGGCTTGGCACCATGGAAGCGCCTCCCGAGGGGACGTTTATCCTTTATTCTGCTGGGTTTGGTCAGGCGGCGCTTGATCGCTTGAATGATAGTGACCCGCATCCGAATTCCGTTTTCACACGTACACTTATTCCCCTTCTCTCTAAACCAGGGTTGAAACTTTCTGACACAGCGCGGCAAGTGAGACGCAAGGTGATGAAACTGGCATCAACCGTTAGCCATGAGCAGCGCCCGGCTTATTATGATGAAGTACTAGGTGACTTTTATTTCACACCGCCAGGGGTTGGGGTTTCTGAAGTTGCTCAACCAAAGGATATGGCGAAAACACCTGCACGTAACATCCATGGTGGTGGCACCTGTGGAGTTTGGCCGCAAATTGCGACCTCTGCTACTTATGCCCAAGTTGAAGCATTTCTAGCTGAATGCAAGAGCGGGATTTATTCCACACTCGCGA
>CAXIBI010000150.1:0-5688 GCA_964022305.1 uncultured Hyphomicrobiales bacterium | reverse complement strand
CTGACTAGTACGCCTTCTAAGGCTTCGCGGATTTGGTTTTGGCGGTTTTCGTTGGTGATTTTGCCGCCTAACAAATCTGTCACATAAAACACGTCAATCGCCTTTTCACCATAGGTCGCAATGTGGGCGCTAGCGATGTCTAGGTTCAAGTCGCCAATTGTTTTGGTGAGGTGGAACAACAGGCCAGGGCGATCGAGACCGCGAACTTCAATCACGGTGAGGTCATTTGAAAGACTATTATCAATCGTTACATCAGGTTGAACTTTAAATGCAGAAATACGGCCTCTCATGGTGGCTGGTTTTTGCATCATGTAGTTCAAGTGTTTTTCACCGCGAATAAGTTGGTTTAATGTGTCTGCGATGGTTTCTGCGCGGCGTTGTTCATCTTCTGCGTGATTAAACTCACGGCTAATGCACATGGTGTCCAGGGCCATACCATCTTGTGTTGTGGTCACTTGAGCATCAATGATGTTTGCGCCTGTGGCTGCACAGCTGCCTGCTAACATTGAGAGTAATTTTGGGTGCGCCGTTGTGAAAATTGTGATGGCTGTGTGCGCAGTGAAGGCATCACTAGAGACCTCAAAGGCAAGTTCTTTTTTCTCATCTTCGGCGCGCTTCATTAGTTTTGCGTGCTCTATTTGGGTTTCAATATCGGTTTTCAGCCAATAGGAATCAAAGTGCCGTGTTGAGTAAGTCTCTAATTGGGCTGCTGTTAACTCAATTGATTTTTCAGTTTCAATGGATTTACGGAAGGTCTCAACCGCGTGTTCAACTTGTTCTTTATGGGTGTCTTCACTATGGCCACCAGAGAGATAGAGGTTGGTCGCAGAATAAAGCGTTCTTAATAGTTGACCTTTCCAACCATTCCATGTGCCTGGGCCAACGGCTCTAATATCACAAGCGGTTAGGATGAGCAGGAGTTTTAATCGCTCTCGGCTTTGAACAATGTTTGCAAAATCTTTGATGGTTTGCGGGTCGTTAAGATCTCTGCTTTGGGCATAGGAGCTCATTGTTAAATGTTCTTCGATAAGCCATGCAACGAGTTCGGTTTCTTCTTCTGTTAAACCAAGGCGTGGACATAGACGTCTGGCGACACGTGCGCCTGCAATGGAGTGATCTTCCTTGCGCCCCTTTGCAATGTCGTGAATGAAGACGGCGACATAGAGCGCGCGTCTGTTAGTGATTTTTTGCATTAGATCATGGGAGAGTGGCAACTCTTCTACTGCTTCACCGCGATCAACCCAGGCAAGCTCAGCAAGGGAGCGAATGAGATGCTCATCAACTGTGAAGTGGTGATACATATTAAATTGCATCATGGATGTGATTTTGCCGAAGTCTCTTATAAAACGGCCTAAAACACCCGACTCGTTCATGCTGCTTAAGACTTTATCCGGACTATCTTTAGCGCATAAAATATCCAAAAATATTTGATTGGCTTTTTTGTCTTTTCTCAAATCTGCATTGATTAAGCGCAATGATTGACGAATTTGGCGCATGGCTGTTGGGTGGAGCAAGGTGTTATATTGGCTTGCTACCTTGAAGATGCGGATGAGATTAACAGGATCTCTTTTGAAGGTGTCTTTATGGGTTGTGTTTAACCGGCCATTTTCAATGCGGAAATCAGATGATTTTCTAAGCTCTCTTCTGGTTTTCCAGCCCATACCTTCGATGAGTTTGTTGAGTTTAGGCGCTGTTTTTAATTGTTTCATTTCTAAATCAGCGCAAAGAACACGGGTGAGGTTGCCGACTTCTTTGGCGGTGAGGAAATAGTGCTTCATGAAACGCTCGACCGCTTGTAAGCCTTTGCGGTCGGCATAGCCTAAGCGCTCTGCCATTGATTTTTGCACTTCAAAAGAGATGCGCTCTTCGGGTCTTTTGGTGAGGAAATGCAAATGGCAGCGCACTGTCCAGAGGAAATCATCGCAATGTTTGAAGCTGTGATATTCTTCAGCTGTGAAGACACCTGATGTTGAGATGTCACTGCCTGTTGTTTCATAATTTACATATTTTGCGATCCAGTGCAGGGTGTGAAGGTCACGTTGGCCGCCTTTGCCATCTTTCACATTTGGCTCAACCATATATCTTGAGGCACCTGAGCGGCTGTGGCGATCATCGCGTTCGGCCAATTTTGCTTCAATGAATTCACGAGCGGAACCTTTGATGACTTTTTCTCTATAGTTTTCAAGGAACTCTTCATAGAGCGTTTCTTCGCCCCAAAGATAGCGGCTATCAAGCATGGCGGTGCGGATGGTCATGTCTGATTTGGCAAAGCGCACAGTTTGCTCAATTGAGCGGGTGGCATGGCCGACTTTAAAACCCATGTCCCATAAGAGATAGAGTATATATTCAACAACACTCTCGCCCCAGGCGGTTTGCTTATAAGGGAGCAGGAATAAAAGATCGATATCTGAGCCTGGTGCTAACGCTCCTCTGCCATAGCCACCGGTTGCGACAACGGCAATGCGCTCCGCGGATGAGGGGTTGTGGGCTCTGTGAATATGTTTTGTGGTGAAGTCATAAATCACACGAATTAATTCATCTTGAAAGTATGAGAGCCCTTCAGCGCAAAGGCGGCCATTGCCATTTTCCATCAAATTGGCTTCAGCTTGGGTGTGCGCGTGTTTTTTCACTTCACATAATTTGGCTAAGACTTCTTGGCGTAATTTTGTTTCTTGTTTTTGATGGGTGCGCCACAGCTCAGTGATTTCTTCGCGTAATGTTGCGGGGGCGAAATAAGGAGGCTCAGTTTTGAATAATGTGTTCATTTGGCTTTTCTAAATGAATAATTGCCTAGAAATTAAGCAAATTTTGAATTTAGTGCTAGTCTAGCATATTCGCTTTTCATTAGGCTAGAGGGACATCGAGCGTTCGTTTAAAAAGACTATATAAACATTTAGATTTAAATTTTTAAGGTGAACTTAGAGCTTAAGATTTCATTCTTAATTTTTTTCTTGTGCTATGTTTTTTAATTTATAAATTAAGTCCAGTGCATTTTTAGGAGTGAGATCATCTGGGTTTATTTGGGTGAGTGTCTCCTGTAGTTTATCGCCAACTGGATTTGGTTCAGCTTTGTCTTCAATTTCTTCGTCTTCAGGTAATTCCATGGAAAAAAGTGGTAAGTCTTCTAGCTGATTGATGCCGCCGGTTTTTTGGTTTTTGTTTTCTAAAACATTTAAAACTTCATTGGCGCGTTTAATAACAGCTTTCGGAAGTCCTGCGAGCTTGGCAACCTGGATGCCATATGAGCGATCGGCAGCCCCCATGGTGACACGGTGAAGGAAGACGATTTCATCGTTCCATTCTTTTACCTCAATGGTGGCGTTCGTGACGCCGGATAGTTTTTCAGAAAGGACGGTTAGTTCGTGATAATGAGTGGCAAAGAGTGCTCTGGTTTTGCTAATATTGTGAAGATATTCAACAGCCGCCCAGGCGATTGAGAGGCCATCGAAGGTGGCTGTGCCTCGGCCGATTTCATCTAGGATGACTAATGAGTGTTCGGTTGCTTGGTTAAGGATGGCTGCCGTTTCAACCATTTCAACCATGAAGGTTGAGCGGCCACGTGCCAGATCATCAGACGCACCGACCCTTGAAAAGAGACGATCGATTAAGCCAATATGGGCGCTGGCTGCGGGCACAAAACAGCCCATTTGCGCTATGATAGCGATGAGTGCGTTTTGTCTGAGATAGGTTGATTTACCGGCCATGTTCGGCCCGGTGAGGAGCCAGATATTGGCGGCGTTATCTTTTTTGTTTTGCTTAGAGAGTTCGCAATTATTTTCAATAAATGGGCCGGATTTTGATTTTCTCAAGGCTTGTTCGACAACAGGGTGTCTGCCGTTTTTAATTAAGAATGTGCGGCTATTGTCAATGATAGGACGCGTGTAATTTTCTTCTTCACTTAACAGAGCGAGCCCGAGGATGACATCAAGCTCAGCTAAGCTTTCTGCGCATGAGCTAATTTGGTCGCCTGAATTTTCAACGTCTGAACTTAGTTCTGTGAACAGCTCTAATTCAATGGCGAGTGCTCTATCAGCAGCTTGGGTGATTTTGGATTCTGTCTCTATCAGCTCTTCTGTATTGAAGCGGACATTATTCGCCAAGGTTTGGCGGTGCCGGAAGGTTTCGCTTAAAGGACCTGTGAGGAGTTGGTTCGCATTGAGCTGCGTGACTTCGACAAAATAACCAAATTGATTATTGTGGCGCACTTTTAAGGATTTGATATCTGTGAGCTCGCGATAAGTTGCTTGCAGGTTGGCGATGATCGTGCGGCTTTGATCTCTAAGGGTGCGTTGTTCGTCTAGGCCATCATGATTGCCCTCTTTAATGAAGCCGCCATCACGGGCTTGCATTGGTAGATCTTCAGTTAAAAATCGGTCTAGTTTGTCTTTTAAGGTGCCAGAGGCAAAGAGTAGAGATTTTGATATTTGCTTGATGGTCTCTGGCAAATGTTCAGATTTGAAATTTTCTAACTCTTTGATGACTTCGTCAGCAACGATGAGGCCTGAGCGAATGGCGCCTAAGTCTTTAGGGCCACCTCTTTTAAGCGAGAGCCTTGAGAGACTACGGGCCATGTCTGGCGTGCGGCGCAATATTTTGCGGATCGTGTCACGGGCGGCGCCGTTATTAATAAAAAATTCTAAACTGTTGAGCCTGTTGTTGATGGCATTCACATCATTTAAGGGCGCGTTGATTTGGGCGGCGAGTTGGCGAGAGCCAGCGCCGGTTACCGTTCTATCCAATGCATCAAACAGGCTGCCCTTTTTGGTCATTCTGGTTGATTTGATGAGCTCAAGATTACCCCTTGTCGCGGCATCGATGACCATGACTTCATTTTCAATGGAACGGCTTGGCGGGCGAATGAGGGGGAACTTGCCGATCTGAGTTAGCTCGACATATTTTAACAATGCAGCTATCGCGGCCAATTCACCTCGTTTATATGTGCCAAAACCATCGAGTTCTGTGACTTTGAGAGCGTCTTTTAAAGCGGCTTCACCACTCATGCTGTTAAAGTAGGCGCTTGGGACAGGTGTTTGCACGGCTGGTTGATGATCCAGAATATGGCGGATAGAGCTTTCAGCCTTTAATATATCTGCAATCAAAAGCTCGCTTGGGGCGAGTTTTGTCAATTCGCCGCTAAGGTCAGAGCCTTTCACTTCGCTTAGCAAGAATTGGCCGGTTGAAATATCTAAGCTGGCAAGAGAATAAAGCGTTTCTTTTTTTGTTTCGTGCGCTGGGTTTTGAAAGAGAGCGGTGAGGAAGTTATTGGCGCCAGCTTCTAACAAGGTATCTTCTGTTAGCGTGCCTGGTGTCACAAGGCGAGTGACATCGCGTTTCACCACTGCTTTTGAGCCGCGTTTTTTTGCGTCAGCTGGGTCTTCCATTTGTTCGACAACGGCGACTTTAAACCCAACTTTAATGGCCTTTTGCAAATATTCATCAGCGACTTTTAAGGGAACACCAGCCATTGGGATATCTTTACCTTGGTAGGTGCCGCGTTTGGTGAGGGTGAGGCCTAGTTTTTCAGACGCTTCAATAGCGTCATCAAAGAATAGTTCATAAAAGTCACCCAATTGGTAAAAGAGGATGTAACCTGGGTTGACGGCTTTTAATTCTAGATATTGGGCAATAACTGGTGAGGGCTTTTCAGCTGCAGCGCTTTTCTTTTTTTCTTTTAGCGGAGCGGCGTTC
>CAXIBI010000149.1:0-5838 GCA_964022305.1 uncultured Hyphomicrobiales bacterium | reverse complement strand
ATGAAATTCACCTTGGGCAAAATGCACAGGAGCGTTACGATGCGCCCTATCTCGTGGCCGCACGGCGGGATTTGCAATCCCTTTTGCTGGACGCTCTTAAAGCTTATGATTGTATAGAACTACACTGCTCGAAAAAATTTATCACCTATACTCAAAATGCTCATCATATCACCGCTGAAATGACTGACGGCTCAAACTATGAGGGGTGCTTACTTATTGGCGCAGATGGTGTGTGGTCTCGGGTTCGGCATATGTTTGCCTCTGATCAGATCCCTCGTCAAACCGGTCTGATGGCCTGGCGCGCGATGATTAGTGCTAAAGATGCTCCCTCAATTTTTACCTCGCCTGATGTCAATGCCTGGCTTGGCCCCTATAGTCATATGGTTCATTACCGGGTCTCGGGTGGTGACATGGTCAATTTGGTGGCTGTTACAAAGGGCAGAGCCTTGGCTAAAACCTGGTCAGATGACACTCCGAAAGAAACGCTGTTTGAAGAACTTCGCCCCTTTGCCCCAGCGCTACGCAAAGCTGTGATGGATGTTTCTGATTGGACGGCTTGGCCTTTGATGGTTTTAAATCCGTTTAAAAATTGGAGTAAGGGGCGGGCTGTCCTGCTTGGTGATGCGGCCCATGCTATCGTGCCGTTTTTGGCACAAGGCGCTGCGATGGCGATTGAAGATGCCTCTACTCTGGCTAACTTAATTGCTGAGCACAGGGACGATCATAACAAGGCTTTTGAGCTTTTTAAACAGAAGCGCTTTCGCCGGTGTCAGCGGGTTTTGTCTAAATCTATTTATCAATCGCACATCTATCATGCCTCAGGCCGTTTGGCCAAAATTCGCAATGGCGGGTTGAAGATGATCCCCTCTTCTCTTTTGCTCCGGCAATATGATTGGCTTTATAAGGAGTGAGCGTTTGGAAGAGACCGCGAATTTTGCACGATCAGCACTGGGGGTCTAGCAATCCAATCGCTTGTGCTTTTATTGCTTCGAGAGACTGTGGTTCATAAGTTCCTCTGGCTAAGACCCTCAGCCCCACAATGAGTGCTAATATAGATTTTGCTTTTTCTTTTGCATCTATATTTTTGTCTAATCGCCCTTCTTTTTGATCTTTTTCTATCATTTCCATAAAAAATTCTTCAATTTCTATGAGGGCCTCGGTTACTATTTTTTGAATTTCAAGCGGTTGATTAGGCAAATTAAGAGCTGTGTTGATCAAGAAACACCCCTTCTTGTCATCATCTTCTATTGCTTCACTTACCATATCTTCAAAAAACATTTTGATTATTTTTCTTGTATCACCAACGTCTCTTAATCGTGCGAATCTCTTCTGGCGCACTTGTTGATCGTACCTTAGCAAAACCCTATTGAACAATTGATCTTTGCTGCCGAAGGCATTGTAAAGACTGCCTTTATTAATCTCCATTGCATTTACGAGATCTGTCATAGATGTTCCGTTATAGCCTTTGCTCCAAAAGACTACCATGGCTTTATCTAAAGCATCATCTAAGTCAAAGTTTTTTTCCCAAGGCATCGCTTTTCAGACTGTTTCATTGAAATAGGTTGTATCTATACCATCAAATCAAAAAATTCTCCAGCCCATGTTGACCGATCGGTTTAAACTGCATATAAATGGTTTGTACCGCTTGGTTTAAACCTTCGATCGTAAAATAAAAAAGGCGTAAACATGCTGTTGGATACTCCCTACTGTAACTTTGGCTGGAAAGCACCAAATTTCACGCTAAAGGACTATGACGGCAAATCTTTCACCATGTCAGATCATCTTGGTGGAAAGGGATTGCTTATTTGCTTCATTAGTAATCATTGTCCATATGTTCAAGAAATTGGTTCACGGCTGGCCGCTGATACCAAAGAGCTTCTGGCAAGGGACATCAATGTACTCGCCATTATGTCTAATGATTACCGAATTTATGAAGCTGATAGCCCTTCTAACATGAAGCAGTTTGCTCAACATTATGGTTTTACATTTCCCTATTTGGTTGATGAAGGCCAACATGTGGCTAAAGCTTTTGATGCTGTTTGCACCCCTGACTTCTTTGGTCTCACTCAAGATGGGCACCTGCAATATCGTGGGCGCCTTGATGATGCTGGCATGAACTATCGCGGCAAGCGAACGCCTGAACTTCTCAATGCAATGGTAGAAATTTCTGAAACTGGCCTGGGACCAGCAAAACAAATGCCGAGCATTGGTTGCTCAATCAAATGGACATAAGCCAAAAAGGGTAAAAACTTTATAGGATTTCTAAAATGATTGACCTTTACACGTGGGCAACTCCTAATGGTTGGAAGGCTTCTGCAACATTAGAAGAGCTTGGCTTGACCTATGAGGTTAAACCTATCGACATCAGTAGCGGGATACAAAAAGAAGCTACTTATACTGCTATAAACCCGAATGGTCGCATACCTGCTATTATTGACCGCAATGAGAATGATCTTGCTGTTTTTGAATCTGCAGCAATTATGATTTACTTAGCTGAGAAGACAGGTAAATTATTACCTTCTGATGTTAAAGGACGAAGCAAGGTCATTCAGTGGTTAATGTTTCAAATGGGGGGACTTGGCCCAATGCAAGGACAAGCCAATGTTTTCTTTAGGTATATGAATGAGAAAATTCCTACTGCCATTGATCGTTATCAGAATGAGACACGAAGATTATATGGCGTTTTAAACAAGCAGCTTAGTGATCATGAATATTTAGCTGGTGAGTATTCTATCGCTGATATTGCGAATTGGAGCTGGGTGCGCATTCACAATTGGGCTGGTGTACGCATTGATGATTATGAGTATTTGAGAAGATGGCTCTACCAGCTTGAAGCTCGCCCTGCCTTAAAGCGCGGCGCTGAGGTTCCACACATTACCAACTACAATAGCGTAACTTCAGATCCTGATTTTGAAGCCTCGATTAGAAGCATTCTTTCCTGATCGCTTAGCTTATTTTCTGAGCTTGATAACTCGCTCACATAAAATATTTTTCTGCATTTGTCTTCTCACTTTAACGTCAAAGGACCTAACACATGAAATTATTTGATATGTCAGGCGCTCCTAATCCTCGTCGGGTTCGCGTTTTTCTTGCAGAGAAGGGTATTGATATTGAAAAAATTCAAATTGATATCCCTAGCGGTGAAAACCTAAAAAGTGATTACTTGAAGATTAATCCACGAGGGGTTCTGCCAACATTACAGCTAGACGACGGAACTATCATTGATGATTCTAGCGCTATTTGCAGGTACTTTGAAGCAACTCATCCTAACCCCGCTCTTTTTGGTTCAACCCCAAAAAGCAAAGGCTTGATAGAATCTTGGGTGCGGCAAATTGAAGGTGATTGCTTTACTCCAACAATGGATGTTGTGCGAAACACTAGCCCAACTTTTGAAAATCGCTCTGTCCCTGGGACGAACAACACTCCGCAGATTAAAGCCTTGGCTGACCGAGGCACTGACCGTGTGCTTAACTTTTACTCGCGCTTGGACAAGCACCTTAACGAGCCTGTGTTCTTAGTTGGAAACTCTTTCTCCATCGCAGATATAACCGCCATGTGTGCAATTGATTTTGCTGAATATGTTGGAATTAAAGTACCAAGTGATCTCGCTAAACTATCTGAGTGGAAAGAGCGAGTTAGCTCACGACCAAGCGCACAGGCCTAAGTTGTATAACCTAATCCAAAATTGAATTTATGGACGCCACGGTCTACCTCTTCTGCCTCGCACTGGCCCTCTTACATTTATTGAGCAATATCTGCCTGATGCATAGCATTTATATCTATAGCTCACACGCCGGGATGATCTCGAGACTGTGCGACCTAAAATTCTGCAGGTTACATTATAGTTGAGAAAACCAGCTACGGGGTTTGCTGGGTTTACTCGCCGACCGGTTTTTGCTGACATTTGGCGTAGCACTTGAAGCCGAGTTGGATAGACATGCCCGCTTCGCATGCGCTCGGCAATGTGTGCGTTACTCGTGCCTATAGGATAAGTGATAAAGCTAACCGGTGACGCTGCTGAGAGCGTTCTGCACGTGCCCGCTTGCGCAGTTACCGGTACCATGAAACTTAGATAGGTGATGCCTAACAAGGCTACCTTTAATGCTGATTTATTCATAAGCTTTATTCTCCCAAAAGACTATCCTATTCCTTAAAATTAGTCGTTTTCGAAGGGCTTTTGGTTCAATAGGGTTTTGGCTCAAGACCTGTGCATTCCCGGATTATAGGTGATCATCCTCCCTTTTTATTTTACACTCTTCTTGTGAGGTTGGGTTTGTCATACCTTAAAAGAGGATATTGAGAGATGAGTTATATTGATGGATATATTCTGGCTGTACCGACTGGAGATAAAGAAAAATTCGTAAGCTATGCCAAAGAAGTTGATCATATTTTCATTAAGCACGGAGCGACGCGGGTGATCGAGAGCTGGGGTGAGGATGTTCCTCACGGAAAGCAGACTGATTTTTACAGAGCTGTTCAGGCAAAAGACAATGAGACGATCGTGTTCTCTTGGGTAGAATGGCCTGATAAAACAACAAGAGACGCTGGCATGAAATCTATGATGGATGCCATGAAAGACGATGATCTGTTTGACCAGGAGAAAAACCCTATGCCGTTTGATGGAGCCCGAATGATTTTGGGGAGTTTTCAAACAGTTATAGATATGAATGAGACACCATCTGGTTAGACAATAAAAAACCCCCGGAAATATCCCGAGGGTTTTTGTTTGAACTTGTTAAAAGCTTATCGTTTACTTCACGCCGAGTTTCTTTTGCAGGCTTGAAGATGAGGTTGTGTATTGGAAAACAACCTTTTTATCTGGGTTGATATAAGCATTCACTTTTTGCGCCATTAAGGCTGCTTCATGGAAGCCTGAGAGAATGAGTTTCAACTTACCTGGATAGTAGTTGATGTCACCGATGGCGAAGATGCCTGGTGTGCTTGTTTCAAACTTTTCAGTATCAACTGAGATTAGGTTTTCATGTAAGTTCAAGCCCCAGTTTGCTACTGGACCTAATTTCATGGTCAAACCAAAGAAGGGAAGCAAGCGGTTACAGTTCACTAATGTATCACCTTCTGGACCGCTGATAGTCACACCGGTCATCTCACCATTTTCACCATGGATTTCTGTCATTTGACCAAGGTGGAAATTGATTTTGCCTTCTTCGCGTAAAGCCAGCATTTTGTTAACGCTATCAGTAGCTGCACGGAACTTATCACGGCGGTGAACAAGGGTTACGCTGTTTGCAATGGGTGTTAGGTTCAAGGTCCAGTCAAGGGCACTGTCGCCACCACCAACGATCAGCAAGTCTTTGCCTTCAAAGTCTGACATTCTACGAACTGAATAATGTACTGAGCCATTTTCATATTCTTCAATACCTGGAAGTGGTGGGCGTTTAGGTGTGAATGAACCACCGCCAGCTGCGATCACAACGTTCTTACAGAGAAATTCCTGGTTATCATCTGTTTTTAAGAAGAAGCGCCCATCTTCTTGCTGTTCAATTTCATCAACACGTTGATTGAAATGGAACTCTGGCTCAAATGGTTTGATTTGCTCCATTAGCGCATCTGTTAATTCCTGCCCCGAAATAATTGGATAGGCTGGAATGTCGTAAATTGGCTTTTCTGGATAAAGCTCTGCGCACTGTCCTCCTGGGCGGTCAAGGATGTCGATGAGATGACAGCGAATATCTAACAAGCCGAGCTCAAATACGGCGAATAAACCGCAAGGACCTGCGCCAATGATGACCACATCTGTTTCAATTGGTGTGTTTGACATAAGACTTTCTTCTTTTAAATTTATCTGTGCTTATTTGTTCAACTTGTTTAAATTTGTTC
>CAXIBI010000148.1:0-5862 GCA_964022305.1 uncultured Hyphomicrobiales bacterium | reverse complement strand
GTGCCATTGATACTCTTGTTAATCACTATGTGTCTTTGCGCGAAAATGCGAGCGAGACATTTCTTGAAGTTGTTAAACGTGTAGGGCTGGAGCCCTTTAAGGAGGCGCTTTATGCCGATCATTAAAGATGGAGCTATCATTGATGATAGCTGGACTGAGCTTGATGAAGAAGCTGATGTACCTTCAGCGGCAGATATTATTGTTCCGCTTGTCGTGTTACTCGAAAAGGCTGATCGCCTTTCGAACCATACTGGAAAACTCGGGATTCGCATTGAAAATAATGTGGATGTTGAAGATCATAAGGAGCTGATTGCAAAGGCTGATTTGATCATGCTTGAGCTACCTGCGTTTACTGATGGGCGGGCTTATTCACAGGCTCGGATGCTACGTGAAGAGCTTGGCTTTGATAAAGAGCTGCGTGTCAAAGGAGACATACTAGCTGACCAGGCAGCCTATCTGCTGCGCTGTGGGTTTGACAGTTTTGATTTTGAAGGTGAGTTTGATGCTGAGGTTTGGCAGAAATCTACCAACATTATGACCACTGGTTATCAACGTAGCTATGACAATCGATTGGCATATCGATCGTAGAAGTCTCTTCTTATTGCGCTTTAAATTGCCCACCTGCAACCGCGTTATTTAGTTACTTTCTTTCTAAAGCCGCCTGTTGATCTTCATTGATCAATTGGGCGGTTTTTTATTTTCACTCCCTCTCACTTCGTGATATTTGGGGAGCGTTTTGGCGAAGTCTTTACAATTGCGCCTGATTTGTTAAGTAAGAGAATAAGCAAATTTTGATCTGGCTCTAATTGAGGGAAGCATGATGGCAGTCAACAAACGAAACTTACAGGGATTAATCTCAGGATTGAGTGTTTGGGTGCTTAGTGTCTTTTTACTCGGGTTTACTGGTGGAGATGCTCCCCTACAATTAGCCCTGGCTGATACCTCAACTGAGCAGAACCGTTCAGAAGAGCAAGCTAAAAAACCTCAAGAGAAAAAAACAAAGCTAGTGAACCGAGAAGACAATCCTCAATTGTCTCAAAACTTTACCTCTGGCGATGATAGCGAGTTGAAAACAGTTGAAGGATGTCAGAACGCAGTTCTTTCCATTTTAAAAGAGCAGCCAATTGAATTCTTACCTGGCCGACATACTCTATCTCGGGTCAGCATTGAGATTGTGAAAGACATTGCTGTTGTTTTAAAAGATTGCGAAAAAGTGAAAGTCATAATCTCCGGTCACACTGACAATCGTGGCACCCCTGAGACCAATCAACGGCTCTCTGGCCTTCGTGCCAGTTCAGTTATGGATGCATTTATCAAAACGGGTGTGAAACAAGGGCGTTTACGTGCTGTTGGCTTTGGCGATAGCAAACCACTTGTTCCTAATGACAGCCCTGAGAATGAAGCTCTAAATCGCCGGATTGAGCTAGAACTTTATTAATTAGTATAAAGTTTTTATTTTTGAGGCACTTTCTCAAATTTGTGATTTGTATTTAAGTCTCTGACTTCTCATAGTTTATTTCTTGATATAATCGATAGTCATTATTAGATGATTTGTCAGCCTGACCTTGCATTAGAGCGGGCTGCTCATAAATAGTATTGGCAGATCAAAGAACTCTAATTCATTTGAGGTCATGCGCATGTCATTAAACCAAATGCCACTAACAAAAATAATGAGTGCTACACCAGCTGAATTCTTTCGAAGTTTGGCGCACCTAGCCCCGAATGAGAGCTTTGATCAGACCTCCACTCGCTTTGCACTTGCAAGAGAAACTGGCGAGGCAATTATCTCTTTTAAAATCTTACCCGACCGGCAAGTTACGGGCTTATTAAGTTTGCCTCAGATGGAAGTCATGCTTGAATTTGACGGCCTTTCAGAAGATGCCAGGGCAAGTTTTGTTCATGATTTTGATTTAGCCTTTCGGCGTGGTGGTGGGTAATTGAGAATAATCTTTCACAGGCTTTAGGTGGCGATTGTGGTCTTTGTCGTAGAGGGCGCTTTTTCGGACCAGTTCTTGATCCAAGGCTTTTCCTACAAAAATGATGGCTGTTCGCTCTATGCCGTGTTCTTTGACCGTTTCACTTAAATCTTTCAAGGTTGTTTTCACGTTTTTTTCAGTGGGCCAGGTTACATCGCAGGTTATATAAACTGGGCAGTCTTCACCATAATGAGGCACCAGCTCTTTGATGATATGATCCGTATTCTTTGCTGACAAGTGAATGGCAAGCAAGGCTTTTGAAGCGCCCAGAACCTTTAAGCTCTCTGTTTCTGGCATGGCTGAAGCGCGTTTTGAAGTTCTTGTCAAAATCACTGTTTGATTAATTTCGGGCAGAGTAAGCTCTAGCCCTAAAGCCGCACTGGCCGCTGCAAAAGCGGGCACACCTGGCACAACTTCATAATCAATGCCTAACTCCTTTAAGAGTGCGCCCTGCTCAGCGATAGCGCTATAAAGAGAGGGGTCACCAGAGTGCAGCCTTGCAACGTCTTTGCCTTCGCTTGCCGCTTTCTTTAGTTCATCAATGATTTCCCCTAATGCGAGGGGAGCTGTGTTAATTTTGCGAGTCTCTTCTGGTGCGAATGATAAAACCTCTTCTGGCACGAGGGAGCCGGCATAGAGAATAACCGGACAGGTCTCTATGAGTTTTTTTGCTCTTAATGTGATCAGGTCAGCAGCTCCTGGCCCTGCCCCAATGAAATAAACTTTCATTTTTACCTCTCACGGCTATTCCAAGCGCTGAAGGCGCTTGGGCCTCCGAGGGGCGGCGCAACGCGCCGGGCAGCCCTGCTGCCACGTCCCATTGCCCGAAAAGGGCAATGCTCCTCCTTCGTATAGCATGTTTACAGGTTTACTCTAACAGCTATTCCAAGCACTTTTCGTTACTTATTCTTCTTAATAAAAAGGCTCTTTCTTTATTTTGAAAGAGCCTTTTTATATCTCAAATTTTCTGGTCAATCATGTCCAACGGTTAAGCTGTGATGTCTTCCAATTCTTTTAAGATGGCTGTGCCCATTTCACTTGTGGTGATTTGTTGTTTGCCGTCTTGCATGATGTCTGCTGTGCGCAAGCCTTGGTCAAGGACGTTGGCAACAGCTTTATCAACCATGTCAGCTTCAGCTGGCAGATTACATGAATAACGAAGTGCCATAGCAAAACTTGCGATCATTGCGATTGGGTTGGCTTTGCCTTGGCCGGCAATATCTGGGGCAGAACCATGTACTGGTTCATACATAGCTTTCGTTTTGCCATTCTCATCTGCAGCACCAAGTGAGGCTGATGGCAACATGCCAAGTGAGCCTGTGAGCATCGCAGCGACATCAGATAAAATATCACCAAAGAGGTTGTCCGTTACAATCACATCAAATTGTTTTGGTGTTCTCACCAATTGCATTGCGCAATTGTCTGCCAGGATATGCTCAAGTTTAATGTTCGAGAAATCATCGCCGTGAACTTTGCTCACAACTTCATGCCAGAGCACGCCAGTTTTCATGACGTTTCTTTTCTCAGCTGAGTGAACAAGGCCGCCGCGCTTGCCAGCCAGGTCAAAGGCAACACGTGCGATGCGGTCAATTTCATATGTTTCATAAAGCTGCGTATCAACAGCACGCTTCTGGCCATCGCCTAGTTCTGTGATTTCTTTTGGCTCGCCAAAATAAACGCCGCCGGTAAGCTCGCGAACGATTAGAATATCAAGGCCTTCAACCAACTCACGTTTCAAACTAGAGCTTTCCGCTAGTGCTGGATAGCAAATGGCTGGGCGAAGGTTTGCAAACAAACCTAAGTCTTTGCGCAAACGCAACAAGCCAGCTTCTGGGCGAGCTTCATAAGGGACATCATCCCATTTCGGGCCGCCAACTGCGCCAAAAATAACAGCGTCAGATTTTTGCGCTTTGTCCATTGCTGCATCAGTAATGGCACATCCGTGAGCATCATAAGCGGCACCACCCACTAGATCGTGTTCGCAATTAAAAGTCACGGTTCCTTGTTTGTTGAACCACGTGATAATGCGATCAACTTCTGTCATGATTTCTGTGCCAATGCCATCGCCTGGCAAGATCAATAGATCAAATGTGCTCATTGATATGTCTCTTAACTCTTTTCATGTTTCTTGATGTGCTTGCTTAGCCTTGCTGAAAGAATTTTTCAAGGTTTAGTGCCTATGATTTGGCGATCTTTTTAAACAAAAGTTGTCCCTCAATTGAAAGATGCTCAAATTGGAGAGAAAAATGAAAATAATAAGCTTACCTAGTAGCTTTTTTTGCCTAACCTATCCCCTGTTGTCTCTCTTTTTGGGTTGTATCGCCTGTTTTTTTAGCCTCACTCCAGCTATTGCAGAAACACTTGTTTTTTCTAAACCTGTTAATTGCATAGCGGACAAAGAATGCATCATACAACAATATGTTGACCTCGATCCTTCTTCAGCAACACTCGATTATAAATGTGGTCAACAAACTTATGATGGCCACAAAGGCACAGACTTTAGATTGGTCAATGCCAGGATCTATGAAAAAGGTGTTGAGGTGATCGCCAGTGCTCCTGGGACTGTTTTACGAATACGAGATGGAATAGCTGATAAAATTTTAAAATCGAAAGAGGAGGTCGCCCTCGTTAAGGGAAAAGAATGCGGCAATGGCGTGGTTGTAGATCATGGAGATGGTTGGATTAGTCAATATTGTCATTTGAAGAAAAATTCTATCATAGTAAAGCCTGGGCAGACGGTTTTAAGAGGAGAGAAATTAGGGCTTGTCGGCCTTTCAGGCAGAACCGGAATGCCTCATGTACATCTTTCCATTCGACATAATAATGATGTTGTTGATCCATTTTCAGGGGTAAAACTAAACTCAACTGAAGAAATAAAATCCTGTAAATTCACAAGCACTCCTTTGATGGATGATGAAACACTTCGATCATTTCCTTATCAGTCTTCACAAATTATGGAGGTTGGTTTTACTACACGCGCTTTAAAGAATGTAGTGAGGGAAACTAAATATGATAGAGAAGCTCTCACTCGCTTTTCCGATTATATTTTACTTTATGCGAGGGTCGCCAATTTTTTAAAAGGCGATCAAATGAGATTATTTTTAACTGGACCGGATGGATACAGATCTGAGCAGTTTTGGGGCCCACTAAAACGCAACAAGGCCCGTTATATCGCCTATCTAGGAAAAAAAAGACGGTTAGAAAAATGGCCAGCTGGAACGTATGAAGGTGTTGTCACTATACAAAGGAAAACTAAAATCATTCACAAAAGAGAAATTGTCTTGAACCTCAAATGAAAAAAAAGAGAGAGGTGGGGAGACACCGACCTCTCTCAATACGACTATAGATAAGTTGAGGTTTTGCTTTATTGATGGAGATTAGATTAAAATAAAGGAGCCTTATCGGCCTGCTCTGCATCAGGGGTTACGACATCAGGGTCATAATTTGAGTTTTGTAAAATCACTGCGTCTTTATCCCCTTGATCTGCGGCTTGGTCGATAAAAGATTTGCCTGCCTTTAGATCTCGCTTAACTCCATACCCTTTGAGTAATGAGAGACCATAATTAAATTGCCCAATAGAATAACCGTCGTGAGCAGACTCTTTTACCCACTCTGTAGATTTCACGGGGCTTTTCTCAACGCCAAGTCCGTTTTGATACATGTATGACATCCAGATTTTAGAGGCCTGATTGCCAAACTTAGCGCACTTCTGAAAAATATCTACGGCCGTTTTATATTCACCTGCAATCGTGGCGGCATACCCCCAGTTGCAAGCTGTTTGCTGGTTTCTACTGAGTGCTGGCGCTAATTTATAGATATAACTCTTGATGGACATTTCTTCAGGGTTTGTCACCCCTTCATCATCCAACACTGTTTCCATTGCACT
>CAXIBI010000147.1:0-5960 GCA_964022305.1 uncultured Hyphomicrobiales bacterium | reverse complement strand
CGGATAAGCTGATCGCAAAAATGCGCCGCCCCATCGGAGGGCCCGCAGCGAAGCTGCGGAATAGCCCGTGAGATATAATAAAAAGTAACAAATAAAAACCCCCACCAATTTCTTGATGAGGGTTTTTGAATAAACTGAATTCCAATTAAATTGGCTCGTTCACTCTTTCACTTCGATAAGCTTAAAGCTTCTCAACGTGAATAGCAGCAACTTCAGTTGGAACGATAGCAATAGAGCCACCATTAGCGCCTGTATCTTGTACGTGAACGCCTTTGCCACCTTCTTGAACCGCTTTCACAAGTTTGTTGATGTGGTACTTACGACCTTCAACATTCAAAGTTGTACCTTCTTTAAAGACAACGATAGCTTTGTGATCTGCTTCTGTTGACATGATAGACTCTCCTTAACGTTTTCATTTCATTGGCAAACTTCAGTTGCATACCCCTTTAGCAGACAAAAAGTAAAAAACACAAAGAAATTCGCAAAGAAACTGCATTTTCCAGTGGATATACCCCCTAAAAGTGTCTCAAGAGCCTCTAAAAGCCTCTTTCCACCAGAAATTTCGCATATTTCAACTCATTTTATGAATAATTCCTAAGAAGGAAAACCACTGTTCTAATCATTGATTCACACGGCTTTGAAAGAAAAAACGCTCAACAAAAGAACCAACAATAAACCCTAAGAGGGAGAGCCCAATTGAGAAAAACCCGATTTGTGCATCACTCCATGCCTGAAATCCAGCCCACTCTTTTATTGGTCCAAAAGCAAGTAAAGCAGATAACCCCATGATCAAAGCGCCCCACGCTCCCAAGCGTGTCGCGCCCTTCCAATAGAGCCCACCAGCCAAGAGCACAATTCCAGAGCAGAAATAGATAGAGCCTGTAATCGCCAGATAGCTCCACACATCTTCACTACCAGAATAGATCAGTCCCCAATAAAGTTCATACAAGGCAATGAGAACAATAAAAATTCGGGTCCAACGTTTCTGAAAACCCTCATCCTCAATCTTGCCGGTGAGCACGCCTAAAATATCTCTGGCTATGATACTCCCCCAACAAAAGAGATACCCATCCTGCGTAGACATAAAAGAGGCAAAGAACACAACAACTGCCAAACCAATAATCCAGGGAGGCAACACATCCGCCATAAACTCTGCGGTTGCAGCTAACTTGGCATCACCCACCAGTTGAGTGGCTTCCACACCTGTTCGCGCATAATAAGTAAAGGCAAGTATGCCAAGGAAAGCCGGTAAAATCATTCTGCCAGCAAAAAGAACCGATGAAATAAGATACGCTTTTTTGGTTGTTTTATCGCTTTCAATACAAAGCGCCCGGCTAAGCGCTGTTGGCCAAATCGCAGCACTGGCAACCCCTGCCACAATCACCATCCATAAAACATAATCCAGCCCAAACCCTTCGGTTAGCAACGGATTAAAACCAGCCTCACCCTTGACACGCTCAACCGTCTCAATCGCTTCTGAGAAGGGAACAATACCAGATAAATAAATAATGATACCAATCAGACCAATCACCATCAGACAAAACTGCAAAATATCGGTGACAATTACAGCCCGCATGCCTCCAAAGGCCGTATAAGAAACGGCTATACCAATCAGCACAATCATGATCACTTCAATGGAAGCACTGCCAATTTCAGCTGGTAATAAGGGAAGGATATAAAGAGCTGCTACTTTAAGAAACAACCCCATATTCAAAACACCGGCTGAGACCATAATCAATCCACCGATTAAGCGAATATCACGGCCATAGCGCTGCTCATAAAATTCAGGAATGGTGAGCACACCCGTCCGGCGCAAAGGGGCAACAATAAATCCCGTTAAACCTACAAAGAGACAACCGATTAAAGCCGCAATACCGATATGAAACGCAGAAAAACCAGTCCCAAAGCCTGTTTGCGCATTATAGGCAATCGTGATCAACCCTATTTCTGTCGCACCAAGTGTCGCAATAGCAGCCGGCAATTTAATAGAACGAGAGGCCACAAAAAATTCCGATAAGGAGCTCGGTTGAGAACGCAAGCGCATTTGCGAAGCAACCAAAACCATAAAATAAAGTGCTGCAAACACTCCAATAAATAAAATAGAGCCCTCACCCATTCTCTCACTCCTTCAATTTTATTATCTGCCTAAAGCAAATATTTATTCTTAAAATTACTTGACGTATTAACATGAAACAGGCCCAATAGAGAAAAACAAAAATTTGCACTTCATTAGATAAAATACAAATTTCATGTCGTCAGCCATTTCAAGTCAAATCACCTCCATTGGTGAATTACTCAGATCAAACGGTAAATTGGTCGTCCCCCCCTATCAGCGTAATTACGCCTGGGATGAAGAAAATTATGCCGATCTTTGGATGGACATACAAGAAACTTTCAGAGGCTGCGCCGATGAATATTTCCTCGGCTCAGTGGTTATTGACACCTCAAGCACCCCTGACCTCACCCTTATTGATGGTCAACAAAGGGTGACAACAACAACCATCCTCATTTGCGCTTTAAAATGGCACTTAGAGTCAGCTGAAGAAACCGAGCTCGCAGGCCTCGTATCGCAAGATTTTCTAAGCCGGCCAGACTACGCCCTAAATAGCCAACAACCAAATCTTGTTTTAAATTTAAATGATAGATCATTTTTCGAGCAATTCATCATTTCAGCAACCGATCCCAAATTCTTAACTTCAATCGCAGATGAAGAAACTTGCTCTCCTTCAAACTTACAGCTCGCGCGCTGTTACATATATATGTGTAAACAAATCGAGTTACTCATCAAAGAAGGTCCATCTCTGCAAACGGTTGCCCATCGCATCATCACTGCGCTACGAGAAAAAGTCTTTCTCATTCGCATCGATGTAGAAAATGATCTAAAAGCCTTCACCCTATTTGAGGCCTTAAACAACAGAGGCGTTGAGCTATCAGAAGCTGATTTATTGAAAAATTTCATTTTCTCGAAAGCAGGTGAACATTTAGGGATTGTGAAAAATAATTGGGAAAATATGGCCCTTAATATCGGCCATTATTCACTCATGCGGTTCCTGCGCCATCATTGGAACTCTAATCACGGTGCAATTCCAAGTGCAGGGCTGTTTGCTGCTATAAAGAAGCAAATTCAAACCCCAGATGATGCCCGCCATCTCTCAGATCAAATCACAGTCAGTTCAGAAAGTTATGGCGCCATAATCGACTCCAACCACGATCTATGGCAACGCTTGGATATCAACAATATTAACGAGATAAAGCAAAAACTAGATCATCTCAGCATCATTAGAGCCGAGCAATGTTTCATTCTTCTGTTAGCCGTCTTAGAAAACACGCCTCATTTATTCTATGACTATTTGGTGATGATCAAGAATTTCACGTTCCGCTTCAGCACAATTGGCGGGAAAAACACAGCTGAGCTTCTGAGAACCTATATCAGAACCGCACATGCAATTCGCGAAAATGCTAAAAATTTGGGCGAAGAAATCAGCGCCGAACAAGCCTTTAATCTCTTTTTTAAAGATATTTACCCGCAAGATAACCAGTTCCAATCAACTTTTTCAAAAAAATCAATCAAATCAACGGCCCTTGCCAGATATATCTTATCCGAAATCAACAACAACCTCTCTGAGCCAGATGCTCCTAAATACAGCGCCAAAGGTGTAGAAACAGATCTTGAACATATCTTACCGAAAAAATTTCAAGATCATTGGAAAACGCCTAACAAATCCTTTCCAGGTGGGGCAACAAAATTTGTCAATCGCCTCGGCAATATGACACTGATCTCACCCGAGCTAAACCGCCGATTAGGCAACACAAATTTTGAAACCAAAAAGGAAGTCTACGAGAAAGACTGCCTAGAGATCACCTCACGCGTTTTAGATGAAGAAAATTGGACGGCAAGTGCCATTAACAGGCGCCAAAATTGGCTAGCTGGCGAAGCTATAAAAATCTGGCGTTTCCCATTAAATCAATAAATTCTGTGATTTAACGAATTTAAGCGCCAATTTTGCAACAAAACTCTTTATCCTCACTCGATAGCTCAATCTTTTTTGGGAATAGTCAAAAAGAAGACCATCCTGCCACTGTTATTCTCTCAAACTTTCATGGACAATGAGGAATTATCGATTTGATTCGTTTAAATAAACGTCTCAATTCTAAACACGCGATAAATCAAGAAATACAATTTATTCTGGAGCAAACGGTAAATGAACACCGTAAAAATGGAAGCAGAGAACTTAGAGTTTGAAAATGATGGTCTTATTGATGATCAACATGCACTCAATCTCGAAAATCCAGAAAGCACACCAGATCAATCAGACACGCCCACAACCAATAATGAGGGCGAAGAAGAAACAGAAAAGCTTGTTGGCCTCATAGACCCAAACAAACCAAGCTTAAGCGATGACGTCATCTCTGAAGCTGATCTTGCCATCGCCAGAAATCTACGCCGTCTTGAAAAACATCGCTATGAAATCGCAGCGGCCCTAAACAACATCAATGATGAAGAAGTCGGCCATGTTGAAGAAAGCGAAACGGAAGAAGAGATTGAAATCTCTGAAAATGATGAAAAATTTGCAAAACATTTAAATCGCATCCAAACGCAAGCTTTAACACGCCGCAATGCGCGCCTTCACCCAGAAGCCAAATTAGAAAAAATCATTGAGTTTTTAAGAGAGCAACTCTCAAAAGTAAGCTCCCATCTCGACCTAAAAAGTTGGGATTTTATGCGCCGCAACTTATTCTTAGCTTGGCATCAACGTCGCTATGATCGTGAAATGGAACTACGACTATTCAACCCATTAGCAAAATATCGCACAATGGCTCGGGCTCAAACCCTAAGGGAAAAAGAAGAAATCTCTCCTTGCGCACCAACAAAGCTTGTTGATTGGTCGTTAGATTGTCTTGCCTCTTATCAAGAAGGTGCAAGTTTTCGTCATTATATTTTCGTTGACCCAGAAGCCGGTCATGGCAGAACCGTGCTCTTAGCCTCACATAGAGATTTCAGAGCCATTTATGGTATTGAATCAAGAGGAAAATGGGCTGATGACGCAGCGATAAATATCGCACAATACCCAAGAACCTTCATGGCTCAACGCCAAGTAGACCTCATTACAAGTGATTTCCGCTTGGTAGAATGGCCAGCAGCACCTCTTATTGTTCATATGTTTGATCCACAATCAGCCGCCTGGCTCGCCCAAATGATGGAAAATTTAAATCAATCATTTTTGCAAAGCCCAAGACAAATTTACTGTGTGTTGATTGACAATAAACACAAAGACATCATGTCAAAATACCCATCATTTCAAGAATTTACGCCTCCAAGCAGCAATTTAGAGCAATTAACATTGATGAGCCCTTATAATATTGATTTCTATTCAAGCGTTATTGCTTGAGGCTCAAAATCAAAGTTTTTCAGCTCCATAAATAAATTCTTATGGTTTCTCTGCTATACTCAAAAGCTTAAGGGCTCTCTTTCTATAAAACTTGATCAATACTCAGCTCTGAACGAGTTGGATAGGGTATAGAATTTACCTCTATTCGAGTTAAAATCTCTTAGAGATCAAAACCTCGAACAGTTGTAGAAAAAACAAACACCCCTTAAAATAACAGTCACTATGGATCAGTAAATAAAAAGTCCAGTGAACTTAGGTAACTATTTTGATCAAAAGCGTAACAATAACGGCTTTTGAAGTGTAAGTACGGAGTAACAAGGTATGACTGCCCCAAGCGATCAATCGCCAATAGATAAGGCCGAGATATCGCCAACCCCAGATGAAATCGTCATCCCTACTTTTTCAATCATAACGACAATATCAGAATTTAACGAGCTGCAAGAAGAATGGAACACGCTCTTTGAAACCCATGCAAGCGGTACGCAACTCTTCCAAACATACAACTGGATTTGGCACTGGATAAACCAGTTTGAAAACAATCCTAAAGATATAAAAATTCTCACCGGCCAC
>CAXIBI010000146.1:0-6034 GCA_964022305.1 uncultured Hyphomicrobiales bacterium | reverse complement strand
AAAAAAGCAAAAACACCTGCAATATTTCAATTGCAGGTGTTTTAATTTTGGTACCGCTCTTAATACTTCATCTCTCATAACTTAAGAAACAAAGCTTTATAATTTTAGTGAGTTGCCATCATTGATGTTTCATAAGAAACATTTTCAGCAGCCTCTAAAGTTTCATCAATCTTCTTAATCCGCTCAACCATAACAGAGAGACGAGATTTAATAGTTTGAATGAAACGATCTGCAATAGCTGGGTTTTCACCCATAATTTCATAAAGCATCTCACGAGAGATCTTAAGAGCTTTCACTTCAGATTTCGCCCGAACAGTTGAGGCATGTACATGGTCAACAAGCATGGCCATCTCCCCAACTAAAATTCCATGACCAAAATGCTCACGAGATCGCCCAATCTCTGGTTGCGCCAAGCGCTCAACCAAGCCTACAACTATAAAATAAGCTGCATCGCCAGATTGCCCGTCTTCAATCATCACCTGGCCCGGGCGGAAGACAACACGATCAGCTGCATTAATAATCATCATTAGCTGTTCATCAGAAAGTGTAGAAAACACATCTAGCTGTTTCAACGGCCCAACCAATTCGGCAAGCTTCATAAATTTGACCTCTTAAATAAACTTATCCAACAGCAAACGCTTGCGCACGCCCCTGCAAATAACGAAAAACTCATTACAAAACAAAGATGTACTCAACAAACAAAACACACATTCAAAAGATTAAACTCTTCAATTAAGAGTAAAATCTTTTTTAGAGTATTTTTACGCGTTACTTTAATGGATACCCCAATACACAAGGATATAATCCTCACCTGAGGTGAAAACTCACCTCTTGCCAAAGGAAAACAACAAATTTGCCCTCATGCTGTTTGCCTAAGACAAGTGCGACTGTAAGAGGTTAAAATAAAAAAATCCAGAGACCGAATTCAGAAGATTGTGGAAGACTAGGGGAGAACCTTAAGGAACAAGCTTATAGCCCCCGGCCTCAGTTAATAAAAGTTCTGACTGTGACGGATCTATCTCAATTTTCTGGCGAAGACGGTAAATATGAGTTTCCAAAGTATGGGTTGTCACCTTTGCGTTATATCCCCAAACTTCATGTAACAACACATCACGCGTTACAACTTTTTCACCAGCTCTATAGAGGAATTTCAAAATAGATGTTTCTTTTTCAGTCAGGCGAATTTTCTTCTCATCACCATCAACCAAAAGCTTAGAGGCCGGGCGGAAACTATAAGGTCCAATCGTAAATACAGCATCTTCGCTTTGCTCATGTTGCCGCAATTGAGAACGAACACGTGCTAAAAGGACACCAAAACGAAACGGCTTCGTCACATAATCATTGGCACCAGCATCCAAACCAAGAATAGTATCAGCATCCGAATCTTGTCCCGTTAACATAATAATCGGGCTTTTAAAGCCAGAACGACGCAATTTCTTACACATTTCACGTCCATCAAGCTCAGGCATGTCAACATCGAGCAAAACCAAATCAATACGGTCTTCCTCAGCTATTTTAAGCCCTTCGGAAGGTTTACCCGCTGACAGGACTTCAAATTCATCATGTAACATGAGTTGATCAACAAGGCTTTCACGTAGATCGTCATCATCATCAACTATTAAAATTTTTCTTGTAGAGCTCATAGGTCTATCCCGTTGAATATGTTCGTCATCTTTCAGCACAACTGCTATTAATAGTCATAAATCATAACGTATTAACTTGGGTTGAATTTATGTCAATTTTTAGTGATCAGCATCATTTTTTACTTTACAGCGGAAATAGAAGCTATGCCAAGGCAAGACTTCATCTCAAAGGAACATCACAATATTTCCCTTGCGCCATCGGTAAATTGGGCCAGACAATTTTAAAACGAGAGGGAGATAATAAAACCCCCATTGGAACTTGGCAGCCTTTAAAACTCTATTACAGAGCAGACCGCATCACCAGACCTCAAACCCGGCTTCCGATAGTGCCTATCAAATCAAATGATGGTTGGTGCGACGAACCTTTTGATCCAAATTACAATCGCCCAGTCAAACGCCCTTATAAAAAGTCATCAGAAACCCTTTGGCGAGATGATCATATTTATGATTGTGTCATCGTGCTGGATCACAACCAGAACCCACGTGTTCATGGCTTAGGAAGTGCTATTTTTATACATTTAGCTAGACCGGGCTATACACCAACAGAAGGTTGCATAGCCCTTGCAAAATCACATCTCTACCAAGTCGCTAAATCTTTATCAAAGCAATCAAAAATTACAATTTGAATGAATTTTATTTCTCAACAATGCTAAGCTCTGTTTTAAAAGCTGTTGCGCTTCCAACACCACCAAGATTAGGTGAAATTTTGACCACATGGTCATAAACAGATTGCAGCTCCTCAGGGCTTGCATTCCCGTCAACTGTCACGACAAATTTGATATCTCTAAAATGAGAGTCTTCTACACCTGAAATATCAAATAAACCACGCATATCAGTAGTTCCACTCATATGAATTTTGATCGAATTAAGTGGAATAGAGCGAAGAGCACAAACAGCAGAAAAATTAGCAATAAAACACCCAGAGAGGGCAGCAAGTAAATGTTCTTGCGGACTTGCAAAAGAGTTACCGCCACATAATTCATGAGGTTGGTCCATTTCTATTTTGAAATGCCTCGTAATATCATCCCCACCAATTTGAGAATTCGAAACTTCAGAAACACTCCCCGTTTGCCCTGTCCATTGACTATCAACACGCCAATGCCCTTCAGCAAGCTCAGGGCTGAGCTTAACTTCATCACGGATCATATTCGCAAATTGTAGACAAATGCCGTTCACAACCTGCTCATCATTCAAAGTAGGTGAAATGTTCATATTTCAAAGCCTTATGATAGAGTCCTAAGTTTATTTTTATTAATTTTGTTTTACACAATAGCAGGCAGATAATTAACAAATTATCAATTATTACGTGTGGCATGATAAATTCACACTTAAGTGCAAAAAAAGAGCCCTGCATTTAACAGAGCTCTTAAAAAAGTACTAATAATAACAGCTTATTAGCCTATCTCACTCGGCGCGGATTCATATAAAGATCTGCCTCAAGTGACTCAAGTTTCACATCCTTAAGCTTGCCAGAGCCCATATCATCAACCAAATCTTGAATGTGATATTGAGCCTCATCATTAAATCGAAGCATCGTACAAAAGAGTTGCAATACATATTTCATCTCAGCATCACAATGCTCAGATTTTACCCAACACTTCCACTTACCACCCAAGTTCAAAACACGGCCATTGAGTTTACCAACCTTTTTACCGCGCCCATCATAGAGAACATAATCATCCCCAATGCTAATCCAACAGCGACGTAAATAATAAAACTTAGGAACCCCATCACGGAGAATAAAAAATGAATAGCGCTCAGGTTGGAAAAACCATTTATAAGCAGAGCGTTCCACCTGAATAAGCTGCTCATGTTTTGTTAAATTGATGCTATAGGCGGTCACTGGAAATCTTTTGGCACCATGTGTGAGCTGCATTGAACGCCCTAGCAATAAATCCATGGTGCCACGCCAGTTCACCTCATCTGTGAAAAGCTTGATCACCATACGGCGCTTCATATCGGTTTCTTTTTTCCAGGCATCCTTACGATAAGCCACCAAACCGACACGCTTACCATCTTCTTTCACCTCACCAAGAATATCCATATCTTTGGTAAACTGACGTGATTTTGCTCGATAGCGATCTTGCTGATAAATACCAATTTCAGTTGTGTTCAAATCTGTTAGCCACAAACTAACATCAAACTTAACACGGCTTTGCTTAGATGCGTCACCTGCCTTAGATGTACCTTTGGTCTGGCTACCCATAACCTGCTCTCCAAATATGATTTACGAAAAAATACAAAGCAACTCAGATGCTTTGTACGAATCAATTCAGCTAGCACTTTAACATGTTCGCGGCATCATTAGAGCAATTGAGAGGACTTATCCAAACCTAAATTGAAGCAGGCTAGATCTTTTACTTAACCCGCTGACCAAAAATCGCGGTTCCAACACGAACATAATCAGCTCCAAATTGAACCGCCGTTTCAAAATCAGCACTCATCCCCATTGACACCTCATCCAAACCATTGTCCCCAGCCAAATGCTTGAGCAAAACAAAATAAGGAGACGGCTCTTCATCAACGGGCGGAATACACATCAAGCCAGAAATTGTGAGCCCAAACTCTTCCCTACATTGCGTCAAAAACTGAGGTAAATCTTCAGGAAGTACTCCCGCCTTTTGCGCCTCTTCCCCAACATTGACCTGAATAAAAAGTTTTAATTGCTTTTTCTGCTCTTTCATTTCTTTTGCAATGGCAGACGCAATTTTAGGGCGATCAATCGTCTCAATCACATCAAAACAAGCCACCGCATCAGCCGCTTTGTTCGATTGTAATGGACCGATCAAATGCAACTCAATGTCTGAATATTGTGATCGCAACTCAGGCCATTTTGATGCCGCTTCCTGTACACGATTTTCACCAAACAACCTATGCCCAGTCTCAAGAGCCTCAGCGATCTCATCCACAGAGCGTGTCTTACTTACAGCTATGAGGTGAGCCGCGCCTGCACCACTCCCCGCTTCTTTTTTTGCTTTATTTATTGCTGTTTTTATATCACTCAAATTCTGTTGGATGGTCATTTGTTATAGAAAGCCCTGAATAAAAATCTAAAAGTTTGAAAGTCCAGCGATTATAGAAACGAGAAAGACTTGACACAACAATCATTTCCCCCTTTTCTTGGCGCGAATATAAAACAAAAGGACCAAACCCTCATGCAATTTGCCGCCATTTGTATCGACAAAGAAAATTCAGAAAATCTCCGCCTAGAAAATCGCGGCGATCATATCGCTCATTTAAAAAAGGTGAAAGACAATATGCTCCTCGCCGGACCATTCCTAAATGACGCCGGTAGAATGTGCGGCTCACTTCTAGTGTTTAATGGCATGAAGCTAGAAGAAATCCAAACATGGCTTGAAGAAGACCCTTACTCGAAGGCCGGTCTCTTTCAATCAGTAGAAGTCAAACCCTTCAAACAAGTGATTTAAAAAAACAAATAGTAATCTAGCAATACGAAGAAGGAGCATTGCCCACTTTGGGCGATGGGACATGACGCCAGGGGCGTCCGGTGCTTAGCACCGCCCCTCGGAGGCCTATGAGCTTCAGCTCATAGAATAGCCGTGAGAGAGAGAAAGCGCGACTTATCTGGTAAAAACTCACCCCACCCGCTTAGTCTCAAACGGCCGCAGACACAAAAGATCCGCAACATCCGAGCGTATCTTCGTTTCGCTGAAATTCGCTAAAGCTTTACGGTCGCCAATTTCAGCAAGCGGTACCGGCTCACCAATACGCACATGCACATCAAGGGGCCCTGCCTTTAACAAACTCCACACATGGCTTCCCATTTCCATATCCCCATACCAGGCTACCATTGGCCGCGTACGGCGCCCGAGTGGAACACCACCAAGATAGGTATAAGCAAGTGCAATTGTTTGAACATCGGTTTCCCGGTCCGCTAAACTGGCCGCTGCAAAAAGAGAGCTTTTAAAATTTAAAACACGGTTACCATCGCTGCTGGTCCCTTCAGGGAATAAAACGATATGATCACCACCAGCCAAACGATCCGCAATTTCTTGCGCCGTTTTTAAACTCTCGGAGCGCTTCTCACGATCAACAAAAATCGTCTGCTGTAAGTTGGCTAAAACTTTTACCCCAGGCCACGTCCCCACTTCTCGTTTTGCCACAAAAGAAAGCGGTGTCAAAGCTGTAAAAACAACGATATCCATCCAAGAAATATGGTTCGCTACCAACAACACAGGCTTGTCATCAGCAACCTGGCCATCCACATGAATGCGCAGCCCCATAATACGAGAAATGAGACGATGATAATAATGGGGCAACAAACGCGCCAATGGCAGGTTTAACTTAATAAACAACCACTGGAATGGAATGAGAATTAAAGTGATGAGAAAAAACCAAAAGAGAACCCAAACAGCCCGTAAAGAAGACAT
>CAXIBI010000145.1:0-6092 GCA_964022305.1 uncultured Hyphomicrobiales bacterium | reverse complement strand
TACCACGGTAGTATTAACGTATTAACCATAGAGGGGTGCATAGTGAGGCCATTTAAAGATTGGTTTAAGTCGCTTTAAAGGCCTCGAAGTTCACATCATTTTCACGGGCGAAACGCTCCAATGAAGGGCGCAAAGATCCACTTTTGGTGGCTAAGGTTTCAATCATGAAGGTCTCAAGCTTTCCCAGGTCAAGTGAGAGGATCATGGATTTTATAGGGCCAATAGAAGCTGGCGACATGGAGATTGAACGCAAGCCCAAACCTAAAAGTACCATAGATTCTAGTGGGTTACCTGCCATTTCACCGCAAAGTGTTGCCGGCACATTATGTGCTTTTGCTTTTGTGATAATTTTTTGCAAAACACGCAAAAACACGGAGTGCAGCGCATCATAACGCGTTGCGACATTTTGATTTGTCCGATCAGCTGCGAATAAAAATTGCATCAAATCATTGCTGCCAATGGAGATGAAATCAACCAAAGGTAAAACCTCATCCAGCTGATAAACAATGGCTGGAACCTCAATCATCAGCCCAATTTCAAGAGATTTCGGACCCTCACGACCATGCTTTTTTAAAAACTCTTCTTCGAGTTTGATGAGTTTTTTAGCCTTTGTGAGCTCATGAAGGTCTGTCACCATAGGGAGCATAAGGCGTAATACTTTTCCCTTAGAGGCTTGCAGAAGCGCCCTGACTTGCGTGCGAAACAGACCTGGCCTGTCTAAAGTCATACGAACAGCACGCCAGCCAAGCGCTGGGTTTTGCTCGCCTGTCATGCGCATATAAGGCAGGATCTTATCGCCGCCCACATCCAATGTGCGAAACACGACAGAGCGGTCTCCAGCGGCATCAAGCACAGCCTTATAGATTTCGCGCTGTTCAGACATCCGAGGGAATTTGGCAGCAATCATAAATTGCAATTCAGTTCGATAAAGTCCAATGCCATCTGCACCAGATTGAGCTAAGTGCGGCAGGTCAACCAAAAGGCCAGCATTTATTTTTAACGAGATTTCCTGCCCATCTAAAGTAACCGCATCTTTGTTACGCAATTTAGAATATTGCTTTTGCTTCGCGGCATGAAACCTAACCTTATCAGAGTAAGCTTCAATAACATCTTGGCTAGGGCGCACAAACACATCGCCTGAAATCGCATCAAGAACAATATCATCGCCCGTATCGACCCGGTTAACAATATTGGCAACCTCGCCAACTGCTGAAATCCCAATGGCCCGGGCCACAATCGCCACATGACTACTCGCGCCAGATTCTTCCAAGACCAAACCGCGCAGTTTTTTCGGATCATAGTCTAAAAGTTCAGCCGCTCCCATGGTCCGAGCAACCAAAATGGTATCATTAGGTAGTTTAGAAGATGCCGCAGTCTCAGTATCACCAACCAGAATACGTAATAACCGGTTACCAAGATCTTCAAGATCTTTCATCCGCTCAGCCCAGAAACGATCTTTTTGGGGCAGCATCCGCGCACGCATATCATTCTGTACGCGCTCAACGGCCGCTTCGGCTGTTAGGCCAGAGGAAATAGCTTGTTTTAATCGATTAACCCAGCCTTGGTCGTGTGCAAAGAGACGATAAGCCTCTAACACTTCTTTATGTTCCCCGGCGCGTTGCAATTCGGCTTTGGCAAGCATTTTATCAATTGAAGCTCGTAACTCTTCGAGGCCATTATCCAAACGCTGTGTTTCATGTTGCGTATCATCAGAGAGAAATTCATGAATGGTAACCCGGGGCTCGTGCAAAACCACATGACCAAGCGCAATCCCTTCAGAAATACCAGCCCCAGAAAAGTGCCGGCTCGAGGTTCTATCTGCCATGGCTGCCACATCATCATCCAGCTCACCAGAAGTGATGAGTTCAGCCACTAACATAGATGTGGTCTCTAAGGCCTCAATCTCTTCTTCAGAATAAACTTTGCGCGCTTGGTTTTGCACAGTGATAACACCAAGCGTGCGACCACCTCGAAGAATAGGGGTGCCAAGGAAAGAGTGATAAACTTCTTCCCCCGTTTCAGGTCTGTAAGAAAAGGCCGGATGATCTTGAGCTTCGTGAATATTCACAATCTCTTCCCTGTCAGCAATCAAGCCAACAAGTCCCTCACCCTTAGCAAGGTGTGTGTTATGAACGGCTTCTTTGTTCAAGCCTTCCGTGGCAAAAAGCTCGAGCGATCCATCAGGGCGCCGCAAATATAGGGAGCAAACCTCAGCCACCATAATGCGTGCAATTTGCGTAACAATAGCATCGAGCCGCGCTTGCGGTTCGCCAGGCCGTGCCATAATTTCACGCAACCGGCGCATCAAAATACGCGGTGCGGCATTAGCTGGTGCCATCAGTATTGCCCCAAATTTAAATCCCCAAATATCACTCCTTTGAATGTAAAAGAGTCATATCACTTTTTTTATACAGTTTCTTGATCTAACCCAAAAAGGCTATGCAAAGTTCGGACCGCTAGTTCCTGATAAGCGGCATCAATCAAGATACTTATTTTTATCTCAGATGTTGTAATCGCCTGAATGTTAATGCCTTTTTCTGCAAGCTCACGGAACATATCGGCTGCAACGCCAGCATGAGAGCGCATGCCAACTCCAATCACAGAAACTTTCACAATATCCGTTGCCCCTTTAAGGTCACCATAGCGCAGGTCATCTTTGCGCTCTTCAAGCACAGCCAAAGCCCGCTCAAGGTCGTCTTGAGGCACTGTAAATGTCATATCCGTGGTCGCACCATCAGGTGAAACATTTTGAACAATCATATCAACATTAATCTTGGCCTCAGCCAGAGGGACGAACACTTTCGCTGCAACCCCAGGTTCATCAGCGATATTGATCAAAGTTACTTTTGCCTCATCCTTGGCATAGGCAATGCCACTTACAACTTGCTGTTCCACAATCTCATCCTCATTACATACAAGCGTTCCAATCGTACTTGTTCCATCCAAATTAACAGCCGGTATAGAGGCCGGGTCATCAAAACTGGAGCGAACAGCAAGACGCACATTTTTTGTCATAGCCAGTTCAACGGAGCGAGTTTGTAAGACTTTAGCTCCCAAACTAGCCATTTCTAACATCTCTTCATAAGAAACTTTTTCTAGCCGCCGCGCTTTAGACACGATTCTCGGATCGGTTGTATAAACCCCGTCTACATCCGTGTATATATCACAAAGGTCGGCGTCAAGGGCTGCAGCAAGTGCAACAGCACTTGTATCAGAGCCCCCACGTCCAAGTGTCGCGATACGCCCATCAGGAGAAATTCCCTGAAAACCAGCAATAACAGCAACCGTACCGCCCTCAATTGAGCTTTTAAGCGCGTCAGCTTTAATGTCGGCAATACGCGCTTTGCTATGTGCATCATCAGTTTCAAGCGGAATTTGCCAGCCCTGCCAAGAACGAGCCTGAATTCCTACATTTTGCAAACAAAGTGCCAATAATCCTGATGTGACTTGTTCACCAGAAGAAACAACAGCGTCATATTCTTTTGGGTCAGGTGTACCCGCAGCCTCGTTGACCCATCCAACGAGTTCGTTTGTCTTGCCAGCCATAGCAGAAACCACAACAGCAACTTTATTGCCCGCATCAACTTCACGCTTTACATGAGCAGCAACATTACGAATCCGATCCATATCGGCAACCGATGTGCCACCAAATTTCATTACAATAAGAGCCATTTAAGCCAAAAGTCCAAATTTCTTATGTCCGGGAAAGTTCAAGCATTTCACAAATCTTTCTCGCTGCTAAGCGATTGTCTTTACTCAGCAAATAAAAAAGGCAAAAACTAAGAAAAATGAGTGAAAAAGAAAAAGCCGTCCCAAAATGTTATTATTCTAAAGGGCCAAAACCCTCTGACTGCCCTATACATACGCTGAACTGTACCAACGATCAACCTTGTCGCAATTTTTCAAATAATTTTCCTGTTTTAATTCATTAGAAAGCATTGAGAAAAGAAGCCGTTGACAAAAAGGTGGAAGTGTCACTTAAATCAATTTATGCAGCAAGAAAATCATCAAAAATCCGCAACTTTGGACCCTGAAGAAATAGCCCGATTTGGCGCTATGGCTGATGAATGGTGGGATCCAAAGGGTAAATTCCGCCCCTTACATAAAATCAGCCCCGCTCGGTTGGCTTATTTCAGAGAGCAAATATGCCGCCATTTTGGTCGTGATTTTAATTCAGATAACGCATTGGAGGGCTTAACACTCATTGATGTGGGGTGCGGCGGCGGCTTGGTAGCAGAGCCTATGGCCAAACAAGGCGCGAAAGTCACGGCGATTGATCCGTCTGAAAATAACATTAAAGCCGCCAGAATTCATGCTGAACAACAATCTATAGAAATTGATTATCGGGCGTGTAGAGCTGAAGATGTGGTGGAGGCCGGTGAAACTTTTGATGTGGTTTTTGTGCTTGAAGTGGTGGAGCACGTCCCTTCAGTGCCTGATTTTACAGCAATGGTATCTAAATTAGTGGCACCTGGTGGCATAATCATTCTCTCCACCATTAACAGAACAGCCAAAGCTTTTGCTCTTGCTATTGTGGGTGCAGAATATGTGCTGCAATGGTTGCCTAAAGGCACGCACCAATGGAACAGGTTCGTGACCCCTGACGAGCTGTCCACTTGCATGGAAAATGCAGGCCTGATCCCGAGAGAGAGAAATGGCTTAGTTTTTTCACCCTTTAAAGAAAGTTGGAGCATTTCCAGCGATTGTGATGTGAATTATTTTCTCACCGCCAGCAAAGATAGTTTGGTTTCATAAAAAAAGCTCCCCAGATGAGGAGCCTAAAAGAGATAAAAAGCCATTAAATAAAGCAGAATAATTTAGAGCTTAATCAACAATTTTAACACCGAGCATTGAGCGTTTACGCCACACGACTTTAACATCGCAAGCTAAATCACTTTTTTGATCTACAAGCTTAAATTCGTCAGGCACACCATTTGTACTGCCGAGCTTTAATCCAAACCCCTCATCACTGCGTGATTTTATTTGGCAATCAAATGTTGAGTTACTATCAACGATAATTCTAGCGCCAAGAAAAGTGCGAGATCGCTGCGATGAGCGCTTATCTTCCATTGTTTCTGAATTGTGTGTATCGATGCTAAGGTCAGACATTCTGTTCGTCCCATTTTGATTTTATTTGTTAGTAGAAAAAAACTAGCAGATAGAAATTTAATTCAGGTTTCAAAAACTGGTAAAATTTTATCTATTTATAGTAATTCATTGAAAAATATAAGAAAAAACATAATTGAGTATATGGAATTAAGAACCTTTGCAGCACCTGCCTTGTAACTGATAATTTAGGCACCATATCTAGCTATGAGTTTAAAAACAGCCGGTTTTCACCTCAAAGAAGCGTTAAACTAGCGAAAATATAAAGAAATCAGTCGATTGATCCCATCTTCAAGGATGAAATAAGCCAAGTAAAATGCCCAGTATGATTAGATTTAATAATGCCCATGCGCTTGGCTTTGAAGAGATCGAACAAGCTTTAGACCATATTGCAAGCCTTCAAAAAGAAAATGGCTTTCCCCCTTTTAATATTGAAAGAGAGGAAAATAAGCAAAATGGTGAAACTGTTATCAGCATTGTCCTAGCGGTCGCAGGATTTACTGAAGACTTGCTAGAAGTTGAGGTTGAAGAACGCCATCTAATTATATCGGGCAAAAAAGCGAGTGACGAACAAGCTACCTTTTTGCATCAGGGAATTGCTACACGTCAGTTTAAAAAGAGCTTTATTTTAGCTGAAACAATAAAAGTCACATCTGCCACACTTAAAGACGGATTGTTGATTATAAAATGTGTAAAGCCTGAACCAGAAAGGAACAGGCGAAAAATTCCAATTATTACGAGCTGAGAAAAGCCAGTAATGGGCAAATTTTGCGTCTAAACTAAGTTTTTAGGACCATTCATCTGAGATTAAGTAAAAAGATTATATACTAAGATGAATAGAGTTAGAAAAGAGAAAGGGTAAAGTCATGTTAGAGATCAACAACCCGAAAAATGAATTTAATCATGTCAATGTCATGAATGAAGAAGACTTTGCCGACTTAGGCATGGACGATGTGGTCTATGTGCAAAAAGTGACAAGAGCTGAA
>CAXIBI010000144.1:0-6143 GCA_964022305.1 uncultured Hyphomicrobiales bacterium | reverse complement strand
CAAATGTTTTTCAAGGCTTGCCATTCTAATGGCGTTAAGATTTCAGGTGCGGTTGGTTGTTTGGTTTGATTGAAAAACTCAATCCGTTTGGATGTAGCGGGGTGTGAGCTAATCCATTCGATTAAAGATCTGCCATCTGCTGTGTCATTTGTTACTTTGTCTTTGGACTTTTCTTTACCTTCTTTATTCTTTGACTTTTTCTCTTTTTCTAACTTGATTTTTCTTTGGCTGATGATGCGTTCGAAAAAGCCGGCTAAGGGGCGGGTGTCAATGGCTGACTGCTTTAAAGTTTTGACGGCGAATTCGTCTGCTTCGGTTTCTGCCTGACGGCTATAGCCTGATTGCACAAGGAAAAAGGCAAGCTCGCCAAAGGCACCAGATTCGCCAGCCGTGAAGAGTTGTAGGGCCGCTAAAATGCCAAGGGCTCTTACAATGTTGGTCTCTGGGTGGAGCTTGACGGCGTGTCCCATTTCGTGAGCCAGAACACCGGCGACTTCATCTGCTGAATTGGCATTGCGAATGAGCTTGCCTGACATCACCAATTTATCACCAGGGGCGGCAAAGGCGTTTTCATAGCTAAGGTCGATGATTTTAATGTCGAATTTTTGCTTTCTAGTTAGGCCTTGTTCTAGTCGGCTTACTAGTTTTTCAAAGGCTTTGGTGCCCTCTGGAGTGGAGCAGACTTTTTTCTTGCGCTGTATGGTTTTTATAACGCCATTGCCAAGAGATGCTCTTGTATCATCTGGCAGCAAGTTTGCGATGTATTTAGCAGGACTAATCACATTAAAGAAAGTGAGGGCCCAAAAGAGCACCATGCCGGCTGCCATACCAAGAGGCCATTTTAAGAGGCCCCATGTGTGTTTGCCTGAGGTGATGTTGGGAGCAAAATCAAGGATGCGTTTTGCAAAGTCAGGGTGATCAATGAAGAGCCTTTGTCCTTCTCCCTTTTCATAAGTTAGGAGGACGTGATCGGAGCTTGGTTTGATAGGAGTGGGGCTATGGATGAGTTCATAATTCCAAAATTCAGGCATTGCGTCTTGAGAGGAAACTGGATTTTTTAAACTGAATTTCAGAGCATCTTCATGTAGTTCAATCTCTACGTTATGAGATTGAGGTGTTTTACCGTCATTCCAGCGGCCATCCCATTTTTGACGTAAGCTCATAATTTTGACGTTCCTTTTTAGTGGTGCTTTGGATTGCCCACAAGCAACCGCACTGTTTTCTCTCACGGCTATTTCAAACGCTATCGCGTTTGAGCCTCCGAGGGGCGGCGCAACGCGCCGGGCTTCACTGGCGTTACGCCATGTCCTACTGCCCTTAAGGGAAGGGCAGTACTCCTTCTTCATATAGCTATTTTCCATTTGGTAGATGCTTTAGCTATTCAGGTCAGTTAGAAAATATTTATAAATATAATATGGCCTGGATTAAAACTAACCCAGGCCATAATTTTTGTCATGTTGGTTTTGACTAGAATGTGCTGACGTCAAAACCTTCAGCTAAGCCTTCGCCGGTTTTGCTCAAGGGCTGCTGGCTTTGTTCAATGGCTGCTAAATCCACATTGCCATTGAATGATAGGTTATTGACGATGTAGCCGAAAAAGCGGGCTACAGCGACAGGTGCTAAAATGCCGAGTGATAAGATCACGATGAAGAAGTTACTCAGTACGAGCCACATGATGCCTGGGCCTGTTGTTTTTAAATTGAATGAGCCGTTAGAGAAGTGAGTTTTTTCAGCGACGTAATTATAAAACTTTGATTGATACCAGGCATAGATCACTGACATTACCAGAATGAAACCGATATAATAACCGATTATTTTAAATTGAATGATGAGGATTTTAGAAGGATCAACTGGCGCCCCGCTTAATTGTAGGGCCATGATTTGTGTGAACAAAGGCTCTATAAGAATATAAAGAACACCAAATCCAGCTATTAATGCAATCCAAGGAACAATGTAAAATTTAAAAATATCACTGGTTTTGCCGTTAAAGTTCATTGGGGTTTCACCAAAGTGCGTATCGTCAGTGATGATTTTTTGTAATTTGATGCTTTGCCATGGAGCGGCGAGGCCGAGTGAAAAGATTACAACAATGGTTGTCCAGAACATTGTCCAGCCATATTTCCATTTTGAGCCATTCAGCGAGCCGCGAATGCCGCGCCATTGTGTGCGAGACAGGCGGTATTTATGGGCGCTGTAAATGGCAACACCAATGAGATAGAGGAAGAATAGATAAAGGCAAATCACGCCAATTACATATTGGATGCTTTCTGGGCCAAATGCGAAGGCAAGTCCCATAATGGCTAGAATTGCTGGGACGAACACAACAAACATTGTGATTAAAAAGCCTAAAAACAATTCCATACCGGTGCCGGTATATTCCAGAGGTTCGTTATTTAAACGTACATGGTTCCATAATTTTTTGCGGACTTCTGTTTTGCCCCAAAAGTGATAAATGAAAAGGGTGATTATTTTTAGGAAAAATACTTTAAACCCTAGTCCGATATAGTTTGAGCCCTTGCCAGCCCAATCAATATCAAGGGGTTGGCCTAATTGGCTGTTTGCGTGGTCAGTCATTTTTTGTCTCTCCCGTTGTTTGGCAATTTGCCAAGAAGTCGAAATATTAAGTGAAAATAACAAAGAGTTGAACTTAATAATTTTTAATGATGATGTTTTTGTTATTTATATAACACTTTTGAATACTTCGCTTTTGGCCTGTGCATATGTCGTGTAAGAGGCCAAAAAAGTTCAATTTTCATCTCAATTAATCAATCCTCTGGAATTTGTATGACATGGTGCAGAATTATGAGAGGTTCTGTTCGTTGTGTTTTTGCCACAGGTTGCGTCTTTATTGCCGCGTTTGTGCCACAATGGGGGCTCATATTTTATCTGTAGTGGAAGAAAAGTTCTGTATTTGTTATTTGAGGTTATCTCCTTTATAGAACTGGATATTAGATTGCTTTTTAGCGCATAGTTCGTTGTATGATTGCTTGCTTTGAGGTGGGACTTTTAGGGTCTTTGATCAGGTGAGCTTTTTTGAGCTATGCATCCAGTTTTTAGGCTTTAAACCGCCGTTAGATAACAATATTAGATTTACGACCACTAAAGAAGAATTAGAGAGATTTATGGACGCGAAACCTTTTGATAAAGCTAAATTACCTAGTCGTCATGTGACAGAGGGCCCTGATCGGGCGCCGCATCGCTCTTATTATTATGCGATGGGGTTAACGGAAGAAGAAATTCATCGCCCATTTGTGGGTGTTGCTTCCTGCTGGAATGAGGCTGCGCCGTGTAATATTTCTCTTATGCGTCAAGCACAAGCTGCTAAAGCTGGTGTTCAACAAGCCAAAGGAACACCACGTGAGTTCTGCACCATTACTGTGACAGATGGAATTGCTATGGGGCACCAAGGGATGAAGTCATCTTTGGTTTCTCGTGAAGTGATTGCGGATTCGATTGAGCTTACAATGCGTGGCCATTGTTATGATGCGCTGGTTGGGCTTGCTGGCTGTGATAAATCGCTTCCTGGTATGATGATGTCTATGGTGCGCCTTAATGTGCCGAGCGTCTTTATGTATGGCGGCTCAATTTTGCCTGGTCGTTTCAAGGGTAAAGATGTGACGGTTGTTGATGTGTTTGAAGGGGTTGGTCAGCATTCATCTGGTAAGATGAGCTCTGAAGACCTGCATGAGCTTGAATGTGTTGCTTGCCCGAGTGCTGGGTCTTGTGGTGGTCAATTTACAGCTAACACAATGGCATGCGTTTCTGAGGCCATGGGGCTTGCGCTGCCTAGTTCATCTGGTGCGCCTGCGCCTTATGAAAGCCGTGATCAATATGCTGAAGCGTCTGGCCGGCAGGTGATGGAGCTTATTCAGCTTGGCATTCGCCCCCGTGATATCGTGACACTTAAGTCATTGCAAAATGCCGCAACGGTTGTGGCTGCCACAGGTGGCTCAACAAATGGTGCGTTGCATTTGCCGGCGATTGCGCATGAAGCTGGGATTGAGTTTGATTTATTTGATGTGGCCGAGATCTTCAAAAAAACGCCTTATATTGCTGATCTAAAGCCAGGTGGAAAATATGTTGCAAAAGACATGTATGATGCTGGCGGCGTTCCTATGCTTATGAAGACTTTGTACGATGGTGGCTTTATTCATGGTGATTGTATCACTGTGACAGGTAAAACCATTGCTGAGAACCTTGAAGGTGTGACCTTTGATGAAAACCAAAAGGTGATGTATCCGGTATCAAATCCGATTACACCAACTGGCGGTGTTGTTGGCTTGAAAGGCAATTTGGCACCTGATGGCGGCATCGTGAAAGTTGCTGGCATGGACATGCTTAAATTTACTGGGCCTGCTCGTTGCTTTGATAGTGAAGAGGAAGCTTTTGAGGCAGTGTCTAATAAGAATTACGAAGAAGGTGATGTGATTATCATTCGTTATGAAGGACCAAAAGGTGGCCCTGGTATGCGTGAGATGCTTTCAACCACTGCTGCGCTATATGGCCAGGGTATGGGCGAGAAAGTTGCGCTTATTACTGATGGTCGTTTTTCTGGTGGTACGCGTGGTTTTTGTATTGGTCATGTTGGCCCGGAAGCTGCTGAAGGTGGACCGATTGGTCTTCTAGAGAATGGAGATATGATCACCATTGATGCTGTTGAAGGTACCTTGGATGTTGATCTAACTGACGAAGAATTAAAGGCGCGCCGCGAGAAGTGGCAGCCTCGCACGACTGATTATCAGTCTGGCACATTATGGAAATTTGCGCAGCAGGTGGGGCCTGCACGTAAAGGTGCGGTGACGCACCCTGGAGGTAAAGCAGAAGTTGTTTGTTACGCAGACATATAAGTTGTTCTCTGATCTAGTGAATGGTCGTCATGAGTTTGTTCCTTTAAATGTGGAGCAAACTCATCGAGTCCTTTGCAAGGACGATGGAGCTGATTGCTTAAAGGTGGCGGGCCTGTTCACGCCCCTTTTCTTGATGGCTTTGCTTTTCACTTTGAGCCTTAACTCCTTGCCAGTTCAAGCTGAAGACAGAGGGTTTGTTTATCAAAATGAAGAGGTTAGAGACCGTGACGGTGCTTTGATTGAAGAGAAGACCGTCATCATTGAAACTTTACCTCAAGACACTGATAAACCTCTCAATATTGAGCCAGAGCCTTCTTTAGAAGAGGAGCAAGGCACTGCTCTTTTAGAAACCCCACAATTAAAGAAGAAGCAGTTAAATAAACAAATTGCACATTCTTTGCGACAAGCATTGAAAGATTATCGAGCTAAGCGCATTAAAGAGGCAATTAAGGGGTTTGAGTTAGCGGCTGAAAATAATTCCTTCTTAGCTCGTTATTTGTTGGCCCACATATACCGGACAGGTAAGGGTGGTTTTGTTGACCACCGCAAGGCTTATGAATATTACCGTGAGATTACAACCGAGTTTTCTGATGGTGGGGCTTATCAAATGCGTAAAGCGCCTTATATCGCGCATGCCTTTGTGCAGTTAGCGCGCTATATGGAAGATGGTATTGATGAGCTTGATATCAAAGCTGATCCGTTGATGGCTCGCATTCTTTTTGAAAAGGCTGCCCATTTTGGAGACATTGAAGGGCAATATCAGTTGGGCCGTTTTTTGATTGAAAGCGGGAAGATGCGCAATGTGAAATTAGGGCAACGTTGGTTGACTAGAGCGGCTATGAAAAACCATCCTAAGGCTCAAGCCTATTTGGGTGCGCTCTATTGGCAGGGGGATCTTGTTCAGCGTAAGCAAAGTTTGGCTCTTGCGTGGATTGAATTTGCGCGGCGTAATGCGACGGGTTCTGTGAAATCTCAAGTGGAGCGCCTTTATCGTGCCGTTCGTTTTGATACGAGCGAAGATGTGCAAGTTCGCGCTGAGTTTTATATTGGACGTTTGCGGACGAAATATAAAGTTTTATGGCGTGAGGAACCTGCACGTGTGAAAGAGAATGATATTTTAGATGGTATTGTTTTAGCTGAGCCGCCTAAAGATTTAGATCAGGATCAATTCGAGACAAAAAGCCATAAAAATCAAATGCCTGATGCAATGGTCACTGGCCCTGAGGTCTTTATGGATGGGGGACCTTCTATGGGATTTGGGTTCCAGATGTTTGACTATGGCGGTGCTGCTGGGCG
>CAXIBI010000143.1:0-6290 GCA_964022305.1 uncultured Hyphomicrobiales bacterium | reverse complement strand
GCCAAGTTTTAAAATAGGGTCTAGACCCAAGGGGCTAGCCTCCTTTGTAAGTTGAAAGAAATAAAAAACCCAGCTCAGTTCTATAAAACTAAGCTGGGTTTCTTTTTTAACTATTTACTGCAAACCACTTATAACATCACAGCCCAAAGCGAGACCAAAGCGCCCGCTCTTCAAGGGAGGAAATCATCTGGTTCGTCAACTGAGCGCCATTAAATCCAGAAAAATCAGTCATCACACCTTGCGGCAGAGAGCGACCAAACAGGCCTTTTTTCGGCTTAATCAACTCAAGCTGAACCTCATCACCAAAGAGCTCACGCATCTTTGTGCGCACATCACTCAGCCCATCAATCAAGCCAAGCTCAAGCGCTTTATTGCCTGTCCAGAACTCACCCGTAAACAAGTCTTCTTCAGTGAGCTTGTCACCGCGGCTTGTGGTCACAACGCTCTTAAACGTCGCATGAATGTCCTTTTGCAATTCCTTCAAGCGCGCCACATCTTCAGGGTTTTCAGGTTGGAAGGAATCGAGCGTTAATTTCTTCTCACCCGCTGTATAAACCCGGCGCTCAACACCAAGTTTCTCAATCGCTTTGTCAAAACCAAAGCCAGCCGCAATCACACCGATTGAGCCAATGATCGAGCTTGGGTCCGCATAAATCTCATCCCCAGCGCAAGCGATGAAATACCCACCAGATGCCGCCACATCTTCTGTGAAGACATAAATCTTTTTCTCATTCTCTTCAGCTAGCGCGCGCAAGCGTTTATAGATGAGCATAGACTGCACCGGCGAGCCGCCAGGTGAGTTGATAATCACAGCAATCGCTTTTGCCTTTTTATCTTCAAAGGCACGCTCAATCATATCGGCAGTATTCGCCAAACTAATCCCAGGATTTAAAGGGGTCGCCATGCCAATGGGGCCAGTAAATCTCAAAACCGGCACAGTCGGCGTTTTAGAAAACAATCTCTTGATGAAGGATTTCTTTTTCTTCTTCTTCTTTTTAATTTCGTCAGACATTGGCCACCCTTAATAAAAATAACGCGCTAAAATCTAAAAATTCAGTCTCTCTTGATTTAAGGTAAATCTCAAAAATTTCAAGCAGCACTATGATTTCTACTCAAATAAACCTGCTAGCGGCCCAGAAACATCCTCAATACGCTCACAAATGGCCTTAACCTCAGAGACATAAGCACCATCTTCACCATGCAAAACAAGCCCCGGTAACATCTTCAATGGTGCCCGTGAACCTTTCACCCCTTGCACCAACACGCGGTTCGCTGGGCTATTTTCTTTCGGATAAATCGGCAAAACACGCAGTGCCCCAAACCGACCTTGCAAATGCTTGAACAAATCATCCAATCTCTCGGCCCGGTGGATCATCGAAAACACACCCTTCGGCGCCGCCATCGCCGTCATAAAACGGATCCACTCTTCCAAGCCCCCCTCAAGCGCGCGGCGCGCCCTGAGCCTAAGCGGGTTTGATGAACTCCGTGTTTCCCCTTCAGTATAAAAGGGCGGGTTCGCAATCACATAATCAAAAGAATTGCGCTGCAAACCTAAAATTTCAAGCTTCGTTATTGGATCACATAAGTCCCCCAGATGCATTTGCACCCGAGAGGAGAGATCATTTCGAGCAACATTTTCAATCGCAAGCTCAGAATTAAACTCTTCAATTTCAATCCCTTCAACCATCGCTTGGCTATTGCGCTTGGCCACAGTAAGGCTCACAACCCCAGCGCCTGCTCCCGCCTCTAAGACATGCAATTTACCTTCCCGAGGAACGGAAGCTGCCAACAGCAGCGCATCAATGCCAGAGCGAAATCCCGATTTCGATTGATAAATTTTGAGAGCTCCACCTAGAAATTCATCATCCGTTACATCTTCAGCAAACTCTGGTTGATCTTGAGTTTGAGCACTATTTTCATTGCCAGTGGCTATTTCAATCTCAGCCAAACTTGATTTCATCAAAGCTTGCGCTTCCTCATAGCACTCCTCACTAACCATCAACCGACGCGGCAAAATCCCAATCGAGCCTTCCATCAAGCTCATATTTTTATCAAGAAGCACAAACTCTATGCCTTCTTGTTTCAATAAATCCTGCGTAAAGCTCAAAAAAACCACATCATTTGATGAAACCAGCTCTTTCATGATGAAAAAACACCTCTCAAAAAATCTAACTCAATAACACTATACATAAATCAGTGCGTCTTAGCGCCGCAAATAGGCTAAAAATATATCCCAAATTCTATCCAATAGCCTATAATGACGTGTATTTTATCAAAACATCGTCAAGAACAGTGAACTAGGACAGAAATTGACCGAATAAAGTCACATTATATTTGCCTTTTAAAATACCCATATTATAAATTCCAAAGGCTATAATTTCGGCTTGAATAGATATTTAATAGCCAAAGCGATAATCCAGAGTTGGGAGCTAAATTTGACCGCCCTAGATACTGTCAATAATCAGTATAAACCGACCCCTACCTTAAACACCCTGTTAGACAAAACAGCGGAAGATATGGGCCGGATTAATGAGCTCATCTTAGCTGAAGCCCACTCTTCGGTTGATATGATCCCCAAATTAGCCAAACACCTGATCGACTCAGGCGGCAAACGCATTCGCCCTATGCTCACCTGCGCCACCTCACGGCTCTGCGGCTATGAAGGTTTAGATCATATCCCCTTAGCCACTTCGGTTGAATTCTTACATACAGCAACTCTGCTGCATGATGATGTGGTTGACGAAAGCGACATGCGCCGCGGCAAAAAAGCAGCCCGTATTCTCTGGGGCAATCAAGCCAGTGTCTTGGTTGGTGATTATCTTCTGGGCCAAAGCTTTAAAATCATGGTGGGCGTTGGCTCACTCGAAGCCTTGAAAATTCTCTCAAATGCCTCTGCCATCATCGCAGAAGGTGAGGTCATGCAATTAGCTGCCACCAATAACCCAACCATCTCTGAAGATGACTATATGGCGGTTATTGGCTCAAAAACCGCAGCTCTCTTTGTGGCAGCAGCTGAACTCGGCGCCGTTGTTAGCAACCGGCCAGATCAAGAACGCCAAGCCCTCAAAGACTTTGGTGAAAATTTAGGAATTGTCTTCCAGCTTGTTGATGACGCTCTTGATTATCATGGTGAAGCCAGTCAACTTGGAAAAGATGTCGGTGATGATTTCAGAGACGGCAAAATTACTCTTCCTGTAATCCTTGCCTACGGACAAGGCACAGATAAAGAAAAACAATTTTGGCAACGCACATTAGGTGAAGGTCAAATTCAAGACGAAGACTTAGGCCACGCCATAGCACTCATTGAAAAATACGGCACCATCGAAGAAACCATGCAAAGAGCACGCATTTTTGGTAAAAAAGCTGAAGACGCACTCGAAATCTTCCCGAATAACGAATGGAGCGAAGCTTTGCAGGATGTAATTGAATTCTGCATAAATCGGGCGAATTAAGTCAGTGATTAAAAAGATTTTATTCTGTTTTTTATCTGGTCCAATTCAACTAAGACTTAAAAAAATCATATTACAAATACGAAATTTATAAAAAAATCCTGATTTCCATCTGCTTGTCATATTATATTCTTAAAGCATCCAGATACATTTAAATAAATATTAAATGTACAAACCATTCCATCATTAAAAATGAGAGAATGAGGTTTCTAAGAGGGGCTGGGAACAATGAATGACAGTGATTTTCCCAATAGAGAGCAACTTCACCTGAAAAGCCCTCTCTCACCTGCCCTATTACAACATTTAAAACTAACCCCCAAAACCACTGCAGAACATTTAGCGCTTGAAAGTTTTGTAACCGGAAACACCATTTGGCTAGGCCCGGAAATAACCAACAGCCAACATTATGAATATGCAGCTGTCAGGCCTCTTTTTTGCGAAAAAATCTTAAAACCGATCTTTGAAAAAAGAACTGAGAATCAAGATATCTCAGAACTTTACGAATGGACCAATGAAAAAGCTCCCTTTACGCTCCGCGAATTACAACTCATCGAAAAAACAATAGCGCTAGATATTGAAAAAAATTTCGCCAACCAAATACGCCCTGAATTAAGTCAGGCACACACCCATATAAGAGCTGAGTTCTTAAGAGACCTACTCCTAATTAAGCAAATATCACCTGATCCAACAAAAGAAGAAACGCCCATTAAAGGGATCAACATTTATGGCGCAACAATCACCGGCGCGCTTGATCTCTCAAACAATCGCAACTGTAGGCCTCTGACATTAAGATATTGTAGATTTGAAAGCCCACTAAACTTCAATCATTCAGGGCTTGCCAATCTTGATTTAAGCGCAAGCCTCTGCCCCGCCATGAGTTGTAACAGTGCAATGATCCAAGGAGAGACCTTACTCAAAGACGGGTTTGAAGCAAAAGGCACAGTCTATTTCATCAATTCAAAACTCAACGGCACATTTAACGCCTCAGGCAGTTCATTTATCTCTTCAGGAACATCGATTGAGAATAACGCTCTCTCACTACAACTCTCCCACATCAACAACAGCATCATATTAAGCGATGGCTTTAAATCAGATGGCGTAGTGAACCTCCAAGGTACACAATGTAATCTCAATCTTTATTGCCGTGGTGCCACACTGGTCAATCAACAACAAGACAAAACAGGTTGCGCGCTTCTTTGTGACAACACCACCATCAAAGGCAATGTAGATATAGGAGAAGGCTTTGTAGCGATAGGCGGCATCTGGGTCAGAGGATCAACCATTGGCGGCAATTTAGAAGCCTCACAAGGCTCATTTCATAATTTCGCACCAACAGGTCAATCAGATGCAATTCTCATCCAAAATAGCCATATCAATAATAATATTGACCTGACACATGCCAACATCATCGGCAGGCTTTCTTTGTTAAATAGCTTTGTTAAAGGTGATGTTAATGCTGGGTATATCTCAATAAACAATAAAATCAGTACAGGCGCGAGCAAAGCCGTAAACATTAATCAATGTCAAATAGAAGGCTCAATTCTTTTTGCTGAAAGCACCATAAAAGGTGAGAACAGCATCAAAGGTACAACGGTTAAAAGTTCCATTGATTATTCTTTTAGTGTTTTAGAAAATATTTCAAACGATAGAGTAAGCGCTGCTCTCACCATAGAAAACTCAAACATCGGTTACAATCTACAACTCGCTTATGGGTTCACAGCGCGTGGAAATGTATTGGCCAAGCACATAAAAGTTGGAGGCAATTTCATTTGCAATGGCGCACATTTCTTCCGCAATCTCGATCTCTCAAATTGTCAAATTACTGGTCAACTCAGCCTCGATAATAAAGAAGATCCTACAAGCCGATATGATGGTCGCCTCACCATCACAAATACAAAAGCTCATACATTAATTGATGATAGCCGCTCATGGCCAACAGAGCTCATACAAAATAACTTCACCTATGATCAATTTGCAGAGCAATCTATAACAACAGCAAATAGCCGTCTTTCCTGGCTCAACCGGCAAGGTCAGTTTTCCTATAAAGCTTATAGCCAAGCAATAAAGGCACTAACAGAAAGTGGTCACCAATCAGAAGCCCGCCTCATTGCTATCGCAAGAGAAAATCAAAACTATTGGCAAAGCCTTCATCAAATGGCAAAGCAATCAAATCACCTTAAGCGTGATCGAAAACCATTTATGCAAAAATTAGTCTACATGTGTCTTTGGCCAATTTATGCCCTTTGGTGGCTGGTTTATGGCGGGTGGATGGTCTTTGGTTACGGCACATCGCGCATCATTGTAACCAGTCTTTTTGTGTTTTTAATTTCTGCCAGTCTTTATCAAAAAGCAGTCCCTCAAGCTTTACTCATTCCCAAATCTCCAACCATTGCCTTGGGCGAATTATATAACAAATGCAATCCTGAACTCGGCGGCTCATGGACCAAATGCGATATTCCAGAGCTCCCCTCTTTCTCGCCAACCTTATATTCCCTTGATAGCATGATCCCCTTGCTTAATTTTGAACAACAATCAAACTGGCGCCCCCTAGAAAAAGATTTTAAACTAAATGTGCCGGCCCCCTCTTGTTACAACTTCACAACTTCATGCCTCAAACCCAAATGGGTTCCCGTAAATTTAGGCAAAACATTTCTCTCAAATGTCGTCTTAGTACAAACAACATTTGGCTGGGCAGCACTCATCACCCTTATCTTGAATTTTGTCTTACTGAAAATAAGAAAAAGCCCAATTTAAAAAAATTGAGCTTTTTATAATTTTAAAAATCGTAAAGTTCAAAACCAGCTATGCAACACGGCGAACATCTAAACAATCTTGAATTTC
>CAXIBI010000142.1:0-6293 GCA_964022305.1 uncultured Hyphomicrobiales bacterium | reverse complement strand
AAGTCTTTCAAATATTAACTTGTTCAGAGGCAATAGCTAAAAAACTCAATCATCTGTTCAGAATTTATTAAAGTATAGAGCAAAGCCAATGCCAAACACAAGCCCTTAATGAGTTTTATTTTTATTATTTATTATCAATGGCTTAAAGCAAAACTCCTCACGAAGCTCCCGCTCCCCTTTTAATAACCACCATAATCGTTTTATTTTGAATGAACTAAATTGAAACAACCGTCATGGTTAACGGATATCGTCCCACATTATTCCACGGTACTATCGTCCAAAACAACCTCGCCCTCCGTGCAGTGAGGTCAAAAACCTCTTAAGCTATTAGGTTAAACACCCAACATAAAGAGGAAACCCCATGCCTGCAAAAATGATCCATACAATGATCAGAGTGCTCAATGAAGAAGCGTCAGTCCAGTTCTATAAAACAGCCTTTGGCCTCTCTATAGCTGATGAGTTAGATTTCGAAGACTTCAAACTGATTTATATGAGTAATGAAGAACAAAGCTTCGAACTGGAACTAACAATTAATAAATCCCAAACCGCACCTTATGAACTTGGTAACGGCTATGGTCACCTCGCCTTTGTTATAGATGATGTTGATAGTGAGCATAAAAGGCTCACAGCCGCGGGATTAAACCCAAAAGATATTGTCCACTTCGATCGTGAAGGGAAAACACTAGCCAAATTCTTCTTCATTGAAGATCCAGATGGCTATAAAATCGAAGTGCTAGAAAAATTGGGCCGTTTTCAATAAATATCCGAAGGCAATATTTTATCAGCAAAGATTTTACGCAGAAAACACAACTTCACTCATTTCCTTCGACCAATAGATAAGTCAAAATCACAATAATCTTACATTCAACCAGAGCACGCTTACACCTTCTCATGCTAAATTCATAAATAAAAAACTTTGAAAATATGAATTTTATCTCTGGGGAAACAAATGCGTGCTCAAGCAATTAGAATCTGCGTCATTGGCTTGATGTCACTTTTTTTTGTTTCTTTACATCACAGCCCAAGTTCCGCCCGCTACTCTGAAGACCAACTCAAAAAACTGATCATCCCACCCTTTTCACTTGGCGAAAAAGACCCAAAGCTCCCCGTCTATGCGCTCTTAAATTCAGCCGAGAAACCAACCGGCTATGTTTTCCAAACCATAGATCTCATTAAAATCCCTGGCTTTTCAGGTGCACCGGTTAATCTACTCGTTCAAATGGATTATGAAGGCAACTTCATTGACGTCAAAGTGCTCGAGCATAACGAACCTGTCTTCGTCAATGGTCACGGCAGCTTACCGTTAGATAAATTTATCAATCAATATCCAGGTCTCTCCGTTGCGCAAAACATCAAAGTCCAACTCAGCACCCAAAAAGCAGAGCGCTCGAAAAATCAGATAGATGGTGTTGCCATGGCAACCGCGTCAGTACGCATTATGAACGAAACGATCTTAGCGGCTTCATTAAAAATCGCGCGCCAAAAATTAAAAGGGCTAAATACAAAACCAGCTGCTATTGCCAAAGCAAACTATTTTGAAAAGAAAACAATCCCAGAATTACTCAATCAAAATCTAGTAAAAATCCATCAATTTAAAAACGCAGATGTGCAAAAAATATTTGAGGATACCGATGTCGCAAAAGTTGATGAAATTGCCAATAAAACTCCAAACGATCTCTTTAGCGAAATCCTTATTGCGGATTTAAGCGTCCCCACAATTGCGAAAAACTTACTCTCAAGCGAGACATACAAAGACACCTTCAAACATTTAGGCGAAACAAAAGTCCCTGTGCTCATCATCGCAAAAGGGCGGCATAATTTATTAAAACAAGATTTTACCCCGGCTTCTGTGCCTGAAAAAATCACCATCAAACAAAACGATCTCGCCATAAATATGCGCGATACCTATATCGATGTAAAACTAAACAAAGAAAACGGACTCTTAAAAAAACTGCAAGTCACACCTGAAGCCCAGGCTTATATTTTCACACTTGATCGACGCTTCGGCTTTGACCCAGCCTCCCCCTGGAATCTCCATATGGGTGTGCATCGCCAGAAAGGCTTCTTCCATCCAAAGATAATAGAAAAAGAGCTCGTCCTCACATATGAACTCCCCAAACGCTTTTTTGACTTCCCTAAAGCTGACATCCGCTCAGAAACCGAAAGTCCCTGGGTCTCATCATGGCGAGCCCAAAGCAGCAACTTAGGTCTATTACTGTTATTCCTCATCACGCTTTACGCGCTTCTTTTCTGGCGACAAAGTTGGATGGCCCGAGAAAAAAACTTAAAATTCCTTCGCCCTCTTATTCTGCTATTTACACTTCTTTTCATCGGGTGGTATGGCCAAGCACAGCTTTCAATCGTCACAGTCATTGCGCTCATAAAAACCTTCCAGGCCTCACCTGGTTTCTCATTCCTTCTTTACGATCCCCTATCAACAGTCATTTGGCTTGCCGTGATTTTAAGCTTTTTTATCTGGGGTCGCGGCACCTTTTGCGGCTGGCTCTGCCCTTACGGGGTCTTGCAAGAATTCAGCGCAAAAATCGGGGACCTTTTAAAAGTCAAACAGGTAAGACTAAAACAAGGGCTGGATGACAAATTAAAATACATCAAACACATCATCCTGTTCGCCATAGTAATAACGGCTTTCATAGCACCCAGCTATGCAGAAGTAATCGCAGAAGTCGAACCCTTCAAAACCGCCATCACTTTATATTTTTGGCGCAGCTGGCCTTTCATGCTCTATGCTGCTTTTTGGATCATCCTATCAATGTTTGTCTTCAAAGCCTTTTGCAGATACGCCTGCCCGCTTGGTGCGTTCCTATCTCTAGGAGGATATGTAAGAACCCTAAACTGGATCCCACGTCGCCAAGAATGCGGCTCACCTTGTCAGCTTTGCAATGTCCGCTGCAATTACCAATCCATCAAACCATCGGGCAAAATTGATTATAGCGAGTGTTTTCAATGCCTCGATTGTGTCTCCATTTATGATGACCAAAAAACCTGCGTCCCCTTAATCATCAAAGCTAAGAAGGGAGAAAATCAATGAGCACAAATTCAAAACCAATCACCCGCAGGCGTTGTTTAACGATCTTAGGCGCGGCCCTCATCACGCCAAGTGCTTTGTTACCCAAACCAGCCCAATCGAAGCCCATTCAGCACATCAGCTGGCACGGCATTCTCATGGGCGCAAAGGCCTCCATCACTCTGGCCACAGAAAATAAAGCACATGCCAAAACAACCCTGACCAAACTGCTAGAGGAAGCAGAAAAACTGGAGAGCTATTTCAGTCTCTACCAAAAAAACTCCCTCATCAATCAATTGAACAGAAAGAGCACCCTTGAAAACCCACCTAAAGAGTTTAAAGAGCTAATCGAACAATCTCAGCATTTCGCGAAGCTAACAAATGGCGCCTTCGATCCCACCATCCAACCGCTCTTCATGGCTTATAAAAATTTAAGCTCTGCAATCCCTAAAAACGACCTCGCCAATCACCACACTGTCAAACAAGCTCGAGAGCTCATCAACTGGCAAGCCATTAAATGTGAGGCAAACAAAATCTCTTTTGAAAAACAGGATATGTCCATCACCTTAAATGGCATCGCCCAAGGCTACATCACAGACAAAGCAGTAAAGATTTTAAAAGAAAATGGCTTTGAAAACACCCTAGTGAATTTTGGAGAATATCACGGCCTCGGCTCAAAAACACCAAACAGTAGTGATAGATGGATGATCCAACTTGGCCAACCAACTAAGACCAACCCAAGCCCCGAGCTCTGGCCTTTGCAAAACAACGCCCTCGCAGCATCTAGCCAAAATGGATACAAGTTCGAAAACGCACCATCACTTCATCACATGCTCGACCCAAAATCAGGTGCAAACCAAAAAGCTTGGCAAGAGATCTATGTCCTAGCAAAATCAGCAACCACAGCTGATGCTGCCTCAACTGCGCTTTTCGCCAGCACACCTGAGGTCGTGAACACCATCGCAAGAAACCTTAAAATACAAAAAGCTCTACTCATCAAATCAGATGGCTCAAAACTGTATCTATAATCTTTAGTATATCTGTTTAAAAAGCTCACTTCTTAAATAGTTCACCAGGTAACCACGTCACGATCTCTGGGAACATCCAAAAAACCGCAAGGGCGAATAATTGTAAAAAGATAAACGGTATAACACCTTTATAGATCATAGACGTCTGCACTTCAGCAGGGGCAACACCGCGCAGATAAAACAAAGCAAATCCAAAAGGCGGCGTTAAGAAACTCGTTTGCAAATTCACCCCAATCATAACACCAAGCCATAAGGGGCTATATCCAAGCGCAATCAATGTCGGCGCAACAATCGGCACAACCACAAAAATAATCTCAATAAAATCTAGGAAAAACCCAAGAAAAAAAATCACAAGCATCACAAGGAGCATCGCCGAAAAAGCGCCTCCAGGTAAATTCTGCAAAAATTCTTCAACCACCTCATCGCCGCCAAGCCCGCGAAACACCAGAGAAAAGAGTGACGCCCCAATAAGAATAATGAACACCATGGAGCTGATTTTCGTCGTCTCCCGGCTCACATCTTGCAAAATAGAGAGATTAAATTTACCCGCATTCATCGCTAAAAAAGTCGCCCCAACAGCGCCTACAGCTGCGCTTTCAGTCGCGGTAGCAATCCCAGATAAAATCGAGCCAAGCACAGCCACAATCAAAATCAACGGCGGGAATATAACCCTTAAAATTTCAGAAAGTTTAACTTGCCCCTGAGCTTCATCAGTTTTAAGAGACGGGCAACTCGTTGGATTAATCACCGCCTGAAATACCAACCAACAAAGGTAAAGCCCCACCAAGAAAAGCCCGGGCAAAAATGCGCCCGCAAATAAGTCAATCGCCGTAATCGGCTCTGGCACCAAATCACCCTTTATCTCAGATGCCTGCTCATTCGCCCCTTGTAAAATGTCTGCCAATAAAATCAAAACAATCGAAGGCGGTATGATCTGCCCCAATGTCCCAGAAGAACAAATCAACCCCGCTGCTAGTTTAGGGTCATAGCCAGCTCTGAGCATCACCGGATAACTCATTAACCCCATGGTCACCACCGTTGCGCCGACAATCCCGGTAGACGCCGCCAACAGTGCCCCAACCAGCAAAACCGAAACCCCAAGGCCGCCCCTAAGCTTGCCAAACATCCGCCCCATCGCATCAAGCAAATCGCCAGCTAAATTAGAGCGATCGAGCATCACCCCCATAAAGATAAACAACGGCACCGCAACCAACGTCTCCGTTTTCATCACACCCAAAATGCGCAGCGGATAAACATTGAGCAAACCAAGATTAAATAAATCCAAATACTCCCCGATAAAGGCAAAGAGCAAAGCCGAACCACCAAGTGTCAAAGCAACAGGAAAGCCAAGCAAAAGCGCCACAATCGTGACGAGAAACATAATAAGAGCGAGATATTCTTCAGTCATGAAAGGCCCCTTATAAACTTTGTTCTTGATTATTATTGAGGGAAGAAGGCACATCTGTAGAGGTTATCAAAGTAAGGAAACTTCTGATCATCATCGAGAGGAATTGCAAGCCAAACAAAACACAAAAAAGCGGGATTACAGCTTTTAAAATAAACAGAGCTGGAATGCCCCCCGCTTCCGATGATTTTTCTAAAGTCTGAAAGGAGCGCTCAGCTAGAGGATAACTACGCGTAAAGAGTATATAGATAAGCGGAAAAGCAAAGAAGAAACATCCTAAAATATTAACCACCGCCTTATAGCGCTCACTTGCTGTGCGATAAATCAAATCAATACGCACATGCCCATCTTGAAGGAGAGTATACCCCGCACCGAGCATAAAAATAACAGCATGGGTCCAAACATAAAGCTCCTGCATCCAAACCCAGCCAACATTGAAAACGTAGCGCAAAACAACAACCACAAACACGTTAAGCACCATAAACACAACCAACCAAGAGACCGCATGCCCCACATATTGGTTGATCTTGTCAATAAAGTCCGCAACATGTTTTAAATAATTGAATAACTGTCTCACCATACTGTCCTGCCTATCGCCCACTATTCTAAGCTAGTGTTAAAAGCCCAACTGACAATACTCAATAGCTTGTGCGAAGTCACCACCCCAATAGAACTAATTACAAAAACAAAGCCCTTAAACCAGATAGTGGTATAAGGGCTTTTGCTATAAAAAATGAGAACTCTAATCTTGACGATTAAATCGTTTTAAAGTCTGCAGCCAAACGAGCCTTCAAAAAAGCCCCTTCTGAATAGCTTGACCACTCTGTCATCGTGC
>CAXIBI010000141.1:0-6449 GCA_964022305.1 uncultured Hyphomicrobiales bacterium | reverse complement strand
ACATTCTACATTGCCTCACAAAATGAAGAGGTACGTGAAAAGATATTAGCCGAGGCTGAAGAAGTCTATGGTGACAGAGACCCAACTATTGAAGACGTAAACAAACTCACCTATACAAAAAATGTAGCTCAAGAAACATTACGTCTGTTCCCACCAATCTGGGCTCTTATTCGTGTTGCTCAAGAAGATGATGTGATCGAAGGTCATGAAATCAAAGCTGGTGACAAGATGGTGATGTGTACATATGCAGCTCATCACAGCAAAAAATATTGGAACAATCCTGAACAATTTGATCCAGATCGCTTCTCACCAGATCGCATGAAAAGACGCGTGAAATATAGCTACTTACCATTTGGCGCAGGCAAACGTTCATGCATTGGCGGTCAATTCTCATTCCTCGAGATTTGCTTGGCTCTGCCAATCTTGCTCAAACGCTTCAAGCCTGAATATATTGGTGATCCTATCCAGCTAAACGCAACCGTGACCTTAACGCCCAAAGGCGGCTTACCATTTAAAATCACTGAACGGTAAGTTAAAAGCTCACAAACTATTTATAAAAACACGCTTTGTATTTCAGAGCGTGTTTTTTTATTTTTTAACAACAATACAAAATTGCCAAACTCTCGACACACTACTTTCACGTTCCTAGTGTTTTATAAATAAATCTTCCCCAGTTGTAATAGTACAGAGTAAAAAATGACCTCCTCCCCTACCCTTGTGAAAATTCTGGGCATCACCGGAAATGTTTTGAAATCGTTTTTTATACTGATCATGATCGCTTTAGCACTCAGTGTTTTTGGTGTTTTCGACATCAATACAAAAGCAAAAGATGAGGTAAGACTAAGAGATCCCCGTGTTATTGCCATCAAAGCCGCTGAAGAAAAGATAAAAAGAAACATCAAGAAAATAGACACATTGGAAAATGGATTAAACATCTACAGTTTCCAATATAAATCAGAGCCAACAATCTATGTCGGCTTCCTCGCTCATGACATAGCCCAGCATGGAAAATACAAACACCTTGTTATAAAAATGAGCGAAGGGGTTTATGCAATCCATTATGAAAAATTGGGGTTTCAACCCATCACATTGGAAACCTGGCAGCAAGCGGGCATCAAGGCCTTTAAAACAACAACCAATACAGCCAACAATAAAAAAAACAAAACTGAGAAGTGAACAAAAAAGGGCAGCTAAAAAGCCGCCCTAATAGATTGAGATGTAAAGCTAATTAGCCAACAATTTCATCATCAGAAAAATTCAATGAAATTTCAAGTGCCGCATTTTCAGCGCTATCAGAACCATGCACTGAGTTACGCTCAATATTTTCAGCAAATTCTTTACGGATCGTGCCAGGAGCTGCTTCTTCAGGATTAGTCGCGCCCATAACTTCGCGGTTTTTTGCAATCGCATCTTCACCTTCCAAAACCTGAACAACAATCGGCCCAGATGTCATGAATGCAACAAGCTCACCATAAAACGGACGCTCTTTATGCACTTCATAAAATTTCTGTGCTTGTGCTTCGCTCCAGCGAACGCGCTTTTGCGCAACAACACGCAAGCCTGCATCTTCAAGTTTAGCAATCACTTTACCAGTGATATTGCGTGCAGTTGCATCCGGTTTAACAATAGAAAGTGTTCTCTCAACAGCCATAACGACCCCTTTTCTTTTTTTAAAGACCTCTGAATAATGAGGAGTTTTTGTTTCTGGCTAGGAAATGTGAAACCGAGGAACAGAGCATAGATAAAACTATTTGAGTACCGCAGGTGAGCATTGACGACGCCAGAGACAAAAAGAACCATTATACGGAGGTCCTTTTGAGTTTGAGGGCTTATACCCCCCTATTAGCCATTACACAAGGCTCATTTTCACTGATTTAAAAATAATTTCCTTCAAGCTTGCTTTAAAGAGAAATTCAAAAATGGTAACCAACGATCTGTCCCTGTTTCAGACAAAACATGCCCCTTGGGCTCAGCCCCCATTTTTTCATAAAATGCCTGCGCATAAGGGTCAGAAATAATGAGCAAATCAGAAGCCCCTAATTGCTGCGCCCGTGTTACGCAAGAAAAGAAAAGCTTATGCCCCACACCCTTACGAAAAGTATCCGGGTCAATAAAGAGTTTTACCAACTCCAAAATACCAGAAGAATTCCCCCGTTGAAGAAATTCAACAGGCAGAGAATAAAGCTCACTCAATTGAGCCACACCACAAACCTGCCCCTCTAATTCCGCAACAAGTATAAAACTTTCCTCAAAATCAGACGAGGTAAATGACAGCTCTTGGGCGCAAGCACGCATAAAATCCTTGCTATACCCCCAAGATGATTTTGAGTGAATACAAAGCTCAGATAAAGTTTGAAGGTCAGAAAGAGTAGCTAAACGAATGTCCATGAAAAAAATATAAGGTGATAAATATAAGATTTAAAAATTGAACCGGCCTTATCCAAACCTATTAAAAAAACAAAAGCAAAAATATTTCGCAAACTAATTAGAAAAAAGGCTAGCCTTTAAGAGGACATGCGCAAACGGCCACGGCGCACAACCCAGCGCGTCATCGATTGCAGTACTTGGTTCATCGCATCATTTAAAGCGTGCACGCCATCTGCTACCACGCGGCTTTTAGCCGGGATGGAAACATGAAAGTTCCGGCTGGCATAAACTTTACCACTCGCCACATGAATGAGCTTAGCAAAGATCATCACATTCGCTGTTGCACGCTCACCTTCAACATCCACCTGAAAAGCCTGAATAGTCGTCGAAAGCGTAATATCACCGCTAATCCTGTCACTGCCATCACTCACGGCTCTAAAGCGTCCAGTCACCTGCAAAGCTTCAACCAACCGGGCCTGCAATAGTTTGGGCAAACGATCACTCCAAACCGCATCACCATAATAAGTCACTTCATTAGGTGACGGTTTCACAAGAATATTATCACCTGCCAGAGCTTTCACAGCAGCTGGTGACTGCACAACAATTTGTGTCCCAAGGCGAGAAGATTGTTTGATTAAAGATCGATCAAGAACAAGATCAAATGTCTGGGAGGGACCACCATCAGTAAACGCACCTTTTACAGCCCCTGTTAGCGAACAGCCACCCAAGCCCAAAAGTGCGAATATCCCGAATAGCCCCACAATTAAGGAGGCTCGTCCCCGAAGCGCTTTTATAAGTTTTTGTAATTGACTACCAAACATACAAATACACCGGCCCCCATATATGACCGTACTAAATTACGAAAACCAGCCATCCCTCTTAATTAAACCTAAAGAAGGACGGTTAACAATTTATATAAAAACACCCCAAACATACTGGATTTAAGATTTAATTGCTAGGATTGTATTTAGGCACATTCCCGCCGCCAAAAATGAAGCTTTGCGGGTTGCTGTCCATTTTTTCTAGTACCCGATCAAGACTTTGCGCAGCTTTTCGGCCATCTCTAGCAAACAGCTCAAACTCTCTCAAACTACGTTTCGCTGCTGTCATAACCTCCTGAGGGCCATTTCCAAGCGATTTTTCTAAATTTTCAGCCATAGATTTAATAGACTTCGCCGCCGCTTTAGCATCATCTAAAACAGAAGACCCTTCACCCCCAAAAAAACCAGAGACTTGATCAACTGTTTTATCTATTTTTTCAGCTGTTGCTTTTAAGGAACTAGAAAGCGCCTTCACATCAGAAATAATGCTAGAAACATCTTCCCTTTTAGTTGCTAACGTCTCGGAAAATAGTTCAATATTCTTCACCGTTGCTCGAATAGATGCTTCATTATCTGCAAGCATTGTATTGAGACGTTTTAAAAGCAGGTTCGCATTCCCCATAATCTCAGGCACAGCATCCGTGAGCGAACCAGAAACAATCGGAGACGCCGTAATCACTGGCTGTTCCCCCTTCTTGGTCACTGCTAATAGCAGTGGCTCATCAGCTGTACCTGGTGTGATCTGCACAGCTGCCACACCCGTTAGTGCTTGAGAGACCAGCTGAGCTTGCGAGTTCTTGCGAATAGGCGCTCCATTTTGCAAGCGAACAATCACCAATACCCGGCGCGCATCTGCCTTATCAATCCCAATAGAATGAACCCTGCCAATTCGAATACCATTAAACAAAACCTGACTGGCCCGGCTCAGCCCTGTAACGGCCCCATTAAAATAGATCGCATAATCACGGGTCTGGTTCTCAACCCCACCTTTTTGCAGCCAGAAGGTAAAGTTAATCACAGCGATCACCAGAGCAATCACAAACCCACCAATCAATAAATGATTTGCACGTGTTTCCATGTTCTTTATCCTTCAAGTAGCTCAGCTCTTTTAGCCAAGCAAATCAGTTTTAAACTACAAATTAATCAAGAAAGAGACAAACTAATCTTGCATTTGCGCCCTACGCCCGCGCTCACCACAAAAATAAGATTGAATCCAGGGATGCCCCGGATTTTTCGTCAATTCAGTCGGCGTACCATTTCGAACAATCCGCTGATCGGCAAGCACCGCCACCCGATCACATATCGCAAATATACTATCCAAATCGTGTGTTACCATAAACACCGTTAGCCCAAGCGTGCGCTGCAAATCTCGAATAAGCATATCAAATTCATTCGCACCAATCGGATCAAGCCCTGCGGTTGGCTCATCAAGAAAAACAATCTTCGGGTCCAAAGCAAGCGCCCGTGCCAATCCCGCTCGCTTGCGCATGCCGCCAGATAATTCTGATGGGTATTTATGCGCCGCACTCGCCGGCAAGCCCACAAGCGCTAATTTCAAATAGGCCAGCTCATCCATAATATTTTTCGGCAGAGATATATGCTCGCGCATCGGCACTTGAATATTTTGCAAAACAGTGAGCGCTGAGAAAAGTGCACCATCTTGAAAGAGCAATCCTGAGCGCGCTTCCACATGGCGCAAATCCTTGCCGCTCATCTCTGCTACATCTTGCCCAAAAAAACTAATCCGCCCAGCTGAATAGCGCTCCAACCCGTTTAGGCATCGAAGCAATACAGATTTACCACCACCAGATTGACCAACAATGCCAAGCACCTCACCTTCATAAACATCAAGGCTCAAGTCTTCAAAAACAACTTGCGCTCCGAATTGCTTATGCAAATGACGAACTTCGATGATGACCTCTGAGTGAGGCTCTTTAAGAGCAACCATTTATCTTCTCTCTCCCAAAACCAACATCGATCATTAAATTCCCATAGCGGTCAGCGCCATAGCAAACGCCGCATCCAATATAATCACGAGGAAAATAGACTTCACCACAGAAGCCCTCACATGAGTGCCCAAAGACTCAGCACTCCCCTGCACCCTCATGCCTTCTAAAGTGCCAACAATGCCTATAATTAAGGCAACAAATGGTGTCTTGATCATCCCCACATAGAAATGACGAATATCCACACCATCATTCAACCGCTCAATAAAGGATTGCAGATCAATATTCATCGTCTGATAGGCAATAAAAGCTCCGCCGGCCAAACACATAATATTACCAATAAAGGTAAGCAACGGCAGAGCTATCACAAGTCCTAAAACCCTCGGTACAATCAGCGTCTCAACCGGAGAAATACCCAGCGCCCGCATGGCGTCCACTTCTTCCCGCATCTTCATTGAGCCAATTTCAGCTGTAAACGCTGCGCCAGAGCGCCCCGCAATCATGATAGAGGTCAGTAAAACCCCCACTTCACGCAGCGCCAAAATACCAAGCATATCAATAGAGAAATATTCAGCCGAGTAAGCTTTTAATTGCTCAACACTTTGCTGCATAATCACAGCACCAATGAGAAAACAAATGAGAGAAATAATTGAAACAGCTTTAAGCCCAGCATGCTCAAGATGGTGAATAAGTGACGTGAACCTGAGGCGCCAGGGCTTGATGAGCAAACTCAAAAGCGCCAGGGTCACTTGCCCAATCATAGCTGTGATTTCAATGATATCACGGCCCATAGAAATCACAGTTGCACCAAGATCCCGAACCAAGTTCAGCACCATACTGCTCTTTGCCTCACCTTCCGCCTTTTCGCGCGGATGCCGAGAAATGAGATCAAAGAGGATTTTATCAGCCTCTCGCGCATTGGTAATTTCAGGCTGAAAGCCCTTTGATTTGAAAAGCTCATTCATATCAAGAATGAGCATCGCCCCTGCTGTATCAAGAGCAGTTAAACCACCCATATCCACATATAAGGGCTTAGCCGTTTGATCAGCTGATCCACATTTGAGTTTTTTTATCTCTTTTGCAATCCGACGAACATGACGCACTTGCCAATCACCAAAGATCCGCAATTGATAACAATCATGACTTTCACGCCATTCCAAAGCCGGACGATGAGCTCGCTCATTTTTATCTCCAAAAAGAGATAAACCAGATCGACCACTATTCGGTTGGTCATAAGACGCCATCAAAAACACCCCAACATGTAAAATTTTCAGCTTGAATTAAAGAGCTGAGTTCATAAATTGCACTCTAAACT
>CAXIBI010000140.1:0-6463 GCA_964022305.1 uncultured Hyphomicrobiales bacterium | reverse complement strand
GGCAAAATCATGGGCACTTATTTCCATGGCCTATTCCAGTCTGATGTGTTTAGACAAAACTTCTTAAAAAAATTATCGGATAATTTTGAAAGTCAAACTGCGTATAAAGCACAAATTGAAACCACACTCGATGAACTAGCCACTCACATAGAAAACTCATTAAACATCAAAGAAATTGAAAAGCTCAGCAGCTTTTAATCGCTTTTTTATAACGGCATCGTTTTAAGAAGAAACAATGATACCCCAACCAATCCTATCAAAGGCAAAATATAAAACACAGCCCTCTTCATCACGGTTAAAGCCTGCCAAATATCTTCAGCATCAGCATCCAATCGTCCTTTTGCATTAATCCAAGGGTCTTGTTTCATTACATCAAAATAAACTCGGGGGCCCGCTAGAGCGATACCAAGCGCACCTGCCATCGCAGCTTCCGGCCAGCCAGCATTAGGCGAACTATGTTTCGAGTGATCTTTCATCATCACCCGAAAAACTTCCCCCCCATTGCCATATCGAAACTGCGCAATCAGAATAATAAGAAACCCAGTAAAACGAGCCGGCACCCAATTTAACACATCATCTAAGCGCGCCGCCGCCCAACCAAAGCCGAGAAACCTCTGTGTTTTATGGCCAATCATACTATCCGCTGTATTCACGGCCTTATAAAATATAAGCCCTGGCAAACCACCAATGAAATAAAACAGTACTGGCGCAATAAACCCATCAGATAAATTCTCAGCTCCTGATTCAATTGCAGCGCGCGCCACACCGCGCTCATCAAGCGCCGTCACATCACGGCCAACAATTTGCCCAACAGAAAGCCGCGCTTCTTCAATCGTTTTAAATTTAAGAGCTTCATTAACATCTCTCACATGTTCATAGAGAGAGCGACCAGATAAAAGAACAGCAGCAAAAAGAACCTCAAGTGCCATCCCCCACAGTCCGATAACATGACAAATCAAAGAAAGTGAAATGCCAACAATCAACCAAATGAAGAGATATAAAAACAGCCCTACACATCCCCGAAATTTTTGCATCGCAAACGTGGTTGTTTGTTTATTTAAATGTTTTTCAATAAACGAAAGCACCTCGCCCATAAACTGAACGGGATGTAAAATATGACTATAGAGACGCTTAGGATCGCTGATTAACCAATCAAGCAAAATCGCTAATATAAGGAGGAGAGCCCTCAAATCCACATCAGGCATAAATGTATTCTCAAATCACCAACATAATCAGTTAGAAATAAATTTTTGGCTCATTTAATCCGTCTTTTATATGAAAAATTATAAAATTTAAACCGGTTGTTGAACTGTTTCCAAAACATCCACCAAAGCGTTTTCAAATTGCTTCAAATCACTTTGACTTTTACAAAGACCAATACGTAACCAATGTGGGTTATAATCAAACCGTCTTGTCCAAATGGCTCGCCTGGCTAATTCATGATGCACTGTGCGGGCATCAGGGACTTCAATCAAGTTAAACAATAAAGTACCCCCAACAACTTTCAAAGAGACACGTTCATACATTGCACGGTGCATTTTTGTTTGTAATTCGAGCAATTGTAAGCTTTTTTCTATCCACTCATGATCCCCTAAAGCCTTGCGTCCAATTTCAATCGCCGGGCCAGAAACCGCCCAATCCCCCATAATTTCTTTCAATCGCTCTAAATAACGCTCTGGCCCAATCGCAAACCCAAGGCGCAAACCAGCCAAACCAAAAAATTTCCCAATAGAGCGAAGTACAATCACTGAGCTATTATCATGCAAAGGCACAAAGCTTGTCCCTAGCGAACAATCAGCAAAAGCCTCATCAACAACCAATGCGCCCCCTTTAGCCTTTAAGGTTTCAGCCAATTTTTTAAAAACCTTGGGCTTAATGATTTTACCATCAGGATTGTTAGGATTGACAACCACAACAATTGTCGCATCACCAATTTCGTCTAAACTGTCGACCAAATGAACATCATGACCATAGCGTCGCCACGCCGCCTCATGCGATGAAAAAGTCGGGCTTACAATAGCAACTTTCATTGTTGGAAAAATTTGAGGCAAAGTTTGGATAAGAGCTTCAGAACCAGCTGCAGCAATAAGCCCCACCCCTGCAGGCACGGAATAAGTCTCACGTGCAGTGGCCTCAAGTGACATTAAATCCGTTGGGTCAGGTAAGTGATGAAAGCAAGATTGAGGTAAATCTTTGATAAAATACCCGTTTGGATTAATGCCCGTAGACAAATCTAACCACTTAAAAGGCTCAATTCCATAGTCCCTAGCAGCTTTCAGCAGCTCACCACCATGTAACATGATCAAAAAACTCCATACAAATAACGCATTTACTATGCCCCAAGCCAAATCTTTCTGCAATGAACTAATGGGCTTGACGTCACTTGAATTTCACGACACTGTCACCCAAATTAGGCCCTAGGGTCAAAATCACACTTTACTAGAGACAAAGATTTTACAATGACTACCGTTCAAACCACGAACCTACCTGAGCTTGAAATTTACATTTGTGGCGCTTGTCGCCCTAAAAATGCCAGTCCGGATAACCCAGAGCGACCTGGTAAAAATTTAGCGGATGCTCTAGCTGAAGCCCTCAAGGAACAAGGGTTAAATGAACGGTTTTCTCTCAGAATGATGCAATGTATGAGTGTTTGCTCAAGACCAGCCACTCTTTCTGTTGTAAGTCCCGGTAAATTCACCTTCACAGTCGGTGACCTCAATCCAGATACTGCCGTTGAAGATGTTATTACCTTCGCCAAACTCTATGCAATTTCAGAAGATGGCATCCCAGCCTGGAGCGACCGCCCTAAATCATTTCAAGACGGTGTCGTTGCTCGCACCCCCTCATTTGGCGCCACACATCAAAGAATTACCGAACTCGACGAAAAATAAAATTAACAGTTGCTTTAAGCTCTAGGTCCTAAGCCTAAGCCGCATCGATGAGATGAACAAAAGAACCTGACACAGTCCCTTGCCGCAATCCGTAAGAAGTGGAACCCTCAACATCCTTAAAAAGAGCGCTGCCCTCTTCTTTAAGGATCGAGGCATAATGGAATTCATGGCCACGGAAAATTTGACCATCATCACGTTTTACATGGCGATAGCCAAGATGCAATTTACGCTTTGCAAAAGAGGTCTCAAGAGGCAACAACTCAAGCATCTGATGTCGGTCACCATCCTTGTCGATAAGCCCACTACCTAAAGACATATAGCCACCGCATTCCCCATAAATCACCTTGCCATCACCAGCAGCTTTACGAACACCATTTAAGAATGTGGTTGATGCCGCCAAGCGGCCTGCATAAAGTTCAGGATAACCACCGGGAAGATAAATCGCATCAGCACTTGCATCAGGCGCTTCATCATTAAGCGGTGAGAAAAAAGAAAGGCTAGCCTGCGCCTCGCACCATCCTCGTTTTAAATGCGGATAGAAAAAGCGAAACGCATCATCTTCAGCCACTGCAATATGCTGCCCTAAAGGCGCAAGTCCTGCGTTTGGTAATTCACTGCCCACACTAAAATGTCCGGCCAAATCTAATATGCGATCAACCGAAATATGTGCTTCAACGTGATCAGCTATTTTATCAATTTGTGTGTTTGTCTCATTCGATTCAGTCGCCTGCACTAACCCGAGATGCCGAGACGGTAGAACCATCTCTTCATACCGCGGAATTGCGCCCACTACAGGCATACCAATCTCAGCAAGAGCATGTTCCATCATTGTGACATGACGCAAAGACCCAAGCTTGTTTAAAATCACACCAGCAATCTGAACGTCTTTGTCAAACTCAGCAAAGCCTTTCACTAAGGCCGCAACAGATTGTCCCATACCCGCACAATCAACCACAAGGATCACTGGCAGTTTGAAGAATTTTGCAATCTCACAGGTAGCACCATGCCCTAAAACACCAGGTTTCACAGCTCCATCAAAAAGCCCCATCACCCCTTCAATCACACAAAGAGAACCATGTGCCATCATCTCTTCCCCTAACGAGGAAAGAGTCTCAGCCCCCATAGCCCAACCATCTAGATTGTAAGAGGGTACACCACTCGCCACTTCATGAAATTGCGGGTCAATATAATCTGGCCCAACTTTCGCAGGTGAGATATCAATCCCACGCCGCCGCAAAGCACGCATTAAACCAATAGATAAAGTGGTTTTGCCAGAGCCACTATGTGGCGCTGCAAGTACAAAGCCCTTAGGGCCATTAATACGCGCTGTGTTTGTTGAAAGAGAATTGGTCATAAAATGTCTTATATCATTAAAAACTGTCCCCAACCTACAGCTTAAGACGTGAAATACAACCACTTTGTCTATTGTAAGAGGCAGAGAATGCAAAAAATCAAATCAAACACACCTTGACCCATTGAAAGTCCCATCAAATAACGTATGAATGCTCTTATGAAGAAGACGATACTCATTCTCGGTGGCTCATCAGAAGGCTTTGCTTTAGCTGAAAGGTTAGAAGCAAACCCCGCTTATCGTCCCATCAGTTCACTAGCCGGGCGAACATCACTGCCAAGAAAACCAGTAGGTGCCTATCGAACTGGTGGTTTTGGCGGACCAGAAGGCTTGGCTAACTATATTCAAACCGAGAATATATCAGCACTTATTGATGCCACTCACCCTTTTGCTCAAAACATTTCTTCAAATGCAAACCAAGCGGCCAAAAGTGTAAATTGTCCGATCATTCACATCTCAAGACCAGAATGGCAAAAACAAAAAGGCGACCATTGGATTGAGGTAAGCTCTATGCAAGACGCAGCCACAGCTCTATCACCTGAGCTGAGCCCAGCCTTTTTAACAATCGGCCGGTTAGAACTCAGCGCATTTCTTCACCGAGAGGATATTTCTTTTTTTTGTAGAGCCATCGAAGCACCAAAACAAACAGATCCGAAGAAGCAAAAAATATCAAACCCTATGAAAGAAGATGAGTGGCCAGATAATTTTAACTTTATTTATGCCAAAGGTCCCTTTAGCTATAGGGATGAAAAAGCTTTATTTGAGCAACATAACTTCAAAGCCATCGTTACCAAAAATAGCGGCGGTGAAAAAGCCAGAGCAAAACTGGATGTTGCGAGAGATCTCAGGCTTCCTGTAATTATGATCAATCGCCCTAAAACACCTGGTGACCAAACTGTTCAAACAATTGATGAAGCTCTCAACTGGTTAGAGAATTTATAAAAAGTATCACTCATGACAAACCCACCAAAAAAGACCAAATGGCTCACTATTATTGGCTGCGGCACTGAAGGCTATCAGCCCCTAACCACTCATGCCAAAGCCGCCATCGTCAATGCCAAACATCTCTTTGGTAGCACCCGTCAGCTAGACCTTATCCCAGAAGATAAATCTCCAAATGCAATAAGAGAAATCTGGCCAACTCCGATGATGCCAAAAATTGATAGTCTAGCGAATGAAAAACCAGAGAACACTGTCATCATCGCAAGTGGAGACCCTCATTGTTGGGGTATTAGTGAGCATTTTAGCAAACACTTGAACAGTGACGAATTTGAAAGCCTGCCCTCACTCTCAATCCTTAGCCGTGTGGCGAACATTATGAACTGGCCAGTTGCAACAACTGCAAGCCTTTCACTTTGTAGCCAACCTTTTGAAAGTCTAAGTCGTTATCTCCTTCCCAATTCAAATCTTATCTTGCTCTCAACGGGGAAAGATACACCAGAAAAAGTCAGCCAGTTTCTAAAAGATAAAGGCTTTGGCAAATCTAAAATAACTGTACTCGAAAATTTAGGCAGTCCATCAGAAGTTATAAAATCCACCACTGCAGAGAATATAACCTCAATTGCCCCCTTTAACGCTCTCAACTCTTTAGCAGTTACTTTTATAGCAGATGAAAACAGCACAGCTCTCAGCTGTCACCCTGGTCTACCAGATGAAAGCTTCGAGCATGATGGCCAAATGACAAAACAAAATATGCGCGCTATCACACTTGCTCATCTACGCCCCATGCCTGGTGAATTACTGTGGGACATTGGCTCAGGATCAGGCTCTATTGGGATTGAATGGCTAAGAGCGGGCAGCCTCTTGAACGGTACCCCATGTAAAGCCATTGGTTTTGAAAAAAATCAAACCCGCTTAGAGCGCGCAAAACAAAATGCAATTGATCTAGGCGTCCCTGAGTTAGAGCTGGTTTTAGGCAAAGCTGAAGAGACAATCCAGGTTGCTCCAAATCCAGATGCCATTTTCATCGGTGGCGGCATAACAACACAAGGTCTGTTAGAGAATGCCTTAAACGCTCTCAAACCCGGCGGCCGTCTTGTAGCGAACACAGTGACCATAGAAGGCGCTGCAAAACTCATAGAATTTTACAAAGAAAAGGGCGGGCACTTAAGCCAAATCGCCATATCAAATGCTGACCCAGTTGGTCACTTTCATGGCATGCGCCCCCAAATGGCCATCACCCAATGGGTTTACAAAAAGAACCGATAAAAAAGTTAATCAA
>CAXIBI010000139.1:0-6502 GCA_964022305.1 uncultured Hyphomicrobiales bacterium | reverse complement strand
ACTCAGTTCATCAAGCACCCGCTCCATCACGGTCATCAAGCGCCGAGCACCGATATTCTCAACATTGGCATTCACCGCCACTGCAATATCAGCCAACGCATCAATTGCATCATCAGTAAATTCCAGGGTTAGGCCTTCTGTTTTCATCAGAGCGGTATATTGCTTGATCAAGCTTGCCTTCGGCTCAGTTAAGATGCGTCTGAAATCATTGCGCTCAAGCGCTCTAAGTTCCACGCGAATAGGCAAGCGGCCCTGAAGTTCTGGTAACAGGTCAGAAGGTTTCGCTACATGAAAAGCACCAGAGGCGATAAAGAGAATATGATCAGATTTCACAGGACCATATTTGGTAGATACGGTCGTTCCTTCAATAAGAGGAAGAAGATCCCGCTGTACCCCTTCACGAGAGACATCACCACCGCGTTCTTGGCGAGCACAAATTTTATCAACCTCATCAAGAAAGACGATGCCATCATTTTCAACCAATTCAATGGCTTCTTGAGCAATACTTTCATCATCAATGAGTTTGTCAGATTCTTCTGCAATGAGCAGTTGGTATGAATCAGCCACAGTGGTTCGCTTGGTTTTCGTTTGCCCTTGAAAGGCTTTACCAAGCATATCGGAAAGATTGATCATGCCCATTTGCGCTCCAGGCATACCAGGAATATCAAAATGGGGCATACCTCCAGAGCCGGTGTCAGCAATTTGAATGTCTATTTCCTTTTCATCCAATTGACCATCACGCAATTTCGCGCGGAAATTTTCACGTGTTTCCGGTTTGGCATCTTCCCCAACCAAAGCGTCAAGCACCCGTTCTTCAGCATTAACATGAGCCTTGGCTTTCACTTCTGCGCGTTTTTCATCACGAACAATGCTAATGCCAGCCTCAACTAAATCGCGAACAATCTGGTCAACATCACGCCCAACATAGCCAACTTCAGTAAATTTTGTGGCCTCAACTTTGATGAAAGGCGCGTTGGCGAGTTTGGCTAAACGACGAGAGATCTCTGTTTTACCAACACCAGTTGGCCCGATCATAAGAATATTTTTAGGCAAGACCTCTTCACGCATTTCATCATCAAGCTGTTTGCGTCTCCAGCGATTACGCAGCGCAATAGCAACAGCGCGTTTAGCAGCCGCTTGGCCTATGATGTGGCGATCAAGTTCAGAAACAATTTCTTTAGGTAGATAATTTTTAGATGAAGTCATGTGAATTTCTAAACGTGTCCTCTAATTGGCAACAGGAGGGAGTTTTTCAAAAAATTTCAAAGGCGGTAAAAGTTTGAAAACAGATTTTCTCAAACTATACCAACCAGTTCCAAGAGAAAGTATCAGCCCAGCAATTAAGATCATAGTGATAATTAATGCCGCATTCCCCTCAAGATCAAATTTATAAATGATATAGCCAAGGGCGGCAGCTGCATAACCAAGTGAGGAAATGAGAAGAGCCCGGCGATCAATGATGAGCGCAACAAGTGAGAACAGCACGAACATGGTCAACACGATGACAACCATTAAATTAGCGCTGGTTTCAGGTGTTGAGCTATTCGCTGTAATCAGCGGTTGTAAGCTAGTCCATAAAACGGAGTGCGTGATGATGGGTGCGGCTAAAAGATGGAGCCAAAAGCCCTGGTCACTGGTACGTTTTGTGCGGTGTGGGTCTTGTACATCAAACCACATTGCAGCAGCAAAGACGCTAAGACCAATAGCTAAAATGACCCAGCGCATATAAGGGGTTATCACGTCTTTCCCAAGAAAAGCCATGAATGATGCAAGCACAAACGCGGCAATAGAAGCGGCAAACAATAAAACTGAAAAAGGGAGCTTAAACCGAAGGAAAAAGGTACCCATCGCAATCGCACCAAGGCCGCAAATGGAAACAACCCCAAGGGGTGTCGCTTTTCTCGGGGTATCTAAAAATAAGTTTTCATAACCTGCAATCAAGCTTTGTGAGACAAAAAACGCAAAGAATATCGCAATGATAATACTCGGGAAATTAATGCGTTTGTAAGCTGTGAGCCACTCACCAAGCAACCAGAAGATGAGCACTGCAGTAACAGGGGCAACAACTTCCATAAAATTATCGCCTTTACCAACAAGGTCAATGGCGTAATTCAGTGCAAAGCCTAAAATGCCAACACCCATAGCAATGAAAAGATCATTAAATGAGCGGAAAAACCGTGGCGCTTCATCTTCTACAGTTTGGGCTTGAGAAGCAGATGGAGCTTCAGGAGACGCAAGCGTCTTTAACTCTTTCAGTTGAGCATCAGTGATGATGCCATCTTGTACGGCTTTCGCCAATTGGGCTTCATTCAGCATCTAGGCTCTCCACAATCACATTGTCATTGGTATAAACGCAAATCTCACCAGCGATCTTCATAGCGCGTCGAGCGATATCTTCAGCGCTGAGATCTTGGTCGGCCAAAGCCCTAGCAGCAGATAAGGCATAATTCCCACCAGAGCCAATGCCCATAATTCCATTTTCAGGCTCAAGTACATCGCCTGTACCGGTGAGAACAAGTGTGGTTGATTTATCAGCCACAATCATCATCGCCTCAAGGCGGCGTAAATATCTGTCCGTGCGCCAGTCTTTCGCCATTTCAACGGCTGCGCGCATCAATTGACCTGGATATTGCTCTAACTTGCCCTCAAGCCGCTCAAAAAGAGTGAAGGCATCAGCGGTTGCGCCAGCAAATCCGGCAATAACAGAGCCATTGCCAAGGGGGCGCACTTTTCGAGCATTACCTTTAATCACAGTAGGGCCAAGGCTCACTTGCCCATCGCCAGCGATAACAACTTTATCACCCTTGCGCACGGTCACAATCGTAGTTGCGTGCCAGCTTGTTGGGTCATTATTTTTATCGGACATAAAAAGTCTCTTTCAATTAAACACTGTATAGGGCTCAGACCCTAGATATTGGATGGAATTACGGCAAGGTCAAGGACTTGAGTAATGAAAAGATGAAAAATAATTTAAAGAAATCTCTGAGAAAAAAGCTATTTAAATGAAACTAGAGGCCTCTGCAACTGCTGAAACTGACCAAAAATTAATTATTTACCTAATTTAATGCACTATCTAAAAGACATAATAACCAATGCTATGATATGTAGCTGATAAATAAATGCGGAGAACAGCGAAATGCGATCAGCAACAATAGAGCGTAAAACCAACGAAACTGAGATTAAAACCACCATTAATCTGGATGGAACCGGTCAATATGATATTGAAACCGGGGTTGGCTTCTTTGATCACATGTTAGAGCAATTGGCGCGCCATTCTTTGATGGACATCACATTGCGCTGTAAGGGTGATCTACACATTGATCAACACCACACCGTTGAAGATTGCGGCATCGCCATGGGCCAGGCGTTCACGAAAGCGCTGGGTGAGAAGCAAGGCATTACACGCTATGGCTCTTGCGATTTGCCAATGGACGAAACATTGACCCGTGTGGCGCTAGATATCTCTGGCCGCCCGTTTTTGGTATGGCAAGTTGAGTTCAGCAAAGACAAAATCGGCGATATGGACACGGAGCTGTTTAGAGAATGGTTCCAGGCCTTTCACCAACATGCAGGAATCACTTTGCATGTCACGAATTTATACGGCGAAAATAACCACCACATCGCCGAAAGCAGCTTCAAAGCTCTTGCCAGAGCCTTGCGCGTGGCACTGACTATTGACGAAGCTCAAAAAGATAGAATACCTTCAACCAAAGGAACGCTATAGCGCGGTTGTTTGTAGGCAATCTAAAGCGCAGCCAAAAAAAGCGCGGTTGCTTGTGGGCAATCAAAAGCGCAAATAATAAAGTGAAGGTTTCACTCCTTTATTGGCGGGTAAGCAAGAGTGAGTAATTAAAAGTAAGTAGTACTGATCTAGCCATACGAAGAAGGAGTAATGCTCTCATAGAGAGCATTAGGACATGGCAGCGCGAGCTGCCCGGCGCGTTGCGCCGCACCTCGTAGGCTCAAGCGCTTTTAGCGCTTGAAATAGCCGTGAGAGAGAATATGCAAACTTATACAATCTATGCCCCAATTGATGAGAACCGCCCGTTAATAGAGCGAGCCATGAACTATCAATTCATCAAAGAGGGTTTTTCTCTTTGGGCAGCTCTTTTTGGCCCCCTTTGGTTACTCGCAAAAGGTCTTTGGCTTGAAACGCTAGCGTTTTTTGCAGCTGCGATAGGCCTGACCTTGATATTACAACTAATTGGGTTTAATGAAGCGGCCATTTCAGCTGCCATGACAGTGGCCAATATCATCTTTGCGTTTTTCGCAAGAGACATTGAGCGATTGCATTATGAAAGAAGCGGCTTTAAGTTAGTCTCCGTTGTAAATGGCAAGACGAAAGATGAATGCGAAGCGAGATATTTCCGCTCATTAAAGTCAAATGATATCGATCAAACCCATCACAAAGCTGAAACCGAGAATAATAACAATAATGAGGTCTAGAACATGAGCTGTGTCATCATTGACTATGGTTCAGGCAATCTCCACTCTGCTCTTAAATCTTTTGAGAGAGCCGCGAGAGAAACCGGTTTAAACAAAACAATCACACTCACCAACAAACCAGACGATATCGCCAGTGCAGACCACATCGTTCTGCCAGGCGTTGGAGCTTATGCGGATTGTTTGGCAGGCCTAGAAGCTATTGATGGCTTAAGAGATGCGCTTGAAGAAGCAGTGATTAAAAAAGGGCAACCCTTTTTCGGTATTTGCGTTGGCATGCAACTGATGAGCACAGAAGGCCACGAGTATAAAGTCTCAAAGGGTCTCAATTGGATCCCAGGTTTGGTGGAAGCCATCGAGCCAAACGACAAATCCTTAAAAATCCCCCACATGGGCTGGAACACGCTCTCTGTACGCCCCTTCGGTTGCCCACCAGCAACCGGGGCTGCGTCAGCTAACGCTGACGATGAAAGTTCTCACAACTCCAATACCCATCCCGTTCTCAAAGATATAAAAACCGGTGAAGATGGCCTGCACGCTTATTTCGTCCATAGCTATCACTTCACACCAGGCAACCCAGCGCATATTTTAGCGACAACTGACTATGGCGGTGAAATCACAGCAATGGTTGCTAGAGATAATATGATCGGCACCCAATTCCACCCAGAAAAGTCTCAGACACTGGGGCTAAAGCTGATCAGTAATTTCTTGCAGTGGGCTCCTTAAGTTATAAGCCCATTGCATCAAACTCATTTCCCCGCTAAAAGCTAAGCCTTAAATTAACACCTCTCGAAATTGAAGAATCTCAGTGCCGGATGCTCTGTGGGCATCTGAAGGCACATAAAGAAAGACTAGCCTACTATGATACTCTTCCCTGCGATTGATCTTAAAGATGGTAACTGCGTGCGCTTGATTAAAGGCGAGATGGACCAAGCCACTGTGTTTAACGACAGCCCGGCAGACCAAGCCAAGCAGTTTGAAGATCAAGGCTTTGAATATCTCCATATCGTAGATCTTAATGGCGCCTTTGCAGGCGAGCCAGTTAATGGTGGTGCAGTTGATGAGATCTTGGCGGCGATAAAAATGCCAACACAGCTGGGTGGTGGTATTAGAGATTTAAAAACCATAGAGATGTGGTTGGAGAAAGGCATCAGCCGCGTGATCCTCGGCACTGTTGCTGTGAAAGATCCGGAACTTGTGATTGAGGCGTGTAAAAAATTTCCAGGACAAATCGCAGTGGGCATTGACGCGAAAGATGGTTTTGTGGCTGTTGAAGGCTGGGCCGAAGTTTCAGAATTAAGCGTGATTGAGCTGGCGAAAAAATTTGAAAATGCCGGCGTTGCTGCGATTATCTATACTGACATTTCAAGAGACGGCATCTTGGCAGGGCTGAATATGCAATCGACTGTTGAGCTCGCTAATGCGGTCTCTATTCCTGTGATTGCCTCAGGTGGCCTAGCGTCAATTGATGATATTCATGAGCTGAAAAAACCAGAAAACGCCATCCTAGAAGGCGCTATCTCTGGCCGCGCCCTCTATGACGGCCGCCTCGACCCAGCAGAAGCCTTGGCTGTGCTGAAAGCATAATTTTCAAGCACTGAAAATACTGTATACTCACCGTATGAATAGGAATGTTCTAATACGGGGATTGATTTATTGTTAAATTTTAAATGTGCAGCAAAGGCCGTGACTATTTTAAGTCTGAGTCTATGTTTTAATTTCTCTAACATAAGTGATGGTCAATCCAGACAAAGCGCTCGAGATTTTAAAAAGCAATTTCAAACCTTTGCAAACTCAAATGGTGATCAAAAGGGAAACTGGTTAGGAAAAACCTCACCTTGGGCGCCTTACTTTAACTCAATAAACGCTTTAGAGCGAACTAAAGACCAAATAAAATGGGAGCGAGAAGGCCGCTGCCAAAAAGTTTTAACAGCCATCCAGACTGGTTTCATTAAAGCTCATCCAAAATTAGCCGTTATTTTTTTTAAAGCACCGATACGTCTTAATTTTGAGCGAACAATCATCCCTCATCACTCCCCTTCTTACAAACGGTGCCAAA
>CAXIBI010000138.1:0-6513 GCA_964022305.1 uncultured Hyphomicrobiales bacterium | reverse complement strand
GTTTTTCATAATCCCATTCGTCTTTGACGTCTTCAGAATTGGGTGAGAAGAGTTTTATTGATTTTTCTGAAGCCATTAGGAGGATGAAAAACTCTGAATAAACTTTTCTTTGTTCTGCGGCTTCTATTGTTTTTGTTAAATTATTCGGTGTGCATAGTTCGGCTAGGTCTGCCCCATCTAGGGGAATGAGATAAAAACCGTCTTCATCCGTTGGAAATAGTTGGAAGAAGTCATTCCAAGTGGGTTGTTCCATTGAATAAGTTGCAGCAGAAGGGAGACATCCATTTTCTCCTGTTTCAAAAATGGCAATCTCCCCATTTTCATCAATGCCGAACCAGCTTGTGTCCATACTGTGAGCTGCTGGAAAATCTTGAATTTCGGTTTTCATATGATGTCTCCAATTTTCATTTAAACTCTGGACATTGTGCCACAATAGATAAGTTCCAGATTATCTAAAGCTTGGGCTAACCCCTTTGCATTTAGAGAGTGTAGAGGATTTCTAGAGCTCGTATAGGAGCACCAGGAAACCATCTTATCCCAGCCAATTGCACAGAAGCGTGGTGACTTATTGCATTTTTTAAGACAGCTCATTGATTGAAAGTTTTGTCCCTCTGTCACGCTTAAAATATCATTTGCATTTGTTAGGTGTTCAGGAGATGAAACTGATTTTAAGGGGAGAAAAATGATTTTATTTAATCCTATTCCGGATTTTTTTAAGAAGTTTGTGGCGTGTTCAACATCTTTCAATTTGTGTTTTTCAACCAGCATGTTGACCCCACTGGTGATGCCGCGTTTTTCTAACTCTAAGACTTGATCTCTTACTCTTGTGACTTCGGCTTGTTTGTTAGGGAAATGAATTGAAATATGAACTTTATCTGGTTTGGATTTTTGCAGCTGCTCTAAGTTTTCTTGGTTGAGTTTGAGACCATTGGTGGTAAGGGAGCGATAGAGTTTCCCTTTGAGATTTGTGAGTAAGTCAAAGAGCCCTTCATATTCAAGCGGTTCTCCACCTCCAAACGAGACCGCTTTAGAGCCATGATTAGTGCAATCAATGATGAAGGGGATTAGCTCTTGGTTCGTCCAGGTTGTTGCGCCTTCTTTTGTGCTGGCATTATAACAAAAGGAGCATCCCTTGGTGCAGTAATTAGTGAGTTCAATAGAGAGGCGTTCGGGTAAAATTGATTTCATAGCGAATTTTACCCTTATACTTTACCATGATTGGAGGTTTTCCGATTTCTCTTTTTGTTAAATAGAGAAACTTGTGCCACAACCGCAACTTGCGGTGGCGTTAGGATTTTTGATTTGGAAGGAAGCGCCGATGAGGGCGTCGACATAATCGATTTCACTGCCGCCTAGAAAATTCAAAGAGAGCTCGTCTATAAGCACAGTTGCACCGTCACGCTCGAGCACTAGGTCATCATCATTTTTAGATTGGACGAGATCAAACTTATAAGAAAACCCTGAGCACCCGCCACCTTCAACGCTTACGCGAAGCATGGTGCCTTTTGGTTCATCTTCAACAATTTTATTAATGCGTTTGGCTGCGCTCGTTGTGAGGATGACTGAATGTTCAATTGTTTCGGTTGTCATTTGGGTGTCTCTTTAATTTATTGTTTTTATACGCTTACTCGTCATTTAAGTGCGATAAATATTTTATTCTGTTTCATAACCATAGATCGCCAAGGATTTAAGTATAACATAATAAAGGATAATGATGAGTTTATGGTCTAAATTACCTTTATTTAAAGATAGATCTGTTGTTTTGAATGTCAAGGTGTTGTAACGAGGCAGGATTGAGCCTAGGGCCTAAAATAAATGAATGCGGTTTGAGATGACAAACAAATTAGACAAGAGGTTAGAGGCTTTTGAGGGAGAGGATGGGCAACAAAGGGCAACCTATGTTCCCTATGCGGCCAATCAAGAACCAAGTGAGGGGCGGCTTTTTGATGAGGGAGATTGCTCGATGCGCTCACCCTTCCAGAGAGATCGAGACCGGATTATTCATTCCACTGCCTTTCGTCGTTTAACTCACAAAACACAGGTTTTTATTTATCATGAGGGTGATCATTATCGCACCCGTCTTACGCACACTTTAGAAGTGGCGCAGATTGCGCGCTCGATTGCGCGCATGCTCAATTTGGATGAAGATTTAACAGAAGCGATTGCCTTGGCTCATGACCTTGGGCACTCACCTTTTGGACACGCAGGCGAGCGGGCGCTGAATAGAGTGATGGCGGAGCATGGCCGGTTTGATCACAATGCTCAAAGCTTAAAACATGTCACCTTACTTGAACATAAATATCCGTTATTTGATGGTTTGAATTTGAGTTATGAGTGTTTGGAGGGGATTGTTAAGCATAACGGGCCACTTATTGGTAAATATGCCTCTAAAAAGGTACTGGAAGAAGGCGTGCCCTCATATATAAGCCAAGTTAACGAGAAGATTGATCTCAGGCTTGATCAATTTGCTTTGCTTGAAGCTCAGGTTGCCGCGATTGCAGATGATATTGCCTATAGCAATCATGATATTGATGATGGTTTGCGCGCGGGGCTCATTCAAATTGAAGATTTGAAAAATGTTTCATTAACAGAGACAATTCTTCAAGAGATTAAAGACGATTATCTGGGTGAATTTGCAACCATGGATAAGGGACGTTTGATCTATGAACTTAATCGCCGACTTATCACGGTTATGGTTGCTGATGTCACTAATGAAGCCAGAAAATTGATTTCAGAAGCAAAATTGGCTAAGAGAGGCGATGTACGCGCTGGGACACGAAGTTATATACAGTTTTCTTCACCGCTTTTTTCAGCTTTAAAAGAGCTAAGAGAGTTTCTATTTGCGACCGTTTACCGTGATAAGTGGGTTATGAAGGTTATGGGGCGGGCTGAAGAAATTGTTATTGATTTATTTCAGGCCTATGAAAAAAGTGGCGAATCATTGCCTTCTGATTGGCAAGCTTTATTGAAAGGTAAAGATTGCCACGAACGTGCTGTTCATATTTGTGATTTTGTTGCTGGTATGACTGATCGATATGCTTTGCAGGAACACAGACGATTGTTTGATGTCACGCCAGAGTTGAGATAAAGCTTGGAATGGGTGAGATGAATTTCTCTTCAACTTTCAATTAGATAAGATAAAAAGCAAAATAAAATTATTAATTGAAACTTTTTCGCTTTTTATGTTTATCAGCCATACATGAAATAATGTTTTTTAGTTTTTAAAAGACAGTCAATTTAAATTAAGTAACGCGAAATTTTGCGCCTTTGAGTTTGCTTACTCGTTAGTATCTGCCCGTAGGAGGGGTAAATGGATCTCTTTGTATTGTTTAAAGATCATGTTTTAAAGGTCATTAATGATCTTGTTGCAGAAAATGTTTTGCCGAGTGATGTGAACTTGAGAGCCGTTAATGTTGAACCTCCACGCGATGCTGCCCATGGAGATTTATCGACAAATGCGGCGATGGTTTTAGCCAAGCCTGCTAGGATGAACCCAAGAGCTCTTGCTGAGCAGATTTCTGCAAAACTAGCTGAAATTGATATTGTAAGTTCCGCGGAGGTTGCGGGCCCTGGCTTTATTAATTTGCGCCTTGAAGATAGCTATTGGCCGCAAATCGTCAGAGACATTCTAAACGATCCTTTAAATTATGGTAAATGCGATTTAGGTTTGGCTGAAACTGGCCAACCGATGAAGCTCAATATTGAGTATGTTTCAGCTAATCCAACAGGGCCAATGCATGTTGGCCATTGCCGTGGTGCCGTTTTTGGTGATGCTTTGGCACGGTTGCTAGAGTTTGCAGGATATGATGTGAGCCGGGAATATTACATCAATGATGCAGGGGCGCAGGTTGATGTCTTGGCGCGCTCAGCCCTGCTTAGATACCGTGAGGCTTTGGGTGAAGATATTGGTGAGATCCCTGAGGGGCTCTATCCAGGGGACTATTTGGTGCCTTTGGGTGAGACTTTAAAAGAGATTTATGGTGATGCGCTTCTTTCAATGGAAGAAGATGAATGGTTGCCTTTGGTCAAGCAAGAAGCGATTGAAGGCATGATGGGGCTGATCAGAGAAGATTTGGCGGCTCTCAATATTCATCACGATGTTTTCTTTTCTGAAAAGACCTTACATGAAGATAACGGTGCGAAAATTAAAGCTGCGATTGAATTTTTGCGCGAAGAAGGGCATATTTATCGTGGACGGCTGGATCCTCCTAAAGGAAAATTACCTGAAGATTGGGAAGATCGGGAGCAGACTTTATTCCGCGCCACCGATTTTGGTGATGATGTAGACCGCGCTTTGGAAAAGTCTGATGGAAGTTATACCTATTTTGCCGCCGATATTGCGTATCACAAAGACAAGTATGATAGAGGGTTTACACATCAGATTGATGTGCTTGGCGCTGACCATGGTGGCTATATAAAGCGGTTAAAAGCAGCTTTAAAGGCTATTTCAGGCGGAGAAGCGGACTTAGATGTACGAATTTGCCAGCTGGTGAAGCTTTTGCGAGATGGGGCAGAAGTTAAAATGTCAAAACGGGCCGGTACCTTTGTTACATTACGAGACGTTGTTGATGAAGTCGGTGTCGATCCGGTACGGTTTATGATGTTGATGCGCAAAAATGATGCGTCTCTTGATTTTGATTTTGCTAAAGTTACGGAGCAATCGAAGGATAATCCGGTGTTTTACGTGCAATATGGCCATGCACGGGTCTTTTCGATCTTCCGGCAGGCTCAGGAGATGATGCCTGGCATAGATCCTGCTTCTGACAAGCTGAAGTCGGCATCGTTGAATAACTTAACGGATGAAGGTGAACTGAGTTTGATGCGAAGATTGGCGCAATATCCAAGAGTGGTCGCAAGTGCCGCTGAGGCGCATGAGCCGCATCGTATCGCGTTTTATCTTTATGAGTTGGCGAGTGAATTGCATAGCTTTTGGGCCAGAGGCAAAGTTGCGCCACATTTAAGGATTATTCAAGAAGATGACTGGGAACTTACAATAAATAGGATTGCACTAATTTCTTCAATTGGTGCTATACTAAAATCTGGACTATCGATTCTAGGCGTTTCGGCGCCGCAAGAGATGCGGTAAACTAGGTATAGGTTGTGATTCGGGCTAAACTGAGCGGGTTAAGGAATATACAATATGTCGGACAAGCTGACCGCATACAGAGGTGAAATGAATTCCTCTCAACAAGATGGTGAAGCACCCCAGCAAAATTATGGGATTGACCCGAATACGGGGCAACCACTGCAACAGGGATATGCGCCTCAAACGGGTGATCAGGGTTTTTACCAGCAGCAGGATCAATATCAGCCGCAAGGTGGATTTCAGCAGCAAAATACTGGCTATGGTTACCAAGATGCTGGCGCAGATCAATATGGTCAGGTTCAGCAAGGTCAGGCACAGCAGGGCCAATATACTCAAGAACAATATTCGCAAACTGATTATAATCAGGCTCAATATGGGCAAGCGCAATATACTCAAGCTCCACAAGACCAATCAGCTTATGGATATACCGAGCAGCCAGCACAGCAGCAATATCAAGATCCTTATCAAAATGGTATGACTGCGCAATATGCACAGATGGACCAAGGTTCATCAGCGCTGCCAGCTGAATATAATCAAAACCAAAATGCGGTTGAAGAAGCTGATCCTTATCTTGCTGCGCATCAAAATGCGACTTTGCCTTATGATCCAGCGAGTGATTCACTTGGCCAAGCTGGTTCAGCTTATGACCAACAAGGGTATGCTCAGCAATATCAAGACCCTCAGTCAGCTTATGCTGATCAGCATGGGTTTAATCAGCAATATCAGGATCCTCAATTTGGTGCCTCAAATGGTTTAGCTGCTGGACAGTATCAATATCAAGAGACACAGTATCAAGATGCAGGCTTTGGAGCCGATTACAATTCTCAAATGAATAATCAAGGGCTGCAACCTCTCCAAAATAATGCTCAGCCGGGCATGATGGGGGCGGGTGCTTATGCTCAACCAGGTGTTGAAGCTGCAGCGATGGCTGCTAATCAGATGGACGCGTCTTATGAAAGCGATGTTCAAAGCTCTGGCCGTAAATCATTTTTGGTTGGCACGATGATCCTTGGCTCTGTCATTATTGGCGGCGGTGTTGCCTTTGCTTATAAATATTCAGGTGATAATGGTTCTGGCAAAGCGCCTGTGATCACTTCAAAAGACACAGGAATAAAAGCGCAACCAGATGATGCTGGTGGGCGTGAGTTTGCGAACCAGAATAAAAAGATTTTTGCTCGCCTTGGTGATCCTGGTGCTCAAAGGGCAGAGGGAATTATAGCTTCTTCTGATCCTGAGGTTGTTGAAAGCCTGCGCGGTGAAGTTAAGGATGCAGGTGAAAAGGTACAAGCTGCGCAAGATAATGCAGCTGCGCTTAATGGTGGACCGAGACGTGTTCGTACTTACCGTATTGATCGCAATGGCAACCAAATTTTAGATACGGGCGCTAACCGGGTTCAACTTTCAGGTAATGATGTGAAAGATATGGC
>CAXIBI010000137.1:0-6591 GCA_964022305.1 uncultured Hyphomicrobiales bacterium | reverse complement strand
AAAAAAGACCGAGCAGTCAAAACCACTCGATCTTTTACAAATTCATTGCTCTTTTAAAAAAGCCTTGAGCTTTATCTCGGCGCTAACACCATAATCATCTGGCGGCCTTCAAGCTTAGGCTCAAGCTCAACCTTAGCGATTTCTTCGGTTTGCTCTTTCACACGCTTAAGAAGTTCCATACCCAATTGCTGGTGAGCCATTTCACGGCCACGGAACCTCAAGGTCACTTTCACCTTGTCACCCGCGTCAAAAAACTTCTGCATATTACGCATTTTTACATCATAATCATGCGTATCAATATTCGGGCGAAGCTTAATTTCTTTTACGTCAAAAGATTTTTGTTTTTTGCGGGCTTCAGCAGCTTTTTTCTGTGCTTGGTATTTATATTTCCCGTAATCCAAAATCTTCACAATAGGAGGAGTAGAACCACCATTGATTTCAACAAGATCCATGTTGGCTTCCGCTGCGCGGTCTAGTGCATCGTCAATCGGCACTGTTCCAACATTCTCTCCACTTTCATCAATCAACTGAACTTCACGCTCATCGATTTCTCGATTGATGCGAGGTCCTTCATCCTTTTTTGGCGTTGCCTTCACTGGTCGGCGTGCGATAGCTATATCTCCTATGTAATGACTATTTTAAAAACAAAAAACTACTCTCAACTCTATCAAATGACGAGATCTCAATTTTTTTAAATTTGAAAGTCCCGCAATGGTGAGAGAAACAAACCTATATACTTCTATTATATTGGCCTGTTTTATTTATAACACACAAATTACAACCAAAGAGCTATAATTTCGTCAAGTGAATTAGCACGTTCTACCCCTATTTTAAGCAGAAACTGTGGCCAGAGACCCACCAAGCAAGGCTTCATAGACTTCAATCGTCTGATTTTGCATATTTAGCGTGGTAAAAGTCTCTTTGACATAATGACGCGCAATCTCAGCCATTTGGCTCAATTCATTAGCATCAAATTCCAAAATTGTACTGATTTTACCCGCGATTGCTTTGCCATCCGCCACAGGCACCAACCAGGCTGTCGCCTGAGCTTCACCTTTGCCCAAATTTAAAAATTCAGGTGGCGCCCCAATATCTGTTGCAATTACTGGGCACCCCATTGCTTGTGCCTCAGCTGCTGCTCGCCCAAATGCCTCCGCTTCCCGAGACGCTACCACAACTATATCAGCGAGTTTATAAGCTGCTGCCATATCACTTACATGGCCAACCAACTTAACGTGTGTTTCTAAACCATCACGGGCAATCAACTCTTTTAACTCAGTTTCATAAGCAAGCCGCCCTTGAGCATCACCGGCTAAAATAAAAACCGAGCGCTCATCACCCTGGCGTTTCAATTCGGCCGCTGCCTCAATCACATCACGCTGGCCTTTCCATTCAGTCAGACGTGCAGCATGAAGAATGACTTTTTTATCTTTGTACTCTTCGTCATCGATCCCCCAAGCTGAGCGAAGAGCCGCCACTCGATCAATAGAGACTGCATTCGGATCAATCTCATCCACATCAACCCCGCGGTAAATCACTCTCAATCGTGTCGGATCAGGCTTATGACGCCCCATAATTAAATCAGCCGTAAACTTCGAATTGGCAATCACCCAATCACCACGTGCCATCACGCCATTATAAAAACCTTTAAGCGCAGATTTTTGGTTATACGCACCATGATAAGTCGTAACAAACGGCACCTTCGCTGCCCGTGCTGCCCACAGCCCACTCCAGGCCGGTGCCCGAGAGCGTGCATGAACTAATGAGATATTTTCATCGCGAATAAGTTTGGCAATTTTTCTAGAGTTCAACCACATCTTGAACGGATTTTTGGTTGCTACCGGCATCTCAATAACCTTGCCACCTTTGGCAATCACATCATCAGCAAGTGCACCGCCTTCAGTCACGACTAAAGATCGCCCCCCTTCACGCACCACAGCCTCAGTCATTTCAACAACTGACTTTTCAGCCCCCCCTGTTTTTAACTCAGGGATAATTTGTAAAATTGTTGCGCTCAAAGTGATTAACCCTGCATGAAAGAAATGAATGAAAACATTAAAAAATATCGCAAATAGTCATGCCTCATACAAAGAGCCGAGTAAAGGAAATTCAATAAAGGAAAAGTGGATGACACCAGAAAGGGTAAATAAAAACTTATTGCTGCTCATGGCAAAGAGACAAAGCCGCCTTTGCTCTGGCTTTAACTTGCCACCCATAAAGCAACTCATTGCTTTTAATTGGCTTTTTCTTCTTTTTTTGACCTTCTGAAGAAGCCTGTTCCGTATCATCAACTTCTTTAACCCTAAGCAAAACGCCCACACGATCCGGCTCTTGGCTATAATGCTCAGCTGATGAAAAGGCCTTAAGCTGCGAAACCAAATCTAAAAACGCCCAATAAAACTGAGGTGTTCTCTGAATAAAGCCTCGGATTTTATCATAAGGTAATTGACCAACAAGATCCAGAATTAAACTCTCAGCTTTTCTCTCAGTAGCATCAGCTAATCCTAAAACAAAAAATGTCTCTGTTAAAAAATGATCATTGGCCAAACATTGCTTCAAAGCATTTAGGTCAACATCTGCGGATTGAAAAAACATCTTTGAATAAAATGTATATACAGCCTGTCTTACCAACTCACGCTGTTTAATTAAATTCTTAGCCGTAAAATCAGCCCTTTGAAAAAGCAACCCCTTGAACAAAACCGCATCTAGCGCATCACGCCCACCAGTTTGGGCTAATTGTTCAGGCATTGCCCAGAGAGAATAATTCCGCTCATGCACCCCAACCTGACACGCAATGACAGGCCGTTTAAGAGAGCAATTATCTAACTTTAAAAATACTGGTACGTCATTAGGCTGTGATCCTGTTTGTACGGGAACACCCCCCATATAACTATGACTCACATAATCAACATCAACGGGCTCAATAATTTTATTGGTTTCAGTTGTTAATTTAGAAAGATCAATATCGCGGAACACACATGATAAACTATCACGGCATGCACCAGCCTTTTTTATAAGGAGCAAGCCAGAACTACCTTCATAAAAAGTCGCTGGTTTTTCCAATCCATTACTGACATAGCAACCAGCCGCACCGCACAAAACAATATCTGCACCAGCTCCCACATCCCATGAAGCTCCATCCTGTTGACGCGGCATCACCACAACCGCAACCGTGTGTTTTACACTCTCATCCTTGAGTAACGGCTCAGGGTTAGAAGGAGTTTCAGGCGTCTCTTCAGCAAGAACAATAGGCTCATCATCCGCCACAGTTTGAAGCTTAGGTGGATAATCGTAGAATTGTTCATCTTGAGATAAATCTAAAGGAAGGTCAGAAGGTCGTTCTTCTTTAACCACAACAGGTTTAAAAGCCTCTGTCAGTGCCTGATCAGCTTGATTTGAAGAAACAAGGTAAGTTGAGCCCCAAATTAAAAAACCAAGAACACCGCCCATAATGGCAGCATCAAATATGAAAATTTTAAAATTTTTCTTTTCCATGACATACATATAGGCTCAATGCCCAAGCGTTACGATGGGGCTTTGTAATTTTTATTCAAAACACGCCACAAAGCTTACAATCAGCTAAAATCTAGGTTTTATTATGCACTCGGCCTAAAAAACAAAAACCTTCCCTAAAAGTCAGAAATAATACCCTTATTCTCCCAGTCACCAAAACGCACAGGGTCAGGTCCCTCACGGCCACCCAACTCTTTTGGATTTTTTGCTTCTCTTTCAAGCTGTTTGCGCTCTTCAGCCTCTTTTAAAGCCCGTATCGCCGCTGGAGAAAGCTCTTTTTTCTCTGTTTTCTCAATCATAATTCACCTTAAAACTCTTGTGCGAGGTGCTTGTCATACCCATATATGCACCGATATATTAGAGCTAAGCTTCATTGAAAGACAAGCAAATCTCAAAATTTGTTTTAAGAATATACTTTAGGAAAGAGACATAAAATGAGCACCTTGAAAACCGGAATTCTCCTAGCCGTCATGACAGCCCTGTTTATGGCCATAGGTGCTTTCATGGGTGGTCAAACAGGTATGATCATCGCCTTTTGTGTGGCTATCGCCATGAACCTCTTTAGCTATTGGAATTCAGATAAGATGGTCTTATCGATGCACAATGCTGTTGAGGTTGACAGGCGCTCTGCCCCAGAGCTTTATGACATTGTCGAGCAACTCGCTATCAATGCTGATTTGCCTATGCCAGCTGTCTATATCATCCATACAGATCAACCCAACGCCTTCGCCACTGGCCGCAATCCCGAAAACGCTGCTGTAGCTGCAACCACAGGCCTTTTAGATATTCTCACCAAAGAAGAAGTCGCTGGTGTGATGGCGCACGAATTCGCTCATATTAAAAACCGCGACACGCTGATCATGACCATCACAGCAACCTTCGCTGGTGCCATTTCAATGATAGCTAATTTCGGCATGCTCTTTGGTGGCCGCCGAGAAAATGGCCCTGGTATGATCGCTTCATTAGCTATGATGTTCTTGGCTCCCATGGCAGCCGGTTTAGTGCAAATGGCCATTAGCCGGACCAGGGAATATGAAGCAGATAAAATTGGCGCTGAAATTTGCCAACGCCCTCTATGGCTTTCATCAGCTCTTTATAAAATTGCGAGCGCCGCCGGTCGCACCCCATTCCAGGAAGCTGAAGAGCATCCTGCTGCAGCTCACATGTTCATTATCAATCCCTTGAGCGGACAAAGAATGGATAATTTATTCTCAACCCACCCGAATACAGAAAATCGTATTGTCGCCCTTGAGAATTTAGCCGAAGATTGGGGACAATTAGACGCCCCCACTGGCCAGCCTATGGGCTTCTCCTCACATGGATCAGCCGAAAAGTTTGATCTATTTAGTGACACAACTTCAAGCACTGATAGCTCAAATCACGAAGCAGGACCGTGGGACACACAAACATCTAAAAAACAATCAAAAGACAAATTCGGTGGCCCCTGGGGGTGATATAGATTTATTGAGTAGCATTTTCAACTCACATTACGAAGAAGGGAGTGCTCTACTTCAGAGCACGTACATGGCAGTGCGAGCTGCCCGGCGCAACGCGGTTGCATGTGGGCAAACTGAAGCGCAATAAAAAAGCGCCGCCTGTCGGAGGGCTTTTCGCTTTCAACGCGGATGCTGGTGGGCATCAGAAGCGCCCCAAAAAGCGAAAAAATTGCCCATGAGACAAAAAACCAACGGGCTAGCCCGCTAGCTAGTCTTGTCTGAAGAATGCTGTTGCGGTGAGGCCTGCGATGGCTGCTAAGATCACAGCAAACACCCCATAGAAAAACGGATAATCATACGCAAAATTATAAATAATCCGCTCAAATCCAGATTTATGGATAGTCAGCGGCGTACTGCGCTTACCTAATAATTTACCGCCACGGAATAGATAGACATCAGCATAAAAATCACCAGAAGGCACATTCGCTTCCAGAGTAATGTTCACCTGAAATAAGCGGTCACCAACAATCTTCACACCGCTCGCACCAGATTTATAAAGCCCTTGTTTCTCCATAATGCGAACGACCGCTTCAGAATATTGCTCAGCCACATTGCTATCTTCAATATCAATATTGCGAGAAAGTTCACTGACTAACGAGCCAAAGCCAATTCCCAAACTATCGAGAAGTGAAGCCGGTGCGATATCAAGCAAGGGCCGAGAACTGGCCACTGAATAATAAAGAGGTACAGAGCTCACTTTATTTGGGTTTTTATTCACCCATATACCGGCCACTCTTTCTTTTTTGCGTGCAATGAGCCCTTTCTTTGGGCCCCTCACAACCACAATCACATCAGGCTTATTATCTGGCCTAATCTCACCTTCGATCGCGCCAAAGAGAAAAATATTCGCGCCAGTAAAGTTCCACTCAATCGGCACTTTATCAGCCGTGAGGTCAGTTATCACACCATCTGCTGCAGCTGCATGAGCAGAGCTGACATAAAAACTAAAACAGAAAATGAAGCACCAAGAGGCTACAAATCCTCTAAAGCAGTTTCTTATAAATTTAGAAGAGCTCATTATTAAAACCCTCCAAGCATTTGCGAAACAGAATAAAGCTCATCAGGCTCGATAATCAAATCAATGAGCATACGCAAACAAACAGCCAAAACCATAAAGCCCAAGAGAGCGCGCATTTGCTCACCCTTCAAATGCTGTCCAACACGCACACCAAATTGAGCACCGATAACACCACCAATCATAAGCAAGAGCGCTAAGACCACATCAACAGTTTGATTAGAAGTCGAATGAAGGATGGTAACAATCGCAGTGACAAATACGATCTGAAAAAGAGATGTCCCAACAACGATATTTGTTGGAATGCGAAGTAGATAGATCATTGCGGGTACAATAATAAATCCACCACCAACCCCCATAAGAGCGACAAGTAAACCAACAATCAACCCAAGGACCAAAGGAGGCAGAGCACTAATAAAAAGTTTTGAGCGATGAAAGCGCATTTTGAGAGGAAGCCCGTGCACCCAGGTATGACGAGATTTATTGCGTTTCGGACTAATATTCAGCTTAGAACGCCGTATAGCATTTAGGCTTTCAATCATCATCAAGCCACCAATCACGCCAAGA
>CAXIBI010000136.1:0-6691 GCA_964022305.1 uncultured Hyphomicrobiales bacterium | reverse complement strand
TTGCCTGCGGCGGTAAGCACATTATTTACAATGCCATCATGGCCACGATCAACCCTGGCGACGAAGTCCTCATTCCAGCTCCATACTGGGTGAGTTATCCTGACATCACCCTCTTGGCGGGTGGTACACCGGTCGCGATTGAAGCGGGTGCAGATGCTGGATTTAAATTGTCACCAGAGCAACTCGAAGCTGCCATTACAGACAAAACAAAATGGTTGATTTTCAACTCACCCTCAAACCCAACTGGCGCCGCTTACACAGCTGAAGAAATTAAAGGGCTGACAGATGTGCTCTTAAAGCATCCACATGTTTGGATCTTGGCTGACGATATTTATGAGCATCTCACATACGGTGATTTCGAGTTTAAATCACTCGTTGCAGTTGAGCCAAAATTAAAAGACCGTACATTAACAATGAACGGTGTTGCTAAAGCTTATGCCATGACAGGTTGGCGAATTGGGTATGCTGGCGGCCCAACTGAACTCATCGCAGCGATGCGCAAAGTGCAGTCTCAATCAACGTCAAACCCTTGTTCAATTAGCCAGTGGGCCTCAGTTGAAGCCTTGAACGGTAGTCAAGATTTCATGAATGAGAGAAGAGACGCCTTTGAAAAACGCCGTGACTTGGTGGTGGAGCTTCTTAATAAAGCTGAAGGTATTTATTGCCCAGTCCCTGAAGGTGCATTTTATGTCTACCCATCTATTGAAGGCTGCATTGGCAAAACCACACAAGACGGCACAGTGATCAACACTGACGAAGACTTCGTAACAGCGCTTCTATCACAAGAAGGTGTAGCAGCTGTTCACGGTGAAGCCTTTGGTTTATCGCCTTACTTCAGAGCGTCATACGCCACCTCAACTGAAGCACTTGAAGAAGCCTGCAACCGCATCATCCGCTTCTGCGCAAGTCTTTCTTAAAAATTTTGATCATACAAAAAAACACGCCCCCTCTTTTAGAAGGGGCGTGTATTAGACTATATCTCTAATCATCAAAAAGCCTGCAAACTAAATATCTACTGCCGCACGAGAGATGTATTTATTCGGATGCTGAACCTCGACTATCAGGTTTCCAGTCCTTCACCCATTTTTTAGCTAAGGTGCTCACATAGCTGCAATTTTCAAAGTTTTGTTTGACAAGAACAGAGTAGTTTGAGCATTTCCCCTGTATATCTGAAATCATGGTTGCGCGTTCAGAACGCAAGCGAGTTAAGATTTTATCAACCTTCATATTAATTTTCATACCGAATTGCATCGCTTGCTGAATTGTCTTTTTCGATAGAGCTGTCATTTCTTTTTTTTGTTGATCTTCATCGCTCAAACAGCCAGATAAAATTTCATAAAACGCAGCACAGCGGCTGAGTTCATGTTGAAATTTGTCCTGCCCTTCATTCTGAGTTTTCTTGGCAGGGTCTGCCATAGCCGCGCTAGTAGAAATAAAAAGCATCAAAACGAAGGTTATAATTTTTTGCACAACAAGCTCCAATGGTTATTTATCTCCAGAAATGATTTCACACTATTAACCCACAAACAAGTCATTAATGCCCACTCTCATCTCAGCTTTCGTAGGAGAGTTTTTTGTTAAGTGACTGATAAATATGATTTATTAAAAAAGATCGCTTTTTGTAGATCCAAGAGATTAACACGGTTGCTATTGCGGATGCTTCGTGGGCATCTGAAGCACAAAAAAACAACCTGAAGTGCAATTAAATAAATAGCCTGTGAGAGAAATTACCGCCCGCCAGCAACGTTAAGAATGGCACCGCTCACATAAGAGGCTTTATCTGAAAGTAACCAGCAGACAGTTTCAGCCACTTCCTCGGCAGTGCCACTTCGACCAAGAGGAACTTGAGGGCTTTTTTGCTTAAGCCGATCGCTAAGGACAGAGCTTGCATGTAGTTCAGTTTCAATCAACCCAGGAGAAACCGCATTCACGCGGATGCCCAGGGGGCCAACTTCATTAGCAAGGCCAACAGTCATGCTATCGACAGCCCCTTTAGAAGCTGCATAGTGGATCCATTCACCACCGCCGCCAAGTTGAGCTGCACGGCTAGACATAAAGACGATAGCGCCGCCTTTTTGATTTTCATTTGCAGTCATTTCACGGATGGCAGCTTGAGCCGCAAGAAATGTCCCAGTAACATTAACCTCCATCACACGCTGAAGGTCGGCAAGAGACAATTGCTCAAGAGTGCAATAGGGGCCGGATATACCAGCATTGGCGAAAAGGCCTATAGCAGGGCCAAGCTGATCTCGGCAGGCTGTAAAAAGATGGTCAACAGCTGCAGGGTCAGCGGCATCTCCTTTAACGGCGAGAGCCTTTCCACCGCTAGCTGCAATCTTATCACAAAGAGCATTTGCAGCAGCGTCATTCGATGCATATGAAAAGGCAACAGGCCGACCGGCTTTTGCCAGTGCTTCAACGGTGGCAGCACCGATGCCGCGGCTACCACCAGTGACAATCACAGGGCCAAGATCAGAAACAGAGGCGTGATCAGAATGCGACATTGTCACCTCCCTTTAAGGATAATATTTCACGCGCTTCATCTGGTGTGGCGATCTCAAGGCCAAGGTCTTCCAGAATGCGGCGGACTTTACTGACCTGTTCACCATTGCTTTTAGCTAATTCACCTGGGCGTATCCATAAAGAATCTTCAAGACCAACACGAACATTCCCGCCTTGCGCTGCTGCAAGCGCTGCAACATTCATTTGATGACGCCCCGCCCCTAAGACAGACCAGATATAACTATCACCAAAGAGGCGATCAGCAGTTCGTTTCATGTGGCTAACATCTTCAGGGTGTGCGCCGATCCCCCCCATGAGGCCAAAGACGGTCTGAACTAAAAACGGTTCTTTCACTAGACCTTGATCAACAAAATAAGCCAGATTATACAGATGGCTTGTGTCATAACACTCAAACTCAAATCGTGTGCCGTTACTGCTACAGGCATTCAGAATAGATGTGATGTCCTTATAGGTATTTTTAAAAACCAGGTCCCGGCTATTTTCAAGGTATTCGGGCTCCCAGCTGTGTTGAAATTCGGTATACCTCTCGAGCATAGGAAACAAACCAAAATTCATTGATCCCATATTCAACGAGGCAACTTCAGGCTCAAGCTCAACCGCTGGGCGCATGCGCTCTTCAACGCTCATATGCGGTGCGCCGCCTGTTGTGATGTTAACAACAGAGCTTGTCGCCTGTTTGATTTGAGGCAAAAAGCGAAGAAAAGCATCTGGTGTTTGAATAGGTCGACCTGTTTCAGCTTCGCGAGCATGAAGGTGCAAAATGGAAGCACCTGCCTCAGCTGCACCCAAGGCATCTGCGATGATTTCCTCAGGCGTAACCGGCAGGTGTGGTGACATGGAAGGGGTATGAATTGATCCCGTGATGGCACAACTGATGATGGCTTTTCTTTTCAATTTTGCCATTGTCGCTTCCCCTTCTTTTTGGTGTAAGGTGCCATTGATTTATATGGCACCTGTTTTAATCATAGTATCTAGGCCTGCCTAAGCACTGAGGAAAAGCATATCACTGTTGTCATGCTTTCAGAAGACAGTAGCTGATTTTTCTTATTTGTTATTGATTAAGGGAATATCAACAACGAGGGCTTTGGCAATGGTTGAGCCATCGTTACGCCACCAATGAATTGTGCCTTTAGGCTCGAGCGCCGTATCACCAGGCTTTTTGACAACAGGTGCATCTCCTTTACGAAATTCGGTGAGCTCACCACTGATAATATAGGCAATAGCAGGACCAGGATTATCCCCATGACGATGCACACCGACAATGCCACCTGGCTCAATTTCAATATAACGGGTCCGTAATTCACGTTTGTTGATATCTTTAAATTGCCCTTTAAGTGGAAATTTTCCAACAACCTTGACCTTTTTGATGCCTTTTGATTTCTGAGGCCCATCCATGAGTTTATTTTTTGCAGTCTGTTTTGCTGTTAACTCTTTTGTTTCAGAACGATTTGTTTTCTCTGCAAGGATAATATAGACACCAGATTTTTTGTGATGATCAGAGTCAATCATATGTGCTGAAGCTTGTGGAATGTACAGTAGGGAACTACTTATTGTAATGACTTTAAAGAGAACTCTTAGCATGAAATTTACCTCCAAATTTTTTTGCTTGGGATATATTATAAAGTACAGATGTATGTTCACATACGACACTTAAGGACAGGTAGGGTGAGGGAGAGTTATGGTTTCACTTGAGCCACAGCTTGAGTGTGACGGGGTATGGAACGAATGAAACTGCCCATGAAAAATGCTTGTGGGCATATTTTCTATCAGGCTGCAACGCCTACTTACTTAAGGGGCTGCAGCCTGACTATATGAGAACTTTATATGTTTCCTGCTTTCATTTCAGATGCCAGATGATCCGCTTGCCTTATGGCAAGGGCGACAATGGTGAGGGTTGGGTTTTCTGAGGCACCTGTTGTAAATTGACTGCCATCAGAGACATAAAGGTTCTTAACATCATGGGTGCGTCCCCATTTGTTCACAACACCATCCCTCGGGTTTTCAGACATTCGATTGGTGCCAAGATTATGAGTGGAAGGGTAGGGCGGTGTAGGTAAAGTCCTCGTTGCTCCCACAGCTTCATAAACAGCCATGCCTTGTTTGTAGGCGTGCTTGCGCATGGCTATGTCGTTTGGATGATCGTCAAAATGGACGTTGACCACCGGTAAGCCGTATTTGTCTTTTACGTCTTGGTTTAAAGTGACCCGGTTGGTTTCTTGTGGCATGTCTTCGCCAACAAGCCACATGCCAGCCATATACTCATAAGAATCAAGAGCAGTTGTGAACTCTCTTCCCCAACCACCAGGATCTAGAAAGGCAGCCATAAATGGAATGCCGAGTGATAATGTCTCCATTTCGTAACCGCCAACAAATCCGCGGCTTGGATCATGGCGGGATTCATCGGTAATAATGCCAGCCATAGTGGTCCCACGCCACATTTTTACAGGTTTATCAAACGTTGCATAGACAGACCCTGTCATATGTCGCATATAGTTTCGGCCAACATGACCAGAAGAATTCGCAAGTCCATCTGGAAACAGGCTTGAGGCAGAATTTAACAACAGTCTCGGGCTTTCATATGAGTTGCCTGCAACACAGACAACCCGTGCTTTTTGCATTTGCAACTTGCCATCAGCATCAAAATATTCAACGCCCGTGACTTTCCCTTTTTTATTATGGATGATCCGAGCGACATGTGCTTTTTCCCGCACTTCTAAATTGCCAGTTGCTTCGCCCCTTGGAATATCAGTATAGGCCGCAGACCATTTAGCACCATATTTACAGCCCTGAAAACAAAAGCCCGTTTGTTGGCATGAGAGACGTTTATCATAGTTTTTGCTATTGATTGCCATTCGCCCAGTGTGAACATTTTTATAGCCCACTTTCTTGGCACCAGCTTCAAACACTTTGTAATTGTTATTTCCTGGTAAGCCGGCTCTGCCCCCTGTTCGGGTGACACCAAGTTTGTCCTCAGCCTTAGTGTACCAGGGAGCCATTTCTTTCCCATCGATTGGCCAATCAAGTAAATTTGCGCCTTGAACCTTGCCGTAAGTGGTCGCCGCTTTCCATTCATGGTCTTGAAAGCGCAAGGATGCACCCGCCCAATGAACTGTGGTGCCACCAACAGCTTTGACGATCCAAGCCGGTAGTCCTGAAAAATCTTTCGCTAAGCGATAGTCCCCTGTAGTGGAGCGTGGGTCGACCCACGCCAATTGGGCGAAACTTCCCCATTCATCATTTTCATAATCTTCTGGCAGATATCTTCCACCTGCCTCTAACGCAACAACTTTGATGCCCTTTTGGGCAAGTTCATTTGCAAGGACACCGCCGCCTGCGCCGGTTCCAATGATCACGACGACGCTATCGTCATTTTTTTCAAATTTTGCAGCCATAACAGTCTCCTCCCTAAATCCAGTTAATGTCATCAAATCCGTTATTGATGTACCCGCCTTTGCTGTAGCTTTCTCCTTCATAACCAAAGGTTGGCCAAATGGCTTTTTGGTTGTAAAGGCCGGTCACCAGACCACCTCTTAGAGTTTGGAAAAAGGGGCTATCCTCTATACTGCGCAAAATATCAACACGATCGCGTTCCCAGCCAACATCGAGATAACTCTTGTGGCCCTTGGCGACAGCGATGCCATTTAGAATTGCAACGCCAGCTTCAACATTTTCTTTGGCCTCAGCCGTGTCGTAACCTTTAACCGCAATGGCGTAATATTCGTCACCAATTTTGTCGTGAGGGTAAATATCCCGTGCCAGTTGAATTAACGTTGCCATGGTTTCAGGTTTAAGGTGGGTTACGCTTAGCGCCCAGCTTGCTGTTGGGCTGGCAACAAATGTGCTTCCAATAACAAACAAAGTGCCAAGCGCAGCACTGCTGGCCAGTAATTGGCGCCGGGTTAAAGTTGGGGTTATCTCATTTTCTTTCATAGTGTCCTCCCTTTTATCTCCCTGCGCCGTGCCATTTTAATTTTATTGATATCGGCCGTGACGCTCTAAAATCTCAATTTCATAACCATCTGGATCCTCCACGAAGAAGAACTTGGCAAGCAACGTTCCATCGCGTTCAAATTCGACAATTTTTCGGGGATTTAAGCCAGCGGTTTCAAACCTGGCATGTTCACTTTCCAGGTCATCAACAACAAAGGCCAGGTGGCCATATCCATCA
>CAXIBI010000135.1:0-6863 GCA_964022305.1 uncultured Hyphomicrobiales bacterium | reverse complement strand
CATCCACTACTAATGTTTATAGTACGCCATGTATCGTACGCCTTGGGGAAATTATATGAAACGCATTCTCATTATTGATGATCATCCGCTTTTCCGTGAAGCATTACATAATGCCATTAAGAGCATTATGCAGCGGGTTGAAATTCATGAAGCTGAGACAATTGATGATTCAGTCCAAATCTTGAAGAATATCGGACGTTTTAAGTTAGCCCTTTTAGATCTCTATATGCCAGATACCAATGGTTTTGACGGATTACTAACATTACGCAAGCAATTTCCGAAATTGCCTGTGATGATTGTAACTGGTCAGGAAGATAGCCGTCTGGTGAAAGAGGCTGTCAATTATGGTGCCAGTGGCTTTATTGCCAAAACGGCAAGTGGCGAAGAAATTGCCCATGCTATCTCTGAGGTTTTGGCTGGTAATATCTACATTCCAGATGATTTTAGTAATGAAAACTTAGATGAAGCAGATAAAGAGCGTGAAGACTTGGCGCGTCGTCTATTCTCATTAACTAGGCAACAGCTCATCGTTCTACGTATGCTCCGTGAGGGTAAGCTAAATAAACAAATCGCTTATGAATTAGGAGTAGGGGAAACCACAGTGAAAGCTCATGTCTCTGAAATATTGAGAAAAATGAACGTTGTGAGTCGGACCCAAGCGGTGATTGAAGCCAGTAAAATTGATTTTGATATGATCTTAAATCAAGCAACCAATAGCTCACCAGCTGATTAAAGCACCTCTTAACTGAATAATCACAAACTCAAATATTTTACCAAACCTCATTGCAAAGAGTAGGGCATAGCCTTGTAATTGTGATCTAATTATTATGCCCACTCTCTTCTAAGGGGCGAACCCGTAAGCTTGTAATTTTATTCTGATGCTTGCGCAGCACATGAAAACGATAGCCATAGAAAGTAAACGCTTGTCCAGGCTCTGGGATCGTTTGCGCTTCATGGATCACAAGCCCAGCAATCGTTGTTGCTTCATCATCAGGAAGAGACCAATCCATATGACGGTTCAGGTCACGAATAGGCACAGAGCCATCAACATTCACAGAGCCATCAGCTTCTGGGTGAACACCACTAACCTCAAGGTCATGTTCATCAGCAATCTCACCAACGATTTCTTCTAAAATATCCTCCAGTGTGAGCAAGCCCATCACTTCACCATATTCGTCAACCACAAGAGCAAAGTGCGCTTTGCGCCTCAAAAACGCATTGAGCTGATCTTGCAGACCAGTGCTCTCTGGAATAAACCATGGTTTGGAAGCAAATTTATTAATATCCAATTTTGAGATATCAAATTCAACGGAAGATAGTTCTCTCAGCAAATCTTTCGCATGAACAACACCAATGATATTGTCACTATCATCTTGCCAAAGTGGTAGGCGGGTGTATGGGCTATTGAGTATCTGCTCAACTATCTCTTCTGGTTCATCATCTGCGTTCAGTGACTCAATTTTTGTTCGGTGAACCATAATGTCAGCGACATCTAGTTCTTTAAGATCAAGCACACCACCAAGCATATCTTTGTCATGTTTCACCACACCGCCTTCTTCATGATGGAGTTGAATAGCACCGCGTAATTCATCATGGGCAGAAATCAGCGTCGCATTTGCAGCTTGATCACTACCAAACAATCGGAAAATTCGAATGATAATCCAATCGATAGCAACTGTTAGTGGTGTTAGAACAGAGACAATTGGTTGAAGAATGGGAGCAAAGGTCAGAGCCGTTTCATCAGGTTTTGTAATGGCATAAGTCTTTGGCAAAACTTCAGAAAATATGACAACCAAAATCGTCATCGCAATCGTGGCATAAGCAACCCCAGCAGAGCCAAAGGCTGAGAGAAACAAACTCGTCGCCAAAGAAGAGGCAAGGATGTTAACGAGATTATTCCCAATGAGAATTGAGCTAATCAGTTTCTTGCGATTTGAGAGGAGCTTATTAACAAGCTTGGCTTTTCTATCTCCATCTGTCTCAAGCGCTAATATACGAGCCTTAGAGGCGGCCGTTAGAGCTGTTTCAGAGCTTGAAAAAAAGGCGGACATAGCCAACAATAAAATAATAGAGAGAAGTATAAGCCAAATCATTGATCAGTTTCCTGAAAGTTTATCGTTTAAAAAGTCACTCAATTGTATTTCGGTCACATCCCGGCAGACAAACGCATCACCAATCGCTTTTGAGAGGATAAATACCAAAGTGCCACGTTCAACCTTTTTGTCTTGTCTCATTTTGCCAACCAAACTCTCAACAGTAAATTCTTCATAATTCGGAATGTCCTGAATTTGTGTTGGCAATCCAGCTGATTTGAAATGAGCTTCTACAACCGGAGCTAGCCCCTTCTCACATAAGCCAAGGCGCTCAGAGAATTCAAAGGCCAATACCATACCAATTGAAATGGCTTCTCCATGTAAGAGACGGTCACCATAGCCACAAAGCGCTTCAAATCCATGTCCGAATGTATGACCCAGATTAAGAAGGGCACGCACACCATGCTCTTTCTCATCCGCGCTCACCACATAAGCCTTCATGGAGCAAGAAGTTTGAATGGCATGTACAAGTGCTTCTGTTTCTAACTTAAAGACACGCTCACGATTGTCTGAGAGCCACTCAAAAAAAGCTGTATCTTTGATCAAGCCATATTTCACCACTTCAGCGTAGCCAGCTTTAAATTGTCTTGGGTCCAATGTTGCAAGCACATCTAAGTCGCAGAGCACATGTATTGGTTGATGAAAGGCACCAATTAGGTTTTTACCATGAGCACTATTGATCCCGGTCTTACCTCCAACAGAGCTATCAACTTGCGCAAGTAAACTGGTTGGGATTTGTACAAAATCAACACCGCGTCTTAAGACGCTTGCAGCAAAGCCGGCCAAATCACCAATGACACCACCTCCAAAAGCGATCACGAGATCAGCGCGCTCGATTTCATGAGAGAGCAGCTCATCAAGCAAAAACTGAAGCTTCTCATATGACTTTGTCGCTTCACCAGCAGGCAGAATAACAGTCTTATATGAAATGCCAGCTTTTTCTAGAGAGCTCTCTAAAGTTTGCAGGTGATGAGAAGCAACGTTTTCATCTGTGACAATTGAACATTTCGCACCGGGGCGTAGTGAGGCAATTTTTTCTCCAGCGCGCTCAAGTAAACCTCTACCTATGGTGATGTCATATGAGCGGTCTCCAAGTCCAACAGTTATCTGTGTTTGTGACTGAGTTTTCGTCTCAAGGGAGGCACCAAGCATATCGGCTTGCTTCGGAGAACTTTCAGAGCTCATAAATCTATGAACCTTTCATCAAAGGGTAAAATTAGTTTTTAAGAAGAGGCTATCGCGTTCAGTATTTCATGAACGATAACCTCATGGGCCACATCGCGGCTTTCAACAACAATATCTGATTGTGCGTAAATCGGGTATCGTTGATCAATCAAATTTTGCATGACAGCTTGCGGGTCTTCTGTCTTGAGTAAGGGTCTATGGTCTCGCCTGCCAACACGTTCCATAAGTACATCTAATTCTGCGCGAAGCCAAACAGAAATCCCGTGGGTCTTAATATTCGCCCGGGTAGCTTCACTCATAAAAGCACCGCCACCAGTAGCTAATATTTGGGGCCCATCGACAAGCAAACGCTCGATAATTTTCTCTTCGCGATCACGAAAATGCGCTTCGCCATGGCAGGCAAAAATATCAGAAATAGTTTGGCCTGCAGCAGTTTCTATTTCTGTATCAGCGTCTAAAAATTTCATATTTAATCGAGCAGCAATACGGCGGCCAATTGCAGACTTACCAGCCCCCATTAACCCAACAAGCACAAGTGACTTAGAAGAGAGACGGTCTCTAACTTTTTGATCAAGTTTTTTTGCGTTTCCTGGATGCATAGTTACTCAAGTTTGTTAAAGGTCAAAACAGTGCTCATAATTTAAGCTCTATTGTTACCAAGCACGATGTCATGTTACAATGCATCTTGCTAATTTTCTTCATATAACAATTAACTTAACTGTAAAAGTTGAAAAAACAGGTAATTTAAATCAGTTACGCCTGTTGATTTAAGTTTTTACTTGAATGATGAGAATTCGGCAGAAGCTAAAATATAAGAATATTGAGAGACCCTATGCCAAGCCTGGTCGCGTTTTTAAAAAAATTGTCTATTATTTTGTCAGTGACATTCATAAGTCTTTATGTTTTAGCAACAGTTTTCGAGCCAGCATCGCGTGAATACCGCCATGAAGTAATCGGGCTTAAAGTTGTTGATCAGACAAATTGAAGATCTTAAATCATGAGCGATAAATCAGCGATCAAAAAGTTGAAATAAGCCTTCAAACGACAAACGAAACAATCCATTAAGAGTTGCTTGTATAGAGTTAAGCCAAGATGACCCACAAGAGGCAGCGAAATGCTCTCAAATATAAGTGCAAAGCACTCTTGCCAAAAATTGATCAATGAGTTTCTTGCCATGCTCAGCGCTGAGCGAGGGGCCAGTCAAAACACTTTAGAGAGTTATGAGCGAGATTTAAACCGCTATAAGACCTTTCTCCAATCAGCTTCATCAAACAACAAGACAATACAAAAAGCTGAAGAGGGGGATATTAAATCATACCTAAGTCATTTAAAGGCAAATGGCTTAGCCAGCTCATCGAGAGCCCGTCAATTATCGGCATTACGTCAATTTTATCGTTTTCTACTCACAGAGCGATATATCAAGGAAGACCCCTCAGCTCATATCGAAGCCCCTAAACAAAGTCGTCCTTTGCCTAAAATAATGAGCTCACAAGATGTAGAGCAACTTTTACAAACAGCTAAAAATGAATGTGAACAAAAATCGGGGCATGCCGAGTATCAAGCAAAACGCGTTTTATGTTTGCTAGAGCTACTTTATGCGACAGGTATGCGCGTATCAGAGCTTGTGAGCCTCCCTTACGCTGTTTTAAATGGTGACGAGCGGATGTTCACCATTAAAGGAAAAGGCGGTAGAGAACGGCTCGTTCCCTTAAACAAATCCGCAAGGCTTGCGTTGAATGATTATTTAGGCAGTCTGGAAGATGAATTAGAGAAAGATACGTCAAGCAAGGGCGCTCATAAAAGGGGGAGAAAAACTGTGCCTAAATGGCTTTTTCCTTCAAATAGCAAAGATGGTCACCTAACACGCCAAAGGTTTGGCCAAGAACTAAAAGAATTAGCTCTCAAAGCAGGCTTAAAGCCTGAAAAAGTCTCCCCACACGTTCTTAGACACGCCTTTGCCAGTCATTTATTAGAAAGAGGGGCTGATTTGCGCGCGGTACAACAATTATTAGGCCATGCAGACATATCAACCACTGAAATATACACCCATGTATTGGAAGAACGTCTAAAGAAATTGGTAGAATCACATCATCCATTGGCAAATGGCTCAAAAACCTTTAAAAGGCAAAATTAACCCATTAAATAAACAGTGAGAAACAACCTTGACACACGGTTTCGTGCGGGCAATTCTCTCTCATGGGGCTATCTAAAATGAATAATTGATGACTGTTTTGGTAAATTATATTTTCTGGTGCAAATCTAAGAGTTATTTAATTTAAAGATCATCAAAAAATACTTGTAAAACAATCTCTTATGGATTTATTTTTAAGTCTGATTTAAGAGGTAAAAAGGGTTTTGAATGCGCACTTATTTGGATTTTGAAAAGAAAATTGCAGAGCTTGAAAGTAAAGTTTCTGAGCTTAAAAGCATTGCAGAAGATGATCAAAATGAAGAAGCAAGCTCGGTTTCTATTGATGATGAAATCCGCAATTTAGAAGACAAAGCCAAAAAAGCTTTAAGTGACACCTATGATAATTTGACCCCTTGGCAAAAATGTCAGGTAGCACGTCATCCTGATCGTCCTCACTGCATGGCCTATATTGATGCCATGATCACAGATTTTATGCCGCTTGCAGGCGATCGTTACTATTCTGATGATGACGCATTGGTCGGTGGATTAGGTCGCTTTAGAGGCCGTTCAGTTGTGATCTTAGGCCATGAAAAAGGCCATGACACAGAAAGCCGCATTAAACATAATTTTGGCATGGCCCGTCCAGAAGGCTACAGAAAAGCTGTTCGCTTAATGGAAATTGCCGAGCAATTTCAATTGCCTATACTCACTTTTGTTGATACCGCCGGTGCATTCCCTGGCGTCGGCGCTGAAGAACGCGGCCAAGCAGAAGCCATTGCCCGCTCAACAGATAAATGTTTGTCCCTAACAGTGCCAATTATCACTCTCGTCATTGGTGAAGGCGGCTCTGGTGGCGCACTAGCCATCGCGACAGCCAATAAAGTCTTGATGCTCGAGCATTCAATTTACACAGTGGCCTCACCTGAAGCTGCCGCATCTATCTTGTGGCATGATTCAACCAGAGCAAAAGATGCCGCAACAAATATGCGGATTACAGCTCAAGACTTGGACGAATTAGGCGTAATTGACGGCATTATCTCAGAGCCGGTTGGCGGCGCTCACAGAAGCCCAGAAAAAATGATAGAACGTGCTGCAAATGAAATCGAAAAACGTCTTAGCGATTTAGAAGAAATGAAACCAGCTGAGATACGCCATCAACGCCAGCAAAAATTCCTCGATATCGGCAAATCATTGCAATAAAGATTGAAAAATTTTTCAATCATTTAGAGTGATTTTTAACGTCTAAGTCACGAAAATGCCTAAAATTTCACCTTTTCTATAAGCCTTCAACAGTTATGCTGTTGGAGGCTTACTTACATAAAACGTTTATTGAATATAAATTCTCTGTGATCAAAGGGTGTTTTCAATGCCTGTTTCACTGAGAATCTGTTTAACTGGCACTGATAATTGTAAGTTTAAGAAGATAAAAAGAATAAAAAGTCTCAAACATTTCA